>JADGOW010000267.1 GCA_017882765.1 Frankiaceae bacterium
ACTGCTCAGCGGCGCTGGACCGGCGCGGGCGACGACAGCGTTCCCCGGCGGGGCGTAGCCGGGCGGCCGGCGGCCGGGGTGCTCCCGGCCGCCTCACCAGGCCGCCAGCACCCCGAGCAGGTCGGGCAGCCGTTCGATCGTCGCGTCCGGCACGACGTCGTAGCCCGGCACCGCGTTGTTCGGGATGAGCACGGCGCGCATCCCCGCGTTCTTCGCCCCGCTGATGTCGTCGAGCGGTCGGTCCCCGACGAACACAGCACGCGCCGGGGCGACACCGCCGAGGGCGGCCAGCACCGCGTCGAAGGCCTGCCGGTGCGGCTTGAGCCAGGGCAGGTCACTGGTGTAGACGCGGGCGTCGATCAGATCCAGGACGCCGTCGCGGGCCAGCCAGTGCTCGTGCCACTGGCGGGGCCAGTGCGTGTTCGACAGCAGGCCGATCTTGATGCGGCGCCCCCGCAACTCGGTGAGCAGCGGGGCGACCTCGGGCAGCGTGCGCGTGTGCGGCGTCCAGGCATCCAGGTGCGCCAGCAGCGCCTCGTCGTGCAGTTCCGTCGGGACGTCGAGCCCCGTCGCCGCCGCAGCCGCGCGCAGCACGTCGTGGGTCGTGCCGCTGCGACCGTTCGCGACGGCCTCCTCCCACCAGCGCTGCTCGGCAGCGAGCAGCGCCGCGGCCACCTCCTCGGCGCGCTCCGGCGCGAGGCGACGCGCGGCGGCCCGCCACAGATCGAGCAGATCCACGTCGTGGAACGGGGTGAGGGTGCCACCCCAGTCGAAGACGACCGCCTCGACGGACGCCCCGCTCATCGCGGCCCAGCTGTCATTTCAGCTCGGCCGTCATGCCAGCTCGGCCGTCATGCCAGCTCGGCGACAACCCGGTCGAGGCCCACGCGGCGGCGCTCACCCGAGCGCCGATCCTTCACCTCGACCGCACCTTCGGCCAGCGCCTTGCCGACGACCACGATCGTCGGGACGCCCAACAGGTCGGCGTCGGCGAAGGCGACCCCGGCCGCGACCGCACGGTCGTCGAGCAACACCCGCCGGCCCGCCTCGTCCAGTTCCCGGGCCAGACGCTCGGCGGCGTCACGCTGCTCGGTGCCCTTGCCCACCGCCACGATGTGCACGTCGGCCGGTGCCATCTCGGCCGGCCACCGGATGCCCGCGGCATCGGCGTTCTGCTCCACCACGCTGGCCACGATGCGGCTGACGCCGATGCCGTAGCAGCCCATCGTGACCCGCACCGGGGCCCCGTCAGGGCCGGTCACGTCCAGCTCGAGGGCATCGGTGTAGCGGCGGCCGAGCTGGAAGATGTGGCCCACCTCGATGCCGCGACCGATATGCAGCGGGCACGAGCAGCGCGGACAGGGATCGCCCGCGGCCAGCGTCGCGACATGGACGTAGCCGTCGACGGTGAAGTCGCGTCCGTTCACCGCATCCCGGACGTGGTGGTCGGGCCTGTTCGCCCCCGTCACCCACGTGCTGTGCGGCAGCACCCGGACGTCGGCGAGCACCCGCACCCCCCGCTCCTGCATGCCCTGCGGGCCGGCGTAGCCGCGGACGAGGTCGGGACGGGCAGCGAAATCCTCCTCGCCTATGAGCTCGACCTCCCGCGGGGCGACGGCGGCGGCCAGGCGGGTCTCGTCCACTTCCCGGTCACCGGGCAGGAGCACCGCGGTGTACTCGCCACCGACCTTGTAGATGATCGTCTTGAGCATCTGGTCGGCCTCCACATCGCCGAGGACCGCCACCACGTCGTGGATGCCCGGCGCCCCCGGCGTGTGCACCTCGGTCATCGGCGGATGGCCCTCGTCCGGGACGTTCACCTCGCCGCGCCCGACGTGGGCGGCCTCCACGTTCGCCGCGTAGTCACATGCGGTACACGAAACGAACAGGTCCTCCCCCACCTCGGCGGGGGCGAGGAACTCGTTGTTGACATCCCCGCCGATCGTGCCGGCCTGGGCCTCGACGATGCGGTAGTCGAGCCCGACCCGGGTGAAGATGCGCTCGTAGGCGCGCCGAAACTCTTCGTAGGTCGTCTTGAGGCTGTCGCTGTCGGTGTGGAAAGAGTAGGCGTCCTTCATGAGGAACTCGCGGGCGCGGATGACGCCCGAGCGGGGCCTCGGCTCGTCCCGGTACTTGTTCTGGATCTGGTACAGCGCGACGGGCAGGTCCCGGTAGGACGAGTACTCGCCTTTCACGAGCAGAGTGATGACCTCCTCGTGGGTGGGGCCGAGCAGGAAGTCGCCGTCGCGGCGGTCCTTGAGGCGGAACAACTCGCTGCCGTAGGCCTCCCAGCGACCCGTGCGCTGCCACGGTTCGGCCGGCAGCAGGGCGGGCAGCAGCACCTCCTGAGCGCCGATGGCGTCCATTTCGGCGCGCACGATGCGGGCGACGTTGTCCAGGACGCGCTTTCCGAGCGGCAGCCAGGAGTAGACGCCCGCGGCGGTACGGCGGATGTAGCCGGCGCGGACCAGCAGGCGGTGGCTGGGCACCTCCGCGTCGGCCGGGTCCTCACGCAGCGTTCTCAGGAACAGGGTCGACATCCGCAGGATCACGGACAGAAACGGTACCGGCGCCCACGCCCCCGTGGCGCGGGGATTTCCGCCCCGGCGGGCGGGGATACACGCTCCCCGGCCAGAACGGGCTTACTGAACGTTCTCTTAAGATGCGCGGGGGGCCGGCACCGGCCGGCGCGAACCAGGGAGAGTCCCGGTGACGGCAACCCCCTGCCCACGGCCGGCCCTGCCCACGGCCGGCGCTGCCCACGGCCGGCGCTGCCCACAGCCGGCCCTGCCCCCGGCCGGCGCCCACGGCCAAGATCAACACACGTGGCTTTTTGCGTCCGATTTGTGGGGACATTTCGGGCGGGAATTCACGCCTGTGTTGATCTCGACAATCGGAGGCGGCCACGGTTGGCCGAGTCGGGCGTGGCTCGCAAGACCCCACGGCTCCGAGCCACCCGACCCGGCGGCCGAGGCTAGTGCGGCTTCCAGGCTTCCGGATCGGCGGTCAGCCGCACCACGTCCTCGGGCAGTGTCCCCTCGACGATGTCGCGGAGCGTCACCTGCTCCAGAACC
>JADGOW010000268.1 GCA_017882765.1 Frankiaceae bacterium
GTGGCTGCTGGCGGGCGCGACGCCCGCGAGCGTCTTGTGGATCGCCGGTACCATACTGGGCCTCGTCTTCTCGGTGTCGTGGACAGTCGGCGCGCTCCGACGCCACCAGCCGAGCGTCGACGTCATCGCGGTGCTTGCCTTGGCCGGCGCCCTCGCGGTCGACGAGCCTTTCGCCGGCGCCGTGATCACGGTGATGCTCGCCAGCGGGCAACTCCTGGAGGCCCGGGCGGCCGCGCGGGCGCGGCGCGAGCTGAGCCTGCTGGTCGAGCGGGCCCCGCGCACAGCCCGGCGCCGCGTCGAGGGCGGCGTCGTCGAGGTCCCGGTGGCCGAGGTCGTCCCTGGTGACCGCCTGTTCGTGGGCGCGGGCGGGGTCGTCCCGGTGGACGGGCGGCTCCTCAGCTCGGCGGTGCTGGACGAATCCGCGCTCACCGGGGAGTCGCGGCCGGCGGAGCGGATCGCCGGCGAGGACGTCCGCAGCGGCGTGGTCAACGCGGGGCAGCCGATCGAGCTGGTCGCGACCGCGGCGGCCGCGGAATCCACGTATGCCGGGGTGGTGCGCCTCGTCGAGCAGGCCCAGGCCGCGTCGGCGCCGTTCGTCCGCGCCGCCGACCGGTTCGCCGTCCTCTTCGTCCCGCTCACGCTCGTCCTCGCGGCCGCGGCCTGGGCGTTCAGCGCGGACCCGGTCCGCGCCGTCGCCGTGCTCGTCGTCGCGACGCCGTGCCCGCTGCTGCTCGCGGCCCCGATCGCGATCATGTCCGGCCTGTCCCGGGCTGCGCGCATCGGCGTCGTCATCAAAGGCGGCGGCGCCCTCGAACGCCTGGCCGCTGGGCAGGTGATGCTCTTCGACAAGACCGGCACGTTGACCCAGGGGCGACCGGGGCTGACCGACGTCGTCACGGCCGGCGGTCGGATCGACGCGGACGAGCTACTGCGGCTCGCCGCCTCGCTCGACCAGGTCTCGGCGCACGTCCTCGCCAGCGCCATCGTCACCGCCGGCACCCGTCGCGGGCTTGCCCTGCAGATGCCCGACGACGTTCGGGAGGTGCACGGCTACGGCCTGGAGGGGACCGTCGGCATGCACCGAGTGCGGCTTGGTAAGGCCTCGTGGGTCGTCGGCGGCGAGCCGCCGCCGTGGGTGCGCCAGGTGCGCCGACGCGCCGACCTGGACGGCTCGCTGACGGTCTTCGCCGCCGTTGACGACGAGCCGGCGGGCGCCTTCCTGCTCGAGGACCCGATCCGGCCGGACGCGCCCCGGATGGTGCGCGCGCTGCGCGAGGCTGGGGTCACCCGTGTCGTCCTGGTCACCGGCGACCGCGCGGACATCGCGGACATGGTCGGGCGGGTTGTGGGCGTCGACACCGTGTTGGCCGACTGCGATCCCGCGGACAAGCTCGCCGCGATCGAGCGCGAGTCAGCGCACGGTGCGACGATCATGGTCGGGGACGGGGTCAACGACGCTCCCGCGCTCGCGGCGGCCGGCGCCGGGGTGGCGCTCGCCGCGCGCGGGGCCACCGCGTCGTCCGAGGCGGCCGACGTCGTGCTCACCGTCGACCGGGTCGACGCCCTAGCCGACGCGATCCTCATCGCGCGCCGCTCGAAGGGGATCGCCTTGCAGGCCGTCCTCATCGGCATGGGCCTGTCGCTGGTGGCGATGGTCGCCGCCGCGGTCGGGTTCCTCCCGCCCGCGGCGGGTGCGATCCTGCAGGAGGTCATTGACGTGCTGGCGATCGGTATCGCCCTACGGGCGGTGCTGCCCGGCGCGATCCACACGATCGCGATGCCCCCCGTAGACGTCGCCACCGCGACCCGGCTGCGGGCCGAGCACGACGCCGTGCTGCCGGCGGTCGAGCGGATCCGATCGGTGGCTGACGGACTGTCGACGCGCGACTGCGACCTCGACCCGGCGCGCACGTTGCTGGCCCGGCTAGAAGGTGAACTGCTCCCGCACGAGCGGGCCGAGGAGGCGCTGCTCGTCCCGATAGTGGCCCGAGCGCTCGACGGGACGGAGGCGACGGCGGCGACCAGCCGCACGCACGCGGAGATCGAGCACCAGGTCAGCCGGCTACGGCGGCTTCTCACGGGCCTCGACAACGAGACCGTGCAGCCCGAGGACGTCGTCGAACTCCGGCGCCTGCTCTACGGGCTGTATGCCGTGCTCCGGCTGCACAACGCGCAGGAGGAGGAGGGCGCCTTTAGCCTCGTGCCGATCGGCGCCGCTGTCGGTGGCCCAAGAAGAGAACGCCGGGAACCGAAAGGCGGCGCGAACAGTGGGGTCGCAGGGTCGGGACGTCACCTCGACGTGCTCGCATAACCGGCCAGATACCAGCAGGTGCTGGGCCCGTGGGAGTCGTGACGTGGGCCGGGTTGACCTCCGTCACCCGCCGCACGCTGACCAGCGTTCAGCCGCCGTTGACAGCGGTGAACGGGCAGGTCGCGTTGCGCCCTGCCGCGCAGCGGGTGCGTCGACAGTGTCGACACGTAGCCTGGGAGCATGAGCCGTCGGGGGCAGGAGCGCGCCGACGTCTGCCGCGGGCCCGTTGCTGGGCCTGCTCGCCGAGAGCCGGAGCAGCGCCCCGCCGCCGATGCCCGCTTGGGCATCGCCCCAGAAGACCGGACGGCTCCGCCAGCCCGGGGCGCTCCAGTGAGCACCCACGGGCCGTCGAGCCGAACGTGAGCAGGGTCGATCTGCCGGCACCGGACGAGCCGGTCGCCGGTCGCTCGCCTCACCTGAGCAGGCGACGCCGCAGGCGATCAGCGGTCGTCCCGGTCCTGTTGGCCCTGCTGACGGCAGCGGCGCTGGTCGAAGCCGATGTGGACCGACCGGTCGCCTCGGTCGCGTGGCTCGCGATCGGTCCGCTCATCGCGTCGCTGCTGCTGACGTGGACGTGGACGGCGCTGGTCGGCGGGTATGCGATGCTGCTCGGGACGCTGGTCGTCGTGACCCGGCCGGGGGACCCGCAGACAACGGCGATGCAGTTGCTCGTGCTGGGTGCTCTGAGCGCGTTCGCCGTCGGCAACTGCGTGCTGCGGGAGCGCCGGGAACGGCAGCTGCGGACGGTGTTGCGCGTCGCGC
>JADGOW010000115.1 GCA_017882765.1 Frankiaceae bacterium
CGGCCCGATCCCGGCCGAACGGGCCCGCCAACTGGCCTGCGACGCCGGGATCAGCCGCATCATCACCGCCGGCGCCAGCCAACCCCTCGACGTCGGCCGACGCACCCGCACCGTGCCCACCCACCTGCGCCGCGCCCTGGTCACCCGCGACCGCGGATGTGTGTTCCCCGGCTGCGACCGGCCCCCCGCCTGGTGCGACAGCCATCACCGCCAACACTGGGCCGACGGCGGGCCCACCGTCTTGTCCAACCTGGTGCTGCTGTGCAGGTTCCACCACGGAATGATCCACCGCGGGTGGACGCTGACCCACCACCCCGACGGCACCACCACCGCCACCCCACCCCCCGACAGCACCACCCGCTCCCACCACCCGCCCGCCGGCCCGCCACCATCGGGGCCGCCGCCGGACCCATTACCGGACCAACCGCCGCCCGGCCCACCCGAAACACCCCGCGGCCCCGCCCCACCCGGCCTCCCCGCCGCAGCATGAACGGCCGAAACCCTCGGGCGGCGGTCGGTGAGTGGCGGCGGCTCAGCGAGCCGGCCTCACACGCGGCCGGCGCGGCGAGGTATTCCCTCGCCACGCCGGCCAGCGTGGATTCCGGCTCCCCGTCAGGGCACTGGGACGCCCTCGGCAGCGCTACGCAACGCGGCGAGGTCAAGTTTGCTCATGCCGAGCATCGCTTTCATCGCACGCTCGGCCTTCTTCGGGTCCGGATCGGTGAACAGCTCGTCCATACCGGGAGGGGTGACCTGCCAGGACAGGCCGTACCTGTCCTTGAGCCAGCCGCACGGTCCTTCCTCGCCACCCTCGGACAGCCGCTCCCAGTAGTAGTCGACGTCGTCCTGCGTCTCACAGTTGATCTGGAAGGACACGGCCTCGTCGAAGGTGAACTGGGGGCCGCCGTTGATACCGATGAACCGCTGGCCGTCCAGCTCGAACTCGATGGTCATCACCATGCCGGCCGGTCGCGGGCCGGCCTCGGTGTAGCGGGCGACGTTCACGATGCGGGAGTTCGGGAACACGGAGATGTAGAAGGCCGCAGCCTCCTCGGCCTCGGTGTCGAACCACAGGTTCGGAGTGATCTTCTGCTGCATGGGGGCGCTGGGTCCTCTCATGAGGCGGGAGCGGGCTCCCGCGTGGATGCACCACCTGTAAGACGATGGTCCGGGGCGAAACTCATCGCCAGCTCCCAGCACAGTGATTCCCGTGAGCCGGCTCAACAGCTGGAGGACGCGCCCCCGCACGCGGGAATGCCGCGCGGACCGGATCAGCCGTCCTCACGACGGCAGATTCCAGGGGGGTACTTAGCGGCTCTCGCCACCCTTGCGCCCGGATTCACGGACCACTTCCTTCGGCCGGTTCGCGAAGTTCCTGCGGGCGGATGGATTGCTTGCTGTGGGAAACCCTCCTATCCTCTTCAAGCCAAATGGGGTGGCAATAGGCCGAACCGGAGAACCTGGGCGGGGTGTGGGTTCCTCAAGTGGGCGGGCTCGCTCTCACTCGGGCGGGCCCGCTCTCTCTTGTGTTCAAGGAGGGCCGGCCCGATCAGGGGCCGCCGGCAGGCTCGAAGGCAGCGGAGGCTTCCCGTCGACCGTCCGACGTCCGGTTCTCCGCCAGGTCGGCGGCCGGCCGGGCCGCCGCGGAACCGGCACCGGGCTCGTTCGGGTAGGCGAGGTCCTCCTCGCCGGGGCCCTCGCCGGCAACGGCACTGTCGCCCGCCGCCTGCCTGGCGGCCTGGCCCTCGGGCTGCAGGACCACCAGGGCGACGACGATACCGGCGACGACCAGCCCGGCCCCGATGGCGAAGGCCAGTCGGTACCCGCTGGTCAGGGCCGCCGCTTGGGACTCGCCCGCGGCGAGGCGGGTGTTGGTCCGGGTCGCTGCGAACGTCGCGAGCAGTGCCAACCCCAGCGCGCCGCCGACCTGGGCCGTGGTGTTGACCAGACCCGAGGCCAGACCCGCGTCCCTCTGCGTGGCGCCGGACATGGCCAGTTGCATCAGTGCCGGGAAAGCGACCCCGATGCCACAGCCCAGCAGGACCATCGCCGGCAGCACGTTGGTCGCGTAACTGCCGTCCACGGGCACCTGGGTGAACAGCCCGAGCCCTACCGCAACCAGCACGAGCCCTGGCACAAGCGTTCGGCGCGCGCCGAAGCGCATCGTGAGCCGCTGGGAGTACCCGATGGACAGTGTCCCCATGACGATGGTCGCAGGCAGGAACGCCAGGCCGGTCTGCAGGGCGTCGTAGCCGAGAACACGCTGCAGGTACAGCGCCCCCAGGAAGAACATCCCGAACATCCCCGCGACCGTCAGCGCCTGGATCAGGTTCGCGCCGGACACGTTCCGCGACCGGAAGATGCGCAGGGGGACGAGGGGGTGGCGGGCTGTCGCCTCCCGCGCGACGAAGCCACCTAGCAGAGCGAGCGCGATGGCGCCGGACACCAGCGTGCTCCCCGCGCTCCAGCCGTAGTCGGCCGCCGGCTTGACGATGGTGTACACGGCCAGCATGAGACCGGACGTGATCAGCGCCGCACCGAAGACATCGGCCCCGCTTGCAAGACCGATTCCTGCGTCCTTGTCCAGCAGCCGCAGCGCGAGCGCGGCGGTCGCGATGCCGATCGGCAGGTTGACGAAGAAGATCCAGTGCCAGTTGATGCTCTGGGTGAGCACGCCGCCGACCAGCAGCCCGATCGAGCCGCCCGCGGAGGCGACGAATCCGTAGACGCCGATCGCCTTCGCCCGCTCCCGCGGCTCGGGGAACATTGTGACGATCATCCCCAGGATCACAGCGGACGTCATCGCGCCCCCGACACCCTGGACGAAACGAGCCGCGACCAGCAGCCACTGACTCTGGGACACGCCGCAGAGCAACGACGCCGCGGTGAACACGCCCAGCCCGGCCAGGAAGATGGTCCGCCGCGAGATGAGGTCCCCGAGGCGCCCGGCGAGCAGAAGCAGGCCACCGAAGGCGATCAGGTAGGCGTTCACCACCCAGGCAAGGCCCGACTGGGAGAAGCCGAGGTCGTTGCGGATCGAGGGCAGCGCAACGTTCACGACGGTCGCGTCCAGAACGATCATCAGCATGCCAGTGCAGAGCACCACCAGGGCGACCCAGCGCGAGCGGTGGTCTGCCACAGACGGCACCGTCCCGGGCGGCACGGTCACAGACGGCACGGTCCCGGACGGCACGGTCCCGGACGGCACGGTCCGGGCCGTGACGGGAGCGCCGGCTTCGGGTGCAGCCGTATGTTCAGCAGTCACGGTCTTGCTCCTGTCGACTCTCTTCCACAGACGTACGGGAGACGGCGTGGCGGCGAGGAACTCATCGGTCCCCAGGAAGGAGTGGGATGAGGTGCGGGTTACCCGCTCGCGTGCTAGTCATGGTGGCCGCCGCACCATGACGGCGCCTGCACCGCGCCGGTGGGAGTGCCGGTGGGAGGCAGCCCGGCCGGCGTCCACACGTCCACACATCCGCCCGGCTCGTTCCCGGCTCGTTCCCGGCTCGTTCCCGGGATGCGGGCGCACTGTCACCACAACAATGGACCCCCCCTGCGATTTCCCGACGGGCATGCCCCGCGATTCTGCTGAGCGCGTATCCGGCTCGGGAGTGCACGACAATCTTGGACCGGCGAACCGGCGGGGATTACCCCGGAGCGGCGGACGGCGGCCACGTCGCGTTCGCCCCCTGGCGAATTCACCCGGAATGACCCCCGCGTCACCCCTTCGTGATCGGGGCCCATGTTCAGCACTCTGCTTGTCCTGCCGATGAAATTGCCATGAGGTCGCGGTGACCACCCTGATCGCGCCACCCGCGCCACAAGCGCGAACCGCGCCGAGCTCGCGCCGCGGCAAGACGCACCGCCTCGACGCCGGCAGCAACATCACCTTGATGGCCGTGGCGTTCGGGGCATCGGTGATCCTCACGCGGGCATTTCTTGCGGTCTCGGGCTACCCCCGGGTCGGGGGCGGGACCTTCCACATCGCGCACGCGCTGTGGGGCGGGCTGCTACTGATCATCGCGACGGCGATGACGCTGATGCGCGCCGACAACCGCGTGTACCGAGTCGCGGCTGTACTGGCCGGAGTCGGCACCGGGCTGTTCGTGGACGAGATCGGCAAGTTCATGACCTCGGCCAACGACTACTTCTTCCCGCTGGCCGCACCCCTGGTCTACCTCGCGGTGCTGGGGATGGTCTGGTTCGCCCAGCGGGTCAGCCGCAACCGCGAGCTCGACTCGCGCTCGGCCATGTACGCGGCGTTGGCCCAGCTCGGCTGGGAGGTCGACGGAGTGCTGACCACCGAGCGCCGGACCAACCTGTACGCCCTGCTCGACTCCGTGGACGCCGACCCGTCGGCGAGCCCCGAGATGACCGACCTGGCCGCCAGGCTGCGCGCCCACCTGGCTACGGCATCCACGCTGACCGAACTGGCGCCGAGCCGGCTGGACCGGCTGGGGACCGCGCTGCACCGAATCGAAGCATCCTGGTTGTCCCAACTCCGGCTGCGGATACTGGTGATCGGCCTGTCGGTGCTGCTCGCCGTCACAGACATCATCGAAACGATCTATGTGCTGCGCCTGGTGGCGTCGCCCCCCACCGATCCGTCCCCGCTGACCCTCCCCGAGCCTGCGCCCTCGCTGCCCGCGCCGGTTCCGGCCCCCGCCGACGGCACCTTCGGTGCCGTCATCACCCGCCCGCCCAGCTCGGAAGGCGGCTTCGGCGCTGTCATCACCCACGCGCCGTCGATGGACTGGAAGGGATTGACGATCGTCTGCCTGCTGGCGGCGGCGAACCTCACGGCCGCGACTCTGCTGCTGGTCGGGGTCGGTCTGTTCGTGCGCGGCTGCCCGCTCCGGGCGGTCACCGTGCTGAAGCTCGGACTGCTCGTCGACTTGTGCCTGGCCAACGTCATAGCCGTCTCCTACAACGTCGGGGACAACCTGATCGGCTGCGTCGTCCAGCTGGCTGCCCTCGCCCTGGTGATCCGCTACCGGCGCCGATTCCTCGACGCGGGACATCGATGCCGGGTTCGGGCGCACGTGCCGTAACGGCGCGGCGCGGCGCGACGCGGCGCGGCGCGACGCGGCTCGACACCCCGACGGCCCCCAGCGCGGCGCGGGGTCCTACCCGCGGACAGCCACGAGCGCGGCGACCGGCACTGCCACGACCGGCCGGCTCGGATCGACACGCACGGCGGGATAGACCGCTACATACAGGGGGCCACCGCCCGGCGGCGCGGGAATCGCGAAGCCCCCGGCGATCTCCAGTTTCGTGTTGGTCACCTTGGCGCCGGAGGCAGCCGGGTCGTCCGGCCCCTGCGGGTAGCCGTCCTCGCGCCAGCGCACGAATGCCTCGGTGACCCCCGGTGGCATGGCGAACGTGAGCACGATCTGTGCCCCCTCGTCCCGGGCGACGAGATTGCGGACGGGGTTGGCCGCGACATGCTCCACGGCCTCCCCCGCGACGGCGCCGTCGGCGCCGACCGTGACCGGCGTGTAGACAACCCTGCCCGCCGCATGCTGATCAATGACGCGCCGCTGCCCCGTCCCGACCTTCCGAACGCCCGGCCGAGCCGCCAGCCCGGTGACGTCGACCGACTCCCCGGGCTGGGCCAGGGGGCGGGCAGCGGGCCCGGCGGTGGCAAAGACCTGCACCTCGCCCTCGGCGGGCGGGGTGAACGACACCACCGTGCGGCCTTGCCGGATCGCCGCGAACAGGTCGCGGACGGGGCGCGGAGGCCGCCTGAGCCGAGAGGTCACGGAGCGCCCGGCGGTCACCACCGGCGGGCCGGCCACTCGGGCGTATTCCACGGAGACCCGGTAGACGACGACGGCGCCGCCGGGGACGTCGGCGTCGACGTGGCGACCGTGCTCGGCAGGCACGATGCGGCGCGGCGTCAGCCGCAGCGGCGAGTCCGCCGCGGAGGTCCTGCCGATGACCACCCGCCCGTTCCCCGGCGGCGCCGCCCACCGCAACGCGATGCTCGTCTCCGACGGGTCGGCGACGAGGGCCGCCACGTCGCGGTACAAGACGAGTGGGTCGCTCGCCGCGGCTTCGCTGGCGCGGCGGCCGGCTACAGCGGTCACTTCGTAGACCAGGGACACGCCACCGGGTGCCCCGGCATCGTGCAGGGACGTCGTGGACGTCCTCGCGACGGTCGCCCGATCGAGGCTCCCGCCGGGGCCGGGGGTCACCCGCTGCACCCGGTACCCGACGACTCCCCGCGCCGGCGAGCGCAGCCAACTGATCAGCGCCCCCTGCTCCCCCTCCGCCGAGGCGGTGACGTCCACCGGCGGAGCCAGCGGCAGCCGCTCCAGGGCCACCGCCGCCTCCGCGGCATCCGGAACACGGTCGAGGATGGCGCACAGCGCGGCCTCAGCCGCCGGCGGCGCGAGGCGGCGGGCGGCGTCGACTTCGGCGAGCACGCCGGCGCGCCGATCGCCCAGTCGCACGACTTCCTGCTCGGGCAGCAGCCCCGCCCCGCCGGGGACGTCGGCGGCTGAGCGGGCCAGTCGCAGCGCGCGGTCGTAGGCGCCGAACAGGCGTCCCGCGGACTCGTCATCGGCCAATGCCGCCCATTCGGCCCCAGCCGACACGAGCGCTGCGTCGGCGCGGGCCAGGACCCGGCTCAACGCGGCGGGGACCCGGCTCGCGGCCAAGCCGTCCCGCGCCTGCATGCCCGCCTCACGGGCGGCCGCCGGCCGGCCGGCCGTCAGGTGCTCCTCGGCGGTCCGGGTCAGAGCCAGCGCGGCCCGCACAGCCTGCAGCGACTCGCCGCACCGCGGGCACACGGACGCCGCCGTCTCCACCGCCTCCCCACAGGCAGGGCACGCGGTGAACAGCGGCTCGCCGCAGTAGCGGCACCGCGTCTCGAGGGTGCGTGCCGCTGCCGGCTGCGGGGTGCGGCAGGCGCCGCACAGCACGTAGTCGACCGCCGGAGCGACGGCGAGACTGACACCCACCCCGCTTGCCGTCTCGCGGACGACCGCACGCGCCGCGTCCGAGTCGAGCCCCCAGCCGAAGCCGACGATGCGGGCCACCAGCGCCTCGTAGTCGGCAGCGCTGACTTCCCCTGCCACGACCGCCTGCTCCGTCACGTCCGGCTCGATGCGGTCCCGGGCGTCGGCGCGCAGACTCGCCGCGTAGCGCGCGGCACCGTCCTCGGCGAGTAGCCGCGTCTTGACGTGGCCGAGCAGGTCGCCCCGCAGAGTCTTCGCCCGGTTGTGTCGCGAGGCCCCGAGACCGGCGACCAACTCGGCATGGCGCGCCTGCACCTGCTCCCGGCTCGCGTTGGGAACCACACCGAGAAAGGCCCACAGGGTCGGGTAGCCGTCCCCGCGGTCCTCGGTGCGGGCGAGCTCGTCGAGCTGGTCACGGATCTGGCGGCGGACCGCTGCATCCCACGGTTCGGCCGGTGCCGTGGCGCCCGCGAGCACCCGGTGCCGGCCGAGCCACGCGGCAAAGTCCCCAGCCGACAGTCCCCGCCTGGTGGCAAGGGCTCGCAGCGTCGGCACGCGGTCGGGCGGGATCCCGCCGAACCGCCCGGCCAGCTGCCCGGCGAGGCGGTCCAGATCGGTGTAGCGCGCTGTGTCGGCAGCAGCCCGCTGCGCCCGAACCCGGTCAGCGGCCGCACGACGGCTGGTGGGGTCGAGCAGGACCGCGGTGTAGTCCTCGCGCCTGCGCGAAAGTTGCGCGACCAGCCCCTTGTACTTCGGTGAGCTCAGCTCGCGGTTCCAGAACGCGACGACATCGTCGACCCGAGATCGGATCGCGGCGGCGTCCGTCACTGCCGGGTCGAGGTCGAAGACCAGGAACACGTCGCCGCTGCCGGGGTCGGCGGCGGCAAAATCCTTGTCCAGGGTCGCGAGCACCCGCTTGCGGTAAGCGTTGCCGTCAAAGGCATCCACTCGCCGTCACCGCCGTCATCCCCGCCGTTTGAGCATGTCGACCTTGTCCCGCTCCTCCTGTCGCATCCGGTCCGAGGACACGCCCGCCTCCACGCGCAGGACCAGCGGTTCGGTTGCGCCCGGATGGCGTGCTGTCACCTCGATCGTCTGGTCGCGCTGCATGGTGAAGCGCACGTCCACGGGCGTCCCCCGGGGGAAACCGGGCGGGAGGCCGTGGATCATTCCTTCGATGACGACCTTGTTGTCCGCCACCCGATCGGATTCATCGGCCGTCGCCTGCTCCATGACCTTCACCTGGACGGCGTGCTGGTCGTCGACGACGGTGCCGAAGGTTTCCTCGGCGACGATCGGAAGGGTGTCGTTGGCGTGGGCGAGGAACGTGACGTACTTGTCCTCGTTGTTCTCGCGCTGAATCTCGAGGCCGAACCCGCGACTGGTGACGTTGGACACCTGAGTTGCGACCAGCTCGTCGACAGCGGTGCTCGGCAGCCCGTACGCCTCCGCCGTGGAGGCGACGGCTTTGTGCAGATCCACGGGTCGGGCCTGGTCGAGCGTCTGACCCTCGGCGAGGACGCCACGGGCCACGAGGTCGGAGATGACGAAGGCTTCCAGTTCCTTCTTCTGGCCGTAGATCGCGGCCCCCTTCGCCACGGCGAGGTCGGGATCTGCCAGCTGGCAGGTGAACCCGAACTCCTCGTTGAGCCGCCGGGCCACCGCGGGGCTCTTGCTCATCCCGCCGACCAGCAGGACCCGGTCGATGGTGGTCACGCCCTTGCCCTGGGCCGCGGCGAGGACGCGACGGGTCAGCTCGATGGTCCGCTCGAGCAGGCTCGCCGTGAGCTCCTCGAACTGAGCCCGAGTCACGGTCACCGCTGCCCGACCGCCGTTGTAGAAGACGAAGGCCTCGGCGGTTTCGCGACCCGACAACGCCTGCTTCGTCTCCTCGGCCATGCCGAGCAGGTCCTGGGTGGCGTAGGAATCGTCGAGCGGGTCGCCGGCCTGCGGTTGAGCTTCCTGGAACTGCTGGCTGAGGTGCTGGACGAGACGCTCGTCCCAGTCGGCTCCGCCCAGTTCATGGTCGCCGTCGGTGGCGATGACGTCGATGCGCCGCTCGGAGAGGGAGATGACGGTCGAGTCGAACGTGCCGCCGCCCAGGTCGTAGACGAGCACGGTCTCGCTGGCCGCGCCCTGCTGCCCGAAGCCGTAGGCGAAGGCGGCTGCCGTGGGCTCGTTGATGATGTCGACGACGTTGAGACCAGCCAGCTCCCCGGCGAGCTTGGTGGCCTTGCGCTCCTCGTCGCCGAAGTAGGCCGGGACGGTCACGACCACGTCATGGACGGCTTCGCCGGTCGCGCGGGTGGCGCTGGCGGCCAGCTCCGCGATGACCTGGCTGGCCACCGCCGGCGCGGAGTAGTCCTGCCCGTGCGCGCGGAACCGCCACCCGCCGTCCCCCATGTGACGCTTGACGAGGCTGGCCACCTCGTCCGGGCGCACCCGGGACTGGCGCTTGGCCTGCATGCCGACGACCACCTCGGACGGCGAGGCGAACAGCACCACCGAGGGCGTCGTCGGCTGGGAATCGGCGTTGGGCACCACGACGGGACGGCCGAACTCGTCGACGTGGGCGATCACCGAGTACGTGGTGCCCAGGTCGACACCGAAGACCTTGTTGGGCATGGCAGTTCCTTCGCTCGTACCGGTTCAACTCAGCTGGGACCGGCAGGTGGGGCGGGCCCGGCCGCGTATCGGAAGACCTCCACGTCGGCGGGACGCACCAACGCATCGGCGCCGCGACGGAAGCCGGGACGGCGAACCCGGGCGACGCGCCCGTCCTGGCCGGGGTCATCGGTGGGGACGGCTCCCACGCCGGTATGAAGGCGCGGGTCGAAGCGCTCACCGGTGCCGGGCGCGAACGGCGTGACGGCGGCTGCGGTGTCGAGCAGCTGCAGAAGCTGGCGTCGCAGCATTCCCGCCACCGTCTTGTCATCACCGGAGGCCAGGGAGTCCATCTGGTCGACAAGGCGCACGAGCCCGACCAGCAGCGGGGTCAGCGCCTGGGTCAGCTCACCCGCCCTCGACTTGGTGAGCTCTGCGTGCAGGCGGTCCACCAGGCCGGCGTCATGGCTGCGCAGGCGCGCCAGCTCGGCGAGGCGCTCGTCGAGCCGCTCGACGGAGTCGGTGACGGCGGCAAGCCCCGTCACCACCGGGGCGAGCACGCCGGCCTGTCGGTCGCCGCGAGGTCGCGCGCCCGCCAGGCGGCGCCCCGCGGGCAGCCGCCC
>JADGOW010000269.1 GCA_017882765.1 Frankiaceae bacterium
ACCATGGTGAACTGCCCCGGAGCAAACGGCAGGGGGACGCCGTCGACCGGCTCGAGGGCCAGCGTGACCGTGTCCCCGTTCTCCCGGTGTTTGCGCACGACCCGAAACGGCCGGGTTGACATCGGCCCTCGGGTCCGGGCCGGCGCCGGCCCGGGGCGGGTGGTTTCAGCGGACCGGGCCACTGTGCTCTCCCAACCCCCGGTGCCCGTACAGGTCGAGCAGCTGCACCCTGGCCGCGGCCAGCCGGCGGGTCATCACCAGCGCGACCTTGCTCATCAGTTGGTAGCCCAGCCGGGAGTCGGCTTCGCACTTGTCCCGCAGGCACTTCCCGTCGAGGCATACCGCGGTGGTCGGCTCGACGGCGCGGGCATCGAACAGCCAGCGGTACGGGGGCACCAGCCAGGACCATCCGAGGATGTCCCCGTCCTCGACCGTGTCGATGACCACCCGGCCGACACCGGGCCCGTGAACCTCGATCGCGATCCGCCCGTTCCGGACGACGTAGAAACGGTCGGCGGGCTCACCCTCCTTGAAGACGTACTCGTCGGCGCGAAATCCCACATTCACCGCGCACCCGGCGAGCAGGCTCATGGCCTCGGTGTCCAACCCGGCGAAGAAGGCGTGATCGGCGAGTTCCTGCTCCATCGTCCTCATGTCTGCTCCTCGTCCGCGGGCCGGGCCGTGGCGTGCCGTGGCGAGGCTGCGATCGCGGCGACTTCCTCGGTGATGTCGATGCCGGCGGGGCACCAGGTGATGCAGCGTCCACAGCCGACACAGCCGGACATGCCGAACTGGTCCTCCCAGGCGGCCAGCTTGTGGGTCATCCACTGCCGATAACGCGACAGGGTGGAAAGCCGGACGCTGCCGCCATGGATGTAGGAATGGGTTGCGGTGAAGCACGAATCCCAGACCCACCAGCGCTGCGTGGACCGGCCCGAGAGGTCCGTAACGTCGTCGACGGTCGCGCAGAAGCAGGTGGGGCAGGCCATGGTGCAGTTCCCGCACGACAGGCAGCGGTCGGCGACGTCGTCCCAGCGCGCGTGGTCGACGTTGTCGTACAGCAAGTCGCGGAGCCCGCTGGTCGGCATCTGTCGGCCCATGCGCCGGGCCGCCGCGCTCGCCACCTCGGCCGCGGCGAACACGTCGGCGGCGGTCGCGGGCAGACTCGACACCGCGCCCAGCACGTCTGCGCCGGCCGCACTGCCGACCTCGACGACGAATCGATGCCCGCCCTCGAGCAATTCGGTCAGGGCGAGGTCGAAGCCGTGCCGGGGGGCGGGGCCGGTGTCCATGGAGGCGCAGAAGCAAGTCCCGGCCGGGTCGCTGCAGGTCACCGCGACGAGAAAGGCGGTGCGACGCCCGCTTGCGTAGGCCGGGTCGGTGACGGCCCCGCCGAGGAACACCCGGTCCTGGACGGCGATGGCGGCGAGCTCACACGCCCGGACACCGAGGAAGGCCGTGAGCTGCTCGCGGACGGGCTCCTCGGTGACGATCATCGCGTCCCGCTCGGCCTGCCAGAGCTTGCGGCGCGGGGGAAAGAGCACCTGCTTGGGGGAGTCCGGCCCCACGGCATAGCCGAAGGCGGCATCGTCGTCGCGCCGGCGCAACCGATAGTGCGCCGCGTCCTGCTCGTCGCCCCAGCCGATGGCCAGGTCGGAAACGGAATTCAGCTCGTCGGAGCGGATAGCGCCGTCGCGCACCGTCGGCCCCAGCACGGTGTACCCGCGCCGGTGCAGCTCGTTGACGAGTGCCTGCAGGCCGTCCATGTCGAGGACGGCGGGCGCGCTGTTGCCGCTGTCGGGCATGCCGAACCCCTGCCTTTGGGCAATGCGGGCTTTATCAGGGTCGGCCGGGTCGGGGCCCCCGGGGTAGGGGCCGTAGGTCCCGGTATGGGTCCCGTTCGGCACCTGCTCGGCAGGCCGGGGTGGTCATCGCGCTTCGATCCTCCCCGCCGACCGCCGAAGTGGAGCGCGCCGCTTCCGGTCGCACCGTGACGGTGACTGGCCGGATCTGCATGCATGCCCCGGCTCAAGGCAAGATCCGAAGCCCGCTAAATCGGACTATGTCATGCTATTCCCGGGCAGGGGGCACCTTGATCGAAAAAGCAGGCATGTAGTTCCGGCCACCCATCCCGGCATCGGGGGTCCTGCCGCGACCAGGGGACAACAGGTGGATCGAGCTGGTCCCAGTATGGTCCAACATCTTGGGCACGGCCGGCGAAATGTTCCTGGGCGCCCGGTTGAGCCACCCGGGGCCGTAGGTTCGAAGTGTGGGGTCGGAAGAAGCGGTCCACGAATGGATTCAGCCCGGCGCGTTGGCACGCCGATGGCTCGACGAGACGTCCTGGGTCGATCTGGGGCGCGGTTGGGTCCACGAACCTGAGCGGGTGCAGACTGCGCTCACGGAGCTCGCGCAATGGCGGCAGGCACGGTTGTGGCGCTACGACCACTGGGTCACCGAACCCCGGCTGGCGGCCAGCTTGCCTCCACACGCTCATCCCGCTCTCCTTGCCGCGCACAAGGCGCTGCGCGCCACCTACCGCGTGGCGTTCGATGGGCCGGCTCTCGCGCTGTACCGCGACGGCCGGGACGCGCTTGGTGCGCACCGCGACCGGGAGCTGCGGTACACCGAGAACACACTGATCGCGATTCTCACCTTCGGTGCCCGGCGACCCTGGGTGTCGGCTCCACGTGATTGCCGGAGCGGACGTGAGCCCGTCGACCTGGCGCCCGGCCCCGGTGACCTGCTGGTCGTCGGGGGACGGGCGCAGCGGGAATGGCTGCACGGCATCCCCCCGGCGCCCGGGGTGCGCGCCCCCCGGGTATCCGTCCAATGGCGTTGGACGTCGGGAACGGGACATCCGGAAATCGGGCCCGGATACAGAGCCCCCCGGCGGTTCGGGTCCGGCTGAATGCGGGCAGCAGTGCGCCCGCCCGTCCTGTGCCGATGCCGACGACGCCGACGGGTGGCCGCATGGGTGGCGGTACAGGTGGCGGCGATCAGGGACGTGCAGGTCCCGCATCCGCTCCTAACGTCGCCCTATCAAGCGACGCCAAGTCGC
>JADGOW010000270.1 GCA_017882765.1 Frankiaceae bacterium
TTCTCCTCAGTTCCGGGCGGTCCCGATGACCGCCTTCTACTCCCACTACGAACGGCATCCCGCCGATACGACAACCTGCCACAGAAGGCCTTGCGATCGGGTTCCTCAGAGGCCAGGCTCTACATCCCGGTTCCCGTGGATGCGAGCAGCCCCGCGGCCAACCACTGGGCTCTCACCGAGCAGACGTTCCGCACCACTGTCGTGAAGACGACGGGGCGCGTCCGCGCCTCCTCAGTCCGATTGCTCGGCCACGACTACCTGCTGGCCCACGTGCCCTCGGCAGGCCTGGAGTGGGGCATCGAGACGGTGTGGCGAGGCGAGGTGCGGCTGTGTATCGCCGACCCGGCCCGGACTGTCGTAGATATTCTTGATGCGCCGCGACTGGGCGGCGGCATCCGCCACGTGGCCGAGATCCTGGCCGCCTACCTCGACGACAACGACCCGGCCACCCTGATCGAGTACGGCGACCGCCTGGGCAACCGGACCGTGTTCAAGCGGCTCGGGTACATCGTGGAGGTCTTGGGCCAGGATCCCGTTGGCCTCATTGCGGCTTGTCGCGTGCGCGTTTCTGCAGGCATTTCCCTGCTCGACCCGGACGGGCCGTCGAGAGGTCGACGCGTCACCCGGTGGGGCCTGCGCGTAAACGTTCGGCTCGGCCCCGAGGAACCGTCATGATCCCCGCCCGGGAGATCCTGAACCTGCGAGCAGAGTGGTCGCTCGACGTCGGGGTCATCGAGAAGGACTACGTCCTTGGCTGGCTGCTGGCAGGCATCGCGAACCATCCGAAGCTCAGCCCGACCTGGGTGTTCAAGGGCGGCACCTGCCTGCGCAAGTGCCACTAGAGACTTACCGGTCTTCCGAGGATCTGGACTTCACCGTGGTCGACGGCGGTCCCGAGACGCCCGAGGACCTGGCGCCGCTCTTCCGCGAAGTCGGGGGATGGGTCCGCGAGAAGTCTGGCATCGACCTCGTCGTCGAGGACTCGGCGTTCCGGCGGCGCCTGAATCGACGCGGCAACCTGACGAGGCAAGATCGGATCGCGTATCCCGGCCCGAATCCGCCCCGCAGCTTCCCAAGTTGAAGCTCGACGTCACCGCCGATGAGGTCGTCGTCGAGCGGTCGTGCCACGTCACATCGGCCACCAGTACAGCGATGGGCCGCTGCCCGGAGACAGTCAGGCCGACCGCGCAGTGGCCGCGAGGTCCTGGCGCCGGGGCGGAGCCCTTGTGCCTGTGCTGGGCACGCCGGCCCGGAGATCCGCCAGGCTCATTTCGGCACAATGTGGTGTTCATGCGGGTGGGGTGTCCCTCGATGATCGACCGGACGACGAAGTGCGCTGGCTCGGCGGCAGCTCGCCTGTGCGGGCGAAGACAAGCCGCCGCGCGATCGTCACCGACTGGTCGGCGAATCGCTCGAAGAACCGTGCCGCGACGGCCAGATCGACCCCCGCCCGCACACCCGCGGTCCAGTCGGGGCTGGTGAGCCGGTGGAAAACGTCGCGGTACAGCCGATCGACCTCGTCGTCCTCGCGCTCACAATCGGCCGCCAGCTTCTCGTCGTCGCTGTAGAGCGCCCACCCCACCCTCGTGGACAGTGCGGCGTCCAGCTCGCCCATGCGCGAAACGAGGTCGCGCATCGAATCCGGGACCACCCGGTCGGGCTCCCGCACGACGACGAGCTCGGCGAGGTGGATGGCGAGGTCGCCCATCCGGTCGAGGGCCGCGACGATGCGCAGCGAGGCGATCAGGGTGCGCAGGTCGCGGGCGACCGGCTGCTGGCGGGCGAGCAGATCGGTGATCTCGGCTTCCAGGTCCGCCGTCGTGGCGTGGATGAGCCACCCACGTTCGAGCGCCCGCCGGGCGAGCGGCACGTCGTGGTCGACCAGCGCGCTCGTCGCGTCGGTCATGACGCGGGTGACGAGGGACACCATGACCAAAAGGGATTCGCGTAGCCGGTCCAGCGCGGCAGCGAACTCGAGGCGCAGCGGCACGGGGTCTTCCTACCAAAGCAAGGTAAACGAGCGACGACGGCGTTTCCGCCGCCGCATACCCACCGCTGAGAGCAGCGAGATCGTCAGCGCTCACCGAGCGGTCGGCCACCCGGCGCAGGACCGTCCAACACCGCCACGCCCTCTCAATGATCACGCACGTACGCCGGCAGGCACGGGGACTGGGGAAGTGGCGGTCGGTGCCGGGCCGGGCGCGCCGCGATCCGGCCGCCAAGACAGGCGTTGATCGGCTCGGCTTGCCGGCGGTCGCGGAGGGGGTCAGGCCGGATGCGGGCTGGAGGAACGTCCGGACCCCGTGAAAGGACACTTCTCCTGGCCCTATTTGGGGAGCTCCTGGCCAGGCGGCGTGCTGCTCCCGCCGGAGGGCGCCTTTGCGATCTTGCTCGCCATCTCGACGGCTTTCTGGGCAATGCGCAGGGCATCCCCGGTGGTCTTTTGGATCGCCCCGGCGACCTCGTAAGCCTGCTGACTAATCTCCGGGCCGTCGGCGTCCTCGGGACGGCTACCGGCTACGGTGGCCACCTTGCCTGCCAGCGCACCGGCCAAAGCGGTGGCCTCCTTGCCGACGCGCGCCAGATCACGGGCGGTCAACTCGATCTGACTGGCCATCTCGGTGGCCTTCTGCCCGATCTGGGCGCTTGCAGGCTCTTGCTCACCCACGGAACCCATCCTTCCCGGCACCTGGCCACGCTCAGACGATGCACACACTCGCCGCGTCCGGCCTGGTAAGAGGCTTGCGTTTCTCGGACGCGAGCCAATGAACCGTATCATGCCGCGTTGCGCTCGACCGGCGACGTTGCCCTGGCTGGACAGCAGCACCGCCGCGGCGTTGAGGTTAGGCCCGTAGCAGACCTGGCCGGGCTGGCCGAACGGCGGACCGGCGGTGGTCGTCTTCCCGCAGCAGCCGCAGCGCCGCCGGGGCAGCAGCCAATGCACCTTCTCGATCTCGATCGGCGGGATGTCCCACACCTGCGCCCAACCCTCGCCGGCGTCGGCGGCGTCACCGAGCCGCTCCCCGCAGCTCGAGCATTCTGCCGGCGGGTCGGCCCGCTC
>JADGOW010000271.1 GCA_017882765.1 Frankiaceae bacterium
CGGAATGGGCATCGCCCGGCAGATCGCGCACACCACCTACCGATCGGCCCTCGAACTGGACACCCGGTTCGGCCGGGCCGCACAGGGCGACGAGGACACGTTGCGCGGCGGCCGATTCGCCGTGCAGTCCTATCTGCAGCACCACGGGGACAAGCTGGGCCGGCGGTTCGATCCGAATTCCTACCTGGTGCTGACCGAGGGGATGAACTCGCACGACATCGGCCGTGGCCGTGGCGGCGTCGACGCTGCGCTGCAGCGCATCTCGGCCGAGCTGACGGTGGCGGTGGTGGATTCCGACCGGCTGTTCCTGCCGTCCCAGGGTGAGCTGATCGCGACCGCCCCCACCGCTCGGGACCTGGTCATCATGCACTCGGACTACGGCCACGACGGATTCCTGATCGAGGCCGAGGCCATCGCCGGGGTCGTGCGTGACGCCGTCGCCACCTGACGACTTGGCCTGACGAACTGACCTGACGAACTGACCTCACCTGACGTGCTGACGTGTGTTGTCACGTCAGGGCTTTCAGTCTGGCGGCCGGATCACCCGGAGATCCGTGCGGGCAAAATCGTTGCCCACGCAGAGGATCGGCAGCCCGGTCTGCTCGGCCAGTGCATAGGTGCAACAGTCGCCGAAATTCAGCGCGGCGGGATGGCGCCCCTTGCCGAATCGGCGCCAGGCGTGCGCTCCCCGATCGGCCATTTCCGGGGTGAACGAGATGACCTCGATCCCGAGTTGGGTGAGGATTCGTCGACCCAGTCCCGAACTCACGGCCAGTCGGCTTTCCAGCACCATGGTCACCTCGAGTGCATTCGGCGCGGACATCATCGGGCCGGAGCGATCACGCACTTGGTCGGTGAGCCATTCGTGCCCTGGTTCCCTCAGGGAAATGGCGACCACGGCCGAAGAATCAACGACGAGTCCCGTCACGAGGGCAGACCATGCTCGTCATATCCGATGATCTCGTCGGGACTTCTGAAATCCACTATCGGTAGTGCAGCGATTTCGTCTTGGAGTCGATGAATCCGTTCGACATAGTCGTCCTGCTTCGTCCGGACCCGGTCCAAACGCTCCCGCAGGGCCTTCGTCACGGCGTCCGTCAGGGTCTCGCCAGTCGCGGCCGCCAACTCCCGGGCCAGTCGGTCTGCTTCCGCCGTCTTGATGCTGAGCGCCATGCCGTCAGTCTAGACGCCGCGCGCGGTTTCTAGAATGCCGTCGGCGGGCCTTGACTCCGGCGGATCCGTAGGCTGGCTGGGCACGTCAGCCGCCGCCTGCGGCGGCGGCCCCTTTCCGGGTTGACCGAACGATGCGATGTTGGGGAGGATTCATGCCATTGCGATTGGGCTACAAGGCATCTGCCGAACAATTCGGACCCGTGGAGCTGGCCGCGTTCGCGGTCAGGGCCGAACAGGCCGGGTTCGACTCGGTCTTCATCTCCGACCATCTGCAGCCCTGGCGGCACGACGGCGGCCATGCCCCGGCCGCGCTGCCGTGGCTCGGTGCCGTCGGCGCCCGGACGGAGCGGGTGCTGCTGGGTCCCTCGGTGCTGCCCCCCACGTTCCGGTATCACCCCGCGGTGATCGCCCAGGCTTTCGCCACCCTCGGGGTGCTGTACCCGGGGCGGGTCATCCTCGGCGTCGGGTCGGGAGAGTCGCTCAACGAGGTGCCGCTGGGGCTGGAATGGCCCGACGGCAAGGAGCGCTTCGCGAGGCTGAAGGAGGCCGTCACGCTGATCCGCGAGTTGTGGACCGGCGAGCGGGTCTCCTTCGACGGCACCTACTACCGCACGGACAGGGCAACGATCTACGACCGGCCCGACGTCCCGGTGCCGATCTACATCGGCGCCTCCGGGCCCGCCGCGACCAGGTTGGCCGGCCGGGTCGCGGACGGGTTCATCACCACATCGGGCAAGGCACCCTCGCTGTACTCCGACACGCTGCTGCCCGCCCTGGCCGAGGGTGCCGGGAAGGCCGGCCGAACCCTGGACGACCTCGACCTGCTCATCGAGATGAAGGTCTCCTTCGACCCCGACTACGAACGGGCGCTGGCGGACACCAAGCACTGGGCGGCGCTGGCGCTCACCCCGGAGCAGAAGAGCGGAGTCGAGGATCCGATCGAGATGCAGCGGCTCGCCGACGCGCTGCCGGTCGAGCAGGCCGCGTCCCGCTGGATCGTCTCCTCGGACCCGGACGAGCACGTGGAGAAGATCCGCACCTACCTCGACCTGGGCTTCCGGCACCTGGTGTTCCATGCGCCCGGCCCCGATCAGGACCGGTTCCTGACCCTGTACGGCGAGCAGGTACTGCCCAGGCTGCGTGCTCTCGGCTGAATTGGCTGCGCCACTTCGGACCCGCGGTATTCGGACGTGGGCCCGGGGAAGGAGCGCCGGACCGCGGCTCCCGTGTGGCGCGACGCGCCGGGCGACACGGCGAGGGCGCGTCCGACAGGACCGGCCGAGCGCTGGCCTCTAGGCTGGGTTCGGCGCCGGACCGGTCGGCGCCTGCATCACATGCTCTCCCAACGGCAGGAACGACCCGCAAGCGAAGGGATGTGCCCATGGCGGCCATCGAACTCATCGGCGCACGCGAGATCCTCGACTCTCGAGGCAACCCCACCGTCGAAGTGGAGGTGGCGTTGGATGACGGTTCGCTGGCTCGGGCCGCTGTTCCGTCGGGTGCCTCGACCGGCGAACACGAGGCCGTCGAGCTGCGTGACGGCGACGCAGCCCGCTATGGCGGGAAGGGCGTCATCAAGGCCGTCGAGGCCGTCCTCGAGGAGATCGGCCCGGCACTCATCGGCTACGACGCGATCGAGCAGCGGGTCATCGACCAGAAGCTGATCGACCTTGACGGAACCCCGGACAAGGGCAGGCTCGGCGCCAACGCCATCCTCGGCGTCTCGCTCGCGGTCGCCAAGGCCGCCGCGGAATCTGCCGAACTGGAACTCTTCCGTTACCTGGGTGGCCCGAACGCGCACATCCTGCCCGTCCCGATGATGAACATCGTCAACGGCGGCGCGCACGCCGACAGCGGCGTCGACGTCCAGGAGTTC
>JADGOW010000272.1 GCA_017882765.1 Frankiaceae bacterium
TCGGCGCATCGTCGACGATCTCACGGACCCGGGAGAGCTCGTCCTCCTCCTCGGTGGCGTCGAGCGTGTGCGTGAGTTCACCCATGTCATCGTCGGCCCGGTAGTAGCGGTCGATCGCCGCCGCGAGGTCAGCGCGCGTCGCGACCACCGGTTTGACGTCGCGGCCCGTCAGAGACCTGATGTCGTCCACGGCGACGACGTTGGACGGGTCCGCCATCGCGACGAGAAGGCGACCCTCCTCGTAGCCGATGGGCAGCGCCCCGTGCCGTCGACAAACCAGGGAACTGACGCTGGTGACCGCCGAGGGGTCGACCGGGAACTCGGTCAGATCGACGAACGGCAGCCCGACCTGCTGGGCGATGGCCGCCACCAGCTGGCTCTCGGTGACCATACCCAGCTCGACGAGCACGCGGCCGAGCGTGCGGCCGAGCCGGCGCTGCTCGGCGACCGCCCTCTGCAGCTGCTCGCCTGTGATGAGACCGCGGTCGACGAGGATGTCCGCCATCTGCTTCGGCCGGGCGACCATGACGTCACCGAACCCCGGCGGCTGAGCGCCCCGGCCGCAAGGCCAGGACGTCGGCGAGCGCCCGCAGCGCCCGGCCCACCGGGCTCTGCTCGTCCACCGAGCAGCAGGTGCCGTCCCGGAAGACCAGCAGGATGGCGGGCAGGGCGACCACGTCCCCCGCTCCGGCCTCCCCCGCCGTATCGAGGGCGAACTTCACCGAGTCTGGCAAGCGGATCAGGCCTGGCCGGCAGGCGAGCACCATGTCAGACCCCCGCCGCAGCGGACCGCCGATCGAGGCTTTCCAGAACCGCGTACAGCAGGGCCAGCAGAACGCCTTTCACGCTCTCCCGGTCCGTGGCATCGCAGGGCAGCACCGGGACGTCCGGCTCGATCTCGAGCAGCCCGCGCAGCCGTTCTTCCTCGGCTGGATCGAGACCGAGGCACCTGTTCACCGCCACGACGAACGGGACAGGCGCCATCTTGCGGAACGCCCGCAGGATGCTCAGGGAATCCTCGGCCGAGGACGGCTGCGTCGCGTCGAGCAACACGACGTAGCCCAGCATGCCCTCGCCCAGCACCTCCCACATGAAGTCGAAGCGCTCCTGGCCCGGCGTGCCGAACAGGTACAAGACCAGGTCGCTGTCGATGCTGATACGCCCGAAATCCATCGCCACCGTCGTCTCGCGCTTCCGCGCGGCCGACTCGTCGGAAATCCCCCGCTCCGTGGACAGGACCGTGATCTCGCTGATCGTCCGGATCAGCGTGGTCTTGCCCGCCGCAAACGGGCCGGTAATGACGATCTTGACTGCGGTCCCACGGCCGCGGCGGCGGACCCCGCGTGCCGAACCTGGCGGGCGCAACGACATTCCTACAGCCCCCGCACCCCGGCGATGAGCCGCAACAGCAGGCTCTTGGTCACGATCGAGTCCTGGGTCTCAGCGTCGGCGGCTGGACGCACCGCCGGCGCGGGGTCGAGGGCCCCGGAACCTGCGGTGCTGGGGACCAGACCTTCGGGCTGGACGGGCTCGCGTTGCTGTTGCGGCGGCACCGGCCCAGACACCGATGGGGACACTGATGGCGACACCGTTGGATACCCCGACGGCGGCATTCCCACGCTCATCTGTACCCGGCCGGCAACGGCGTAGGACGACGTCACTGGTGCCGGCGCGGGTGGGGGCGGGGCAAGGGGCATCTCTTCCACGCGCAGGGCGTCACCGAGCCGGCCAGCCAGGGCACGGTCGTCAGCGAACCTGCCGTTGGGGGTTTCGTGGTCGGTGATGACGATGTCTGGCGGCGCTGTTTCTCCCCGTGCCGCCGGGCCGGCAGTAGGCACGGCGCCCGCCGGCGTCATCTCAGCGGAGGCCTGGCCGCCGGCGCTGTCAGGCCGCTCGATCTCCAGCAGCATCGCCTGCCGTCGTACGAGGTCGGCAAGACCGCCGCCACCACTGTCGGCGCCTGCGCTCACCAGCAGACCCCGCTCGACCAGCGCCGCGAGAGCGCGCACGACGACGTACTCACCGCGCCCGAGCAGCGACACGACGTCGCTGACCGTGCGCCGGCCGTCCACGAGCGAGAGCAGCGCCCATTCCTCCCGGGAGCACGAGGGGTCCTCCGGCGGGTTCAGTGACAAGGAGAGCACCGCAGCCGGCGACGGGATCAGGGCGGTCAGTGCCGGCCACGCTTCGAGCCTGCGCCGTCCCTCCGACACAACCTCGTCGACGGGGAGGGTCACCGGCAGGGCATCCCGGTCCGGCTCGTCCATGCCGAAGGAGAACTCCCCCTCCGCCCAGCGGAGGAGCTCGCACACCGCGTCGATGGCCTGTTCCCGCGCGACGCCGAAAGCAGCTTCCTGGGTGACCGCTTCGGCCTCGAGCAGCGCCCGCACAAGGCCGACCGACGCGTCGGACCGCACGCGGTTCACGGCCTCGCGCAGCGCGTCGTCGTCTACCAGCCCCGCCGCGACAATGCGGCGGGCCAGCCCCTCGTGTCTGACGTCCGACGAGGCGGCAGCGATCGCGCCACCACGAACGTGGACGACCCCGGCTGCGGGGGCGGCGTTCGGCCCGCAAGCCCGTCGGACGTGCAGCGCGCCGGTCTTGGTGGTGAACGCCAGCAGCTGCAAGATGTCCGGCAGACCGAACGCGTCGAGGCTGCCCTCGAGTCTCATCGTCGCTCCCATCGGCTCGCGCGGCGCCGGTCGTGGCCGGGCGGTCAGGTCCAGACCCGGCTGTTGCTGAAGCTGGCCCACGGCAGCGGTTCGGCGCCCCCGTCATCGGCCCGGCCGGCAGTCGCCGGGGGCACCGGGGAGGTGTCCTCCCTGGTGGTGGTGACGGACGCCGCCGGGCTGGCAGCGGCACTACTGTTCACCGCCGCACCGTTCGCGGCCCCATAAGCCGCCAGGGGCGCCACTGCGTGGTGCGCCACGCCGGGGGGGGCCACCGCAGGGGACGCCACGGCAGGGGGCGCCACGGCAGTCGGCGGCGCAGCGTCGAACTGCGGGCAGGTCTTGTCTAGCTCGTGCTCCAGCTGGGCGGCCGTGTGGC
>JADGOW010000273.1 GCA_017882765.1 Frankiaceae bacterium
TGGCCGAGCACGGCATCAGCGACATCAACCTGGTGAAGCCGGGCGTGGGGGAGACCACGCGCGTGCTGCTGCGGCGTGTGCCCTGGCGGATTCTTGTCGCCCCTGGACGCGGCGACGACCTGGAGCACGTCCTGCATCTGGCGGCTGCCCGGGGCGTTCCGGTTGAGGAGCGCGATGGGCTCACCTACTGCTGCATCGGGCTGATCCGCCCGCTGTCGCGGCACGGGCGGGCCGCGTGAGCCTCGCGGCAGGGTCTGGGCCGGCCGCAGGACTTGGGCCGGCCGCAGGACTTGGGCCGGCCGCAGGGCATGCCGGCCTGTCGGCACCGCCACCCGCGTCGAGATGGCTTGTTGCCTGCGACCTGGACCGGACACTCATCTACAGCCGGCGGGCCGCGGGCCCACTGCCGCTGCAGGAGCTGGTCACCGCCGAACACCTCGACGGCGCCGCCGCGTCCTTCCTCACCGTCCGCGCGCACCGGCTGCTTCGCGACCTCGCGAGCACAGCCACGTTCGTGCCGGTGACGACCCGCACGCTCGCACAGTATCGACGCGTCGACCTGGGCGTGCCCGTGCGCTACGCGATCGCTGCCAACGGGGGTCACCTGCTGGTGGACGGGCATCCCGACGGCGGCTGGGCCCGTGCCGTCCGCGTGCGCCTGCGCCAAGCCGGGCTGGGGCTGACCGACGTGGCGCGGCGCGCCGAGGCGCTGGCCGACCCCGCCTGGGCACGGACGGTGCGTACCGCGGACGACCTGTTCGTCTACGTTGTCGCGCACGACCGTGACCGCATCCCGGATCTCGCGGAGCTCGCCGCCTGGCTCGGCGAAGGTGGCTGGACCATGTCGGTCCAGGGCCGCAAGGTCTACCTCGTGCCGGCGATGCTCACCAAGTCGGCGGCTCTGGCCGAGGTGCGCCGGCGCTGCGGGCATCCGCCGGTGGCCGCGGCCGGCGATTCTCTTCTCGACCGGGAGATGCTCGACGCCGCCGATGCAGCCGTGCGGCCCGCACACGGGGAGCTCGAGGAGCAAGGGTGGGTCGGCCCGCGGGTGCAGGTGGTGCCCGAGTCCGGTGCCACCGGCGGCGAGGCCGTCTTGGCCCGGTTGCTCGACATCGTGGCGGCGCCTCCGCGCACAACAGCGGCAGCCTTTGCCCGCTGGACCGCGCGGATGTGATGGGCTGTCTCCTGCGACAGCCGTGTTCGTCAGGGTCGGGTACACCGGGGGATTCGAGGAGGGTACGTGACTGACACCACTCGGGCTACCAATCCGCGGTTTGCCGGCGGTGCGGTGGGGACGGGCGGCGCAGACGGCACGGACGTTGAGCGGGCGCTGGAGGCCGAGCTCGAGCGGCTCATGCAGATCGAGTCCTTCGATCCACCGCCGGATTTCGCCGCGGGGGCGTTGCACGACACTTCGGAGTACGACCGCGCCGCCGCGGACCCTCTCGCGTTCTGGGCGGAGCAGGCTCGCGCCCTCGACTGGTCGACGCCGCCGACCACGATTCTCGACGACAGCAACCCGCCGTTCTTCCAGTGGTTCACCGACGGCCGTATCAACGTCTCCTACAACTGCCTGGACCGACACGTCCTGGCCGGGAACGGCGACCGGGTCGCCTTCCACTGGCGCGGCGAGCAGGGCGAGGAACGCGACGTCACCTATGCCGACCTGCTCTACTTCTCCCGTTTCCTGCCCACGACCTACGTTGTGGGGGATGCCGCCCGCCGGGATGCGGACGGGTACTTCTGGATCATCGGGCGTATCGATGACGTCATCAACGTCTCGGGTCACCGCCTTTCGACCGCTGAGGTCGAGTCGGCGATCGTCGCGCACGAAGCCGTGGCCGAGGCGGCGGTTGTCGCGAAGGCCGATGAGGATACCGGGCAGGCGATCGTGGCTTTCGTCACCCTGGCCGGTGGCCGCACCGGTACGGACGACACGATCGAGCAGTTGCGCGACCACGTGGCCCGCAGGATCGGGAAGCTGGCTCGACCAAAGCAGATCTTTTGGTCGGACGACCTGCCCAAGACGCGGTCCGGCAAGATCATGCGCCGGCTGCTGCGGGACATCGCCGAAGGGAGGGAGCTGGGCGATGTGACAACGCTTCGCGATCCCGAGGTGATGAAGCAGCTCAAGGAGAAGGTCGAGCTGCGCCCGGACGCGCAGTGACGAGCGGTACACAGCGGATGAGTTGACTAGTTAAGCTATGAGCAGGTTAGCTACGAGCTAGCTAACCTGCTAACAGAGGGACATCACCGAGAAGGGAGACCCCCAAATGACAGACAGCACACCGACACCGGCCGGCGGCGAGAGCAGCCCGCTGTCCTCCGCCACGGAAGCGGTAAAGGGCGCGGCGAGCCAGGCTGCGGGTGCCGCGGCGCAGGCGGCCGGCGCGGCGCAGGCTGCCGTCGGTCAGGTCACCGGCAAGGCGGGCGAGGCCGCGCAGCAGCTGAAGCTCAGTGGCGGCGTTGACGGCACCGTCGCACGCATCCGCGAGCTCAACGAGCGCGCCATCACCGCGGCGAAGGCGGCGGGTGTCTCGGCGCTGGACGCCTACGAGAAGGCGTTGCAGAGCGTCGTGGAGGCGGAGGAGAAGCTCGGCACGGCCAGTTCGCTCGACTGGATTCAGGAAATCATCAACGCCCAGGCCGAATTCATCAAGAAGATCAGCGCCAACTACGTGGCCGCGATCCGCGAGCGGCTGAAGTAGGGCGGCTTCGCACCGAGGGCGCTGGTCGCGGAGGCTCCGCGGTCAGCGCCCCTTAGTGTTTTGCCTCCCGCCTGGTAGGGCTCCGGCCCCGCGGTCACACCGGCGGCGACTCGTCGCCCGGGACGGTCGCGTCGTCCGTTGCGGTTTCGTCCTCCGGTTCCTCGTCGGATGCGGCAACTGCCTCGGCAGCCGCGGCCGCTGCTGCCCCGGCTGCCGCCCCCGCTGCCGCCGCCGCCTCCGCGGCTGCTGCGGCCTCGACTGCCGCCGCGGCGGCCTCGGCCGCGGCGGCTTCGG
>JADGOW010000274.1 GCA_017882765.1 Frankiaceae bacterium
GGCGTCCAGGGTGACCCGCACTGGGCGACCCTACTAGTGCCAACAGCAGCTTCTGTTGGCGTCAACGCAACGGGCGTATGGCGGGACCGGCACAGGCGCGCCGGAACGCAGCTGAAACGCCACCGAACGCTACCTCGACCGCCAGCTCCGCTGAGAAGATCACCTTTTTCGGTGCAACATGCCGAGCAGTCCGCCCGCGCGGAGCGCGGGCTCAGCTGTCCCCGCGGCCCGTCCCACGCGACCCCTTACGCAGGCCAAGACGACGCCGCGGCCGGCCAGCAGTCGGTTCCGCGCGCGGGGTGTCCGTCGCTGGCTGAGCCTCCCAGGCGTCCGACGGGGGTGCGGGGACCGGTTCCTCAGGCTGCGTTCCCTGCGGCCCCTCAAGCCCCGTCGGCCCCTGGGCCAGGGTTGCTCCCTGGCCGGGATACGGCTCCCATTCACCCGACGGTGGCGGGACAGGCGGCGCACCGGATGACGCCAGCGGGACACCTGTGCCCGCTGGTAGGGCGACTGTCGGCGCGTCCCCGGCCGCCTGCGGTGGCTGGACAAGCTCCGGAGTCCCCGTGGTCGTTCCCGTGGCTGTGGCCGCGACGACGGCTACCGCCGGGGCTGGCGCTAAGCGCGGCGCCGGCGGCGCCGGCAACGCGTCCTCTTGCTCCTCGACACGCACCATCGCAACGACTGCGATCAGCACAAGCAGGCCGGTGCACAGGCCCAGCGCCGCCAGCACCGCGCCAGGCCACGCCGACCACCCGGCGGCGGCGCGCAGGGCAGCAGTCGGGTCGTCGGCGAACCCCCAGAAGTGGTTGAGCGTCAGCCGGACGGCTTCTGCCTGTAGCCCGCCGGCCAGCGCCAGGACGGTGAGGGGCGCCCAACCTCGGATGCGGCGGGGCAGGCCCGGTGCGGCAGCACCCGCGACAGCGGCTAATCCGGCCACGCCGACGAACAGCAGCCTGCCGCTCGGGCCGCCGGGGGCGTGGATGTCACCGCCGACCGCGAAGGCGCGGATGGCGACCGCGATGAACAGGACGGCAGTCGGGACAAGCATGAACAGCAGGTCGAATCGCATCCGCCAGCCCCGGGCCCGGGCCACCGCGAAAGCCAGGATCGCGGTTAGTACCACGGCCGCTGCGATGACGACGGGTTTGGTGAACGTCACCTCGGCCCACCCGATCGCCGCCCACCACCGTTCCCCGATGACAGCGGTGATGCTGCGCAGTTGCTCCCACGTGCTCCCAGGAAGGCTGCCCTGGTCGGTGAGGATCCCCTGCTTGAGCGACCCGTCCCTGATCACCCGTTGGACCCACCAGAAGCCACCGCACCCGATGGCCAGCACCAGCACGACGAGGCCGAGCGTCGACAAGCGGCTCGGACGCCGCTTGGGCCGGGTGCGGCGGCGCGACGTCGCATCCGGGCTGGAACCGGGCTGCTCCGCCGGGCGGCGCCGGGGCGGCAACCCGAAGCGAAACTTACGGGGCGTCGCTGGGGGTGTCTCGGCTACGGGTTCGGCGGGTATCGCCGGCTGGTCGGCTGTGGGCTGCCCGGCCGGTAGCTGCCCAACCGGTTCCTGCTCACCCGGTAGGTGGTCTGCCTCCCCCGCGTGCGACTCGTCGAAGGGCGCCGTCTCCCGGCCGGCCTCCGCGTCACGATCTTCGATGTCCCAGTAATCGAGTTCGTCGTCTTGCGGCTGGAATCGCTGTGGCTCGGCCCGGCGTGGGGCTTCCAGATCGATGTATTCCGCCGGCCCAGCGTCGCCGGGATGGTCGGCGGGATAGCTGCCGCGCGGAGGAGGCTCCTCGCCGTACGGCCCCCCGGCCCAGGCGCCGGGATCGGCGTCCTCGGCCTGGCCGGCGTCTACCTCTGCGTCTGCAGGATACGTGCCGGCGGGGTAGCTCTCATCCCAGGCTTCTTCGGCCGCCTGCGCGTCAGGCCACTCGTGGAGAGCGTCGTCGGCAATGCCCTCCTCGTCGTCCTCGTCGTAGGGCTCGCCTGCGGCGCCTCGACGCTGCCCGGGCTCCGGCTGGGCGAAAAGCCAGCGGGCCGCCTCGGCCACCCCCCGTGCACCCGCGGTGATCCCGTGGCCAATCGAGTGCAGGGGCTTGCCCCGGTTCGCGCTGGCGTGATCCGGCCCCGACTCGCTCGGGCCGCCGACGGTCGCGAGACGTGCTGCCACCCTCCGGTCCCGGCTTACCCGGTACCAGACGATCGCATAGGCGGCGAGGACCCAGGGCGCCACGACAAGACCCGGCAAGGCGGTCAGGGCGGCCAGCCCAGTGATCACTCCAAGCCGGATGGCCGTGCCAAGGGTCCGATCGCCGCGCAACACGAAGGCGATGCCCGCGGCGGCCAGGCCGCCGAGCAGGATCAGGAGCGCGTCGCTGGTCACGGTCGATGAGACGTGGGATAGCTCGGGGACCGCGAACGGGACAACCGCAGCGGTGACCCCGGCTACCGCCGAACCGGTGAGTCGACGAGCCGCCGCCCATGCCAGCAGGGGCAGCGGCGCCGCCATGAGGACGCTCAGCAATCGCAGGACGGCAACGGACTGGTCCCATCCCCACGAGTCCGACCCGGGGATGAGCGTGAGCACGGCGCTTTCCACGCCGTAGAAGAGCGGTGGCGCGTCGGTCAGCGCCTGCGGCCCAGGTTCAGGGGAGGCCCCGGTGTTCGCCAATTCATCCCACGAGGGGCGCTCATCGCGAAGCGGCGCCGCCGGGGGGACCGGGTTGTCCGGGAGAGGCCGCAGGGAGTTTCCGTACACCGTGCGGTCCATCGCCGCGCCAGTCTGGGGCAGGAGCTTTGACGGGGCGCTCGGCCAGCCTTGATCCTGATGGATGCGCATGACGCCGTCCACGGCGGCCGGCTCGTTGACGGCCGAGAAGACCGGCACCAGGAATGACCAGCACGCGAGCGTCAGTATGTAGAGGACCACCAGGATCCACACCGGCAGCGGCGTGCGCCTGATGATGCGCCCGATGCGGAAGGTCGTC
>JADGOW010000275.1 GCA_017882765.1 Frankiaceae bacterium
CTCAGGGCGCTACGCAGCAACAAAGACTTCCACGCCTACTGGCAGTACCACCTGGCCCAAGAACGCCGCCGAGTCCACGAGTCCCGATACGCCAATAGCATCATCCCGCAAGCGGCCTGACGTCCCTCCAAGAGAGCCGCACCCAAATCGAAATGGGGTACTTACCCCGGCGCCAAGATCTTACTGCCGGTCGCCGGATTGGTGACGACCTAGCTAGCGCCGGCTCAATGGAGCGAGGGAAGGTGACTAGCGCCGCTTTCGGCCGGTTCGGGGCCTGTCTCCCACCTCGGATGCAAGCAGGTTAACTACGCCGTCTGCGCCGAGTTCGTCGACGAGACGCTGGACGGCGAGGCGAACAACGGCGCTGTTCGTGATGTCTATCCTTCTCACGATGCCTGCCGCTCGGCATGCCCGTAGCGCCTGGTCCGTCTCGTCATCTATATAGTGCTGGGCTGCCCGCAGGGGCGACGGCGGTGCCGGTTGGTGCACCGATGGTGTTGAACGAGGCTCCGGTGAGGTCTGCGGACCTTCGCGTGCTGCTGACGTCGCCGGGACCTCTTCCGCGCCGACGGAGCGCAAGGGCGCTGCGGTTTCGCCGCCTTCCTGTTGTGCAGGCGGTTCGTCCCCTCCTGGCTGGTCCGGTTCAGATTTGGGGAATCGAGGTGGCAGCGGTTGGCGACGACGGCGTTCTTGTCGTGCCGACAGTTGGCTCAACCCGTCTTCAGCGGCCATAGGTTCTCACCGCCTCGGTGAGTGCCCGCAGTTCAGAGGCGAGCGGCTGAATGCGAGCCGGTTCCGGGTCGTAGGAAGTGAGGGCCACACGGATCTGGCGCCGTGGCAGCCATGTGTAGTTACTCACGACGGGCGCGACCTTGACCCCGGCGTGCTGCACGAGTCGGGTCAGCTTCGTGACCTGTGCTGCCGGCGGAGCCGGCGGGACCTTGTTGGGAGCTATGAGAAGCGGGTAGTCGGGCAGCTCGTCGAGCATGCCTTCGAGAGCCTCTAGCTCCTTGGTGGCAAGGATAGTTGGGACGACAACGACAGCGGCGACGGACATAGCGGCGAAGGTCGACGGCACGCCACCTGGATGCGTGTCGATGACGACGTAGTCACCGCCCCACTCCCCCGCCCACTTGGTGAGTGCGTCGGCCATGTCTTCAGGCGCCGGCTGGTTGTCAGCCAAGTCTGGGTGGGAGGGGACCAGATCGGGCTTGCGAACGCCTCTGACAGGTTTGGGGACCCCGCCTCGCTCAAGAGCGTCGAGGAGAGGGGCACGCATGCGGTCCTCGTGGCGGTAGCCCCACTGCCGGGTAGCTCCTCCACGGTCCCAGTCAAGATCGACCAAAGGCGCTTGGAGCAGGTAGGCCAGCTCGTAGGCGAGGGTCGTCTTGCCAACCCCGCCCTTGGCGGCTGCGACGGTCACGATCCGGCTCACCGTCGAAGTCTGTCCGGTGGTCGAGCCTAGGTGGCGGATTTAGGCCACCCTGGCGTGTCAAGCATGCCAAGCCACCAGGGCACGCATAGGCCACTATGCATGCCAAGCCACCGAGGCATGCATAGACCATTATGCAAAGCCACCACGTTATAACGGCATAACGCCCCCCCCGGTATCGGGTATCGGGTGATCTTCTCCTAATGGGAAGTTGCCGCAGCCTTGGTGTCCATGTGCGATGCCGAGTCAGACTCCAGTAACGTGCTGACTGACCGGCTGAGCGAGAGCGGGGCCAGGACCGGTTTGTACCGATCCCCCTGCGCACGCATTTAGCACCCCAGCGCCCGGGCACCAGGCTGGCCTCGCCGCGGCCGTCGGGACACCCGGGCGGAGGGGCTCGGCTGGAAGTCGGACCGGGCAGCCGCCAAGCGCCCCTGAAGAGCGGGGTGACGGGAATCCGCGGCCGGCGCCAAGGGTTCCCTACGGTCGGTTCATCATCCACAGCCCCGGTTCTCCCGAACGGGGTCAGGCTGGGAACCGGGGGAGCCGCCGCGTCGTAGTGCTGCTGGGCGGGTTCGCACGGGCGCCCCGGCTGGAGAGCTCCAGTCCGGGCCGTCGACGACCCTCACGCCTCGTCGGATGGTCTCGGACGCCTCCGGCGCGGTAACCGTGGTCACTACACGCCTGGAGGTGCCCATGGCTGACCTGCGCGGCCTCCCCGGGTCGTCAACCGAGAAGTGGCGGTGGCAGCGGCACGGAGCCTGCCGGGGCGCCAACCCTGAGCTGTTCTTCCATCCAGACGGCAAACGAGGGCCGGAACATCGCCGACGGGAGCAGGCCGCGGCGGCCATCTGCCGGGGTTGTCCCGTTGTCGCGGACTGCCGTGCCCATGCGTTGGCGGCACCGGAGCCCCACGGGGTCTGGGGTGGGCTCTCGGAGAGCGAACGCGAGGCCATCCGGACCGGGTCAGCGAGCGATCCGGCCCGCGCCTCGTAGTGCGGGGTCCGGGCGGCGGGCACCCGCTGGGCGGTGTCTGGCTGGGTGGTGGCGGTCTCTCCCCGGTAACGGGTGATCTCGGCGACCCCGGGCCGCCGGGTGGCGGCCTGCTCGGTCCGGGCCGCCCGGTCCGGGCCAGGCCCCGGCTGCCCGGTCCACATCGGCGGGGCGTCAAAGCCGGGGCGACCCGGCGCATCGCCTCGACCGGGTCGGCGCCCTCGGCCCGCAGCCGGTCGTAGCGCTCCATCACGTCCGGGCGCAGCCAAGCCGGCGCAGCCGGTCCTCGGCGAGGTCACTGGCCGCCTACGAGGACGCCGCCGGCAAGCACGGTCGGTACCGGCCCGAGCAACCGGCGCTGCCGCCGCGTGGGCAGCTCCCCACTGGCGACGTTGCCCCGGAGGCGGCGGAGCAGCTTCGATCGGGCCGAGTCGCCGCCCTACGACAGCCGTGGGCCAGGCCGGGTGCTTCGTCCCACTCGAGGTCACGTCGCGATGTCGACGCCCACCGGACCGGCGGTCACCGGCTACCCGACCTCCGCCGGCCGCGGCGCGGCGGCCGG
>JADGOW010000017.1 GCA_017882765.1 Frankiaceae bacterium
CGGTTCCTGGCGTGGCACGTCCCGCCACCGCCACAGCTCGTAGAGCCGGATCTCGGCGCTGAATTCGTCGAGGGCGCGCCGGGCCGCGTCCCGGTCCTGTTGGCGCGCACCGCGTCGCAGGACCAGGTGCAACTGCAGGGCCAGCCATAACGCCCACAGATGCCAGTCCGGTTCGTCAGCCACCAACGTCACCAGCCCTGGTAAGGCCCACTCGGCCCAACCCAGGAGGCGGACTCAAGAGCGTGGATGGTCCCGGCCGCGTCGTGCCAACGCGACCGGGACCTCGGCCGGCCCCTCGACTCCCCCACAGACCCCGTTGGCCCGACCTACGTCCATCGTCAGTGGTCACGGCTGGCGACATAAGCCGCTGAACGGCCGCTTCGCGGCTGCTCCGAAACGCGCAGCAGCGGGGGCTAAATGGCTGTTGGATCGGCGGCGTTTTCCGCTCGCTGTTGGGCTGGCTGCCCGAGACCAGCCGGCGCTAACTGGTCGACGCGAGCATCTGCTGCCCCGGCCCACCGCGCGGGCATCCCGCCGGTTCGGCGGCGCGACACCCGTCGATGCGGCACCCTGGGGCCGGCTCACCGGCAGAATCCGATTGGGCGCCCGGCGTTTACCGCTCCGGGCCGATGAACTCATCAAGGGCGGGGGCGACCGGAAGCGTCGGGAAACGCGGGACGCGGGAGCAAATCAACGCCGCAGCAGATCGTCTGGAGAGATCACGAACAAGGACCCAGCCAAACTGGGTCTTTCGGGGGTAGCCGCTAGGCCTGCTGTAGGTCTGGGTCGGCCCAGTACCGGGCCGCGATGCGTTCGGCGACCTGTTCCCGCCGGTGGTCTTGCACAAGATCGGCGGCGCTTGATCGTCCCCGTAGCGGTACGCGTAGCGGTACGGGCGTCATCAGCGATCTTGAGCGGGTGATCCCAAGCCTCTGACCTGCGAAGATGGGGCGCGCTCGGAGGGACTCGAACCCTCAACCTTTTGATCCGTAGAGCGAGGCAACGCGTCGGATAGCGTCCGCGTGGGTCCGTGACCTGGGCGTCCTGTCCGGCAGCGTCGCGCAGCGTCTCGGTGGGGCTGGCTGGGTTGCCGTCAGCCGTTGCCGTCAGATGAACGTCGGCCGTAGCGCCTTGGCGTGCTGGTCCGGCGTCGCGTTACTACACCGGCGTGATTCGGTGGCAAGGCCCCGGCTTGCCGGGGCCGCGGCAGCCCGTCGACCCCAGGCCCTTTATCTGGACGGCCAGCGCCGAAGCAATCCTGGCGCGCCGCTACTGACCCGGATCGAGTCCCACAGCCAGTCTTGACAGGCAGCGAACCCGTTGTCCCCCTATACATCGTCGCGCCGCGCTCGTCGGGCGCTGAAGCCAGCCTGGGAGTCCAGCGTGATCATGCTCGACCCGCCGGGCCGGACGCCCGTCGATGCCCCAAACAGCCCCCCTCACAAGCGCCGAGCTCACCTCGTTCGGTGGGGCTGGGCCCACGTCCCAAGCTGGGTGCGCTGGGGTGCTGGCTGCGGAGCCGTCGCCGCGCTCCCCCTGATCGGCATGCTCGTGGCCCTGTTTCGGGCCGGCTGGGCGCCGATCGACGACGAGGCAACGATCGCGTGGCAGTCCTGGGACGTACTCGCAGGGCACGGCCCGCTGGTCGGCCATTTCACCGCAGCCAGCCTCGACCTCCAGCATCCGGTATTCGACCCGGGCCCGCTGCTGTACTGGACGTTCGCCATACCGGTGCATCTGTCGCCGCGGACCGGGCTACTGGTCGGCGTGACGCTGCTGGGGGTGGCCAGTGTGGTCGTCGCCTGCCTAGCGGCGGCCGACGTTGGGGGCCGGTCGGCCGCGCTCATCGTGGGGCTTGGAGCACTGATCGTGGGTTGGAGCCTGAGCGCTCAGCTCGACAGCACGCTCTGGAACCCATACGCGGCGTTGGCGCCGTTCGGAGCCACCCTGATCGTCGCGTGGGCAGTCGCTGCGGGACGACTGGGATGGTGGCCCTGCCTGGTAGTGCTGACGAGCTTCTGCGCCCAGGCGCATCTCCTGTACGCGCTGGGCTCGATGGTGTTGCTAGTCGTCGCGCCGCTGCTGGGCGTGGTCGCCGCGCGCCGCTCGACCAGTCGGGTCGTGGGATGGCGCTGGGCCGCGGCAGGCGTGGCGGTCGGAGCGGTCTGTTGGGCGGCCCCGGCGTGGCAGCAGCTAACGGCCTCCCGAGGGAACCTCTCGGCTCTGTGGGCCGCCACTTCACATCGGGGCGCCACGACTGGCTTGGATCTCGGTCTCCGGAATCTGAGCCGGGGCGTGGCGCTGCCGCGTCCGGTCTGGCTACAGCCGCCGACCCGTCAGTTAATCCTACTGGAAATGCCCTCCGTCACCTGGGCGATTGTCACCCTCACCGCCCTCGTGGTCGTGGCCGGACTCGGCTACTGGCGCAGACATCATGTTGTGACCGCCGTCAGCGTCGTCGCCCTGCTCGGCGATCTGAGCGTGGTCTGGGCGATCGGGGCAATCCCGGTGAAACAGGCGATTGCGAGTCTTTACATGCAGTACGTGTTGTGGCTCGTGGGCGCCATGACTTGGTTCGCCCTCGGCTACGCGGTTGTCGCGCTGGCGGGAAGGCGCGTGGCGGCGTTCGCATCCGTGCGGCTGACGGGGTCTACGCGGCAGCCCGGTCGGGTGGCACCGGTCCTGGGCATCCTCCTCGTCGTCGCGTCGGCATTCACGACGTACTGGCAGTTCCGGGACGCTGCCTCCCTGGGAGAACTGGGACCGTCGGGTGGGCGTGCCCGCCTCACCGAGGCTACGGATCGGATCGCGGCACTGGTGGGCAGCGCCCCCTCCCACGGAAACACTCGGCTGGCGATCGAGACGCCAGAGCCGTGGAGCATGGAGAGGGGAATATCAGTACTGCGCACGGCCTACCTGCTGCGCGTGCGGGGGTGGACGCCGGCGGTGATTGCACCCGGCCTGCGAGCGCAGCTCGACCCCGTCTATTCGCCACGGCCGGACGATCCGGTCCTTGGCGTGACCGCCGGTCCCGTGCCCGCTGGCGCCCGATTGCTGGGGGAGGTCGACTTCGGTGACACCACCGGTCCTGTCCACTGGACCGTCTGGTTGCGGTTGCGGTCCTCGCCGAAATAGGAGAGCGAGACAAACCGGGGGAGGTGTCTCCGCCACCGCCGAGTGCGCTGGGGCGGGCGTAGGTGGCCGCGGGTTCGGTGCGGTGGCCGCGCAGCCGGTCGAGCAGGCTCCGTCTGGAGCGCTTCGTAGTCCAGGTAGGGCGCGGGGCCGGCGACCCGGCCCTGGCCGTCGGGGGCCGAGTTCGGCATAGTCGAAGCGTTTGGAGATGGTGCGGGCCAAGCCCGGGTGGTCAAGCGTGACGCTGCGTCACGGATGCGCGAGTCCCTCCGGACGATCGCGGGACCTTGATCGTCCTCATGGCAGTACGGATGGCAGTACAAGAAAGATTAGCGATCTCGTTCCGGCCGGAAGACCCCTGCTGACCTGCGAAGATGGGGCGCGCTCGACAGGATTCGAACCTGCAACCTTCTGATCCGTAGTCAGATGCTCTGTCCGTTGAGCTACGAGCGCGTGTGCCCAGCCCGCGCCGGACACCTACCGAGGGTATCGCATCCGGGCACGTCAACGCCGGTCCACGGTGGCCGATGGCGGCCACGGCTGTGCGTGCTCAGCCGTGGCCGCCCGCTCGTGATCAGTGGAGAGTCAGAAGCCGAGCTTCGCCGAGCAACCAGGGAAGGCCCCGTGCGGGTTGCTGTTCAGGAGCTGGAGGGCCACCGCGTCCTGGTACGCCGGGGGCGCGGTGTACGGCTCATAAGCATGGCCCGCTGCATGCCAGTAGTAGATGCTGAACGCGTACGCGCCGCCGTACTGACCAGCAATCATGTGGTAGTTGCCGCCGCTCTCGCACATTCGCAGCCGGTACAGGTCGTTGTCGCGAGAGCCGCAGGCCGTGCCGGCAAGGACGACTGCTCCAGCCGTCAGGACCAGCAGGATCCGCATCCACCACGAACGCAACGGACGCCAGGACATGAGGTTCCTTCCCCCACGCCTGCGAAGTGAGCTGTCGGGTTCGGGCTGGGTTCGCCCGGCCGGCGCAATGGCACGGCTTCACCCCAAGACGGAACCGTCGGTTCCGCCGCACGTTGGGTCCTCCGCTCCCGCCCAGCGGTACACGTCGAAACCGGCCGGACGGGGCGGGATTCGGCGAACGTCCGGTGGCAGGGCGTCCGCTCTGTCTGCGGGAATGCCGCCCCGGCATGTATCGACCACCCTGCTGGTAACTGAAAGCAACGGCCAGAGGACTTCCGTCCCCTGGTCAGCGGGAGTTAGGCCCAGGTAAGCGCCCAGAACACGCTGGACCTGAGCCGAAAGGGTTCTATCTGCTGCTTCTGCGCTGGTTCTGCGCTGCTCCGGCCAGTCCAACAGTGTCGGCCATTCAGTCGAGCGCCCAACGCGCCGACACATCGACCGTGGGGGCGTCAGGCGCGAAGGTTCACCGCGCCGGCCTGACCGCTATCCGGTTCGTGGCGGCCCTGGCGTTGCTGGTCGCCGGGGCCCTGGTCACGCCCTCCCCACCCGCGCACGCGGAAACATCCGCCGATGTGCAGCGGCAGATCGACGTTCTGCTGACCCACGTCCGGGACCTGCAGGGGAAGGCTGCCCTGCTCTCGAAGGCCCGCCGCGGCGCCGTCGACGCGGCGGATGTCACCGTGTCCCGCAACGCCGAAGCCGACCGGGCCGTCGACCAGACGACGCAGGACGCCCGGACGTCCGAGGCGGGTCTGGGGAAGCGGGTCCGCGGGCTGTACATGTCCGGCGGGCCGTTGGCCGTCTACGCCACCCTGCTCGGCTCGTCCAGCCTCACCGACCTGGCCGACCGCACGCAAATGTCACGCCGGGTCCTGCAGAGCGACATGCGCCGCAACGATGCCACCGCCAACCGTGCAGCGCAGGCGGCCACCCTCGCGCAGGAAGCCGAGCAGGCGGTCCGCGAGCGGATGCGGGTCCAGCAGGCGATCGGCACGCTGGCCCGCCAACTCAACGACCTCCTCGACCAGCAGCGGGACACCTTCGCGTTACTGGACACCCGGATGCGCGCCCTGAAGGCACGCGAGGACGCCCAGCGAGCGTCCGCGCAGATCGAGTGGGCCCGCGCCACGATGCTCGCCCAGCAGGAGGCGTCCGAGCCGGGCGGGTCCTCGCACGCCGCGGGAGCCACCGACGCCGACTACGACCGGGCCAACGCACCGTGGGGCCCGGACGTCTCCGGCTGGCAGCACCCCGGCAACGCCGGGATCGACTGGGCTGCGGTGCGGGGCGCCGGAGCCAGCTTCGCCTTCGTCAAGGTCAGCGAAGGGGTCGGCTACACCAGCCCGTACTTCGCCGCGGACGCGGCGGCCGCCCGCGCCCAGGGCCTCTACGTCGGCGGCTACCACTTCGCCCGGCCGCGGCTGCCGCTGTCGACGGCGGTGACCGAAGCGGACTACTTCCTCGGCGCACTCGGTGACGTGCACGCCCGGGGCTGGCTCCCCCCGGTCCTCGACCTTGAGGAGACCGGCGGGCTCAAGCCCGACGAGGTGACCGCGTGGGCGCGCATCTTCCTCCGGAGGGTGCAGGCCCGCACCGGACGAGTCCCGATCGTCTACACCGGCGGGTGGTTCTGGCAGGGCCACATGAACAACCCGACCGGCTTCGCGGGCTACCCGCTATGGGATTCGCGTTACCTCGACAGCCCCACCCCGGGCGCCCTGTTCGGCGACTGGACCTCGACGACTTTCTGGCAGTACACGTGGCAGCGGTCCGTGCCCGGGATCACCGGCGGGGTCGACGCCAGCTACTTCCACGCCGGCGGGGCCGAGCTGGCCGCGCTGGCCAACGACGCGCCACCGCCGCCCTGAGGTCGCGGCAACCGAAGGCTCGAAGCCGGCGGAACGGGCTGCGAGAATCGGCGTATGGCGGATGGGCACGTGCGGGTCGCGATCGTGGGGAGCGGCTTCGCCGGGGTGGGCTGTGCCATCCGGCTCAAGCAGGAAGGCATTCACGATTTCGTTGTCTTCGAGCGCGCTGACGACGTCGGCGGAACCTGGCGGGACAATTCCTATCCCGGCTGCACCTGCGACGTCCCGTCGCTGCTGTATTCATATTCGTTCGCGCCCGAACCCGAATGGCGCCACGCGTTTTCCCGGCAGCCTGAGATCTGGGCCTACCTGCAGCGGTGCGTCCGGCGTTTCGGAATAGCGCGCCACCTGCGGTTGGGCGTCGAGGTGAAAGACGCTGCGTGGAACAGCGGGCAGCGACGCTGGGAGGTCGAAACCACCGCTGGCAGGTGGACCGCGGACGTGCTCGTCTCAGCCGTCGGCCCGCTCTCCGAACCCGCGGTCCCGGCGCTTGCCGGCACCGAGAACTTCCAGGGCACCGCGTTCCACTCGGCCCGCTGGCGCCACGACCACGACCTGTCGGGACGCCGCGTCGCCGTCGTGGGAACCGGCGCGTCCGCGGTGCAATTCATCCCCGAGATCCAGCCGCTGGTCGAGCGCCTGAGCGTGTTCCAGCGCACCCCGCCCTGGGTCCTCCCCCGCCGCGACCGCAGGATCACCGCTCCGGAGCGCGTGCTGTACCGGCGGGCCCCAGCGACCCAGAAAGCGGCGCGGGCCGGCATCTACTGGGGTCGCGAGCTGCTGGTGGTGGGCCTGCGCCATCCCCGCCTGCAGGGCTGGCAGCAGGGCCTCGCGCTGCACCACCTCGCGCGCAACGTGCCCGATCCCGAACTGCGGGCGGCGCTCACCCCCGACTACGTGATCGGCTGTAAGCGAATCCTGCTGTCGAGCACCTACCTGCCGGCACTGGCCCGGGACAACGTCGAGGTCGTGACGGACGGGATCGCGCGGGTCGACGAGGACGCGATCGTCACGCGAGGCGGCAGCCGCCACCCCGTCGACACGATCATCTTCGGCACCGGGTTCCACGTCACCGACCCACCCGTGGCCGACCGGGTCCGCGGGCGGGACGGCCGCACGCTCGGCGAGACCTGGGCAGGCAGCCCCTCGGCCTACCTCGGGACCACCGTCGCCGGGTTCCCCAACCTGTTCCTGCTGCTCGGCCCGAGCACGGGCCTCGGTCACACCTCCGTCCTGTTCATGGTGGAAGCCCAGATCGAGCACGTGATCAGCGTCCTAAGACATCTGCGGCGTTCCGGTGCCGAAGCGGTGGAACCGGCTGCGGAGTCGCAGCGGGCCTACGTCGCCGAAGTGGACCGCAAGATGGCCGGCACCGTGTGGGCGGCCGGCAGGTGCCGCAGCTGGTACCAGGACCCGACAGGACGCGTCTCCGCGCTCTGGCCGGGGTTCACGTGGCCCTACCGCCGCAGGCTGCGTCATCTCGACCCGGCGGCGTACGTACCGGTCTGAGCCGGCCGGCGCGACAGGCCCGTGGGTGCCGACCTACGCTGCGCTGGTGCTGGTCGTTCCCCGCTACGGGACGGCGTCCCTGGCCGACGTCATGCCTGCGCTGCTCGCCGCGTTGCGCGTCCCGGGCGAGGACGACCGCATCGGGCTGGATCTGGCGGGCGTGCGCCGCATCTGCCTGCTGCTCGTCGACGGCCTCGGGGCGCAGGCGCTGGCCGAGCACCCGGACACGGCACCTTTCTTGTCCGCGTTGGCCGGCCCGACCCTGACCGCGGGGTTTCCCTCCACCACCGCCGCCAGCCTCAGCTCGCTCGGCACCGGCAGGCCACCCGGCGAGCACGGGATCGTCGGCTACCTGCTCGCCGTACCCGGTCACGACCGGGTGATGAACGTGCTGCAGTGGCGCCTGCACGGGCCGGGTCCTGCCGTCGACCTGCTCAGCGACGTCGTGCCCGAGCACTTCCAGCCGGCGCCCACCGCCTTCGAGCGTGCGGAGGCGGACGGTGTGCGGGTGAGCCGGATCGGGCCCGCGTTCCAGGAGCGGTCGGGCCTTACCCGCGCCGCGCTGCGCGGCGGGCAGTTCCGCGCCAGCCACTCGGCCGGCGACCTGGCCGCCGAAGCGGCAGCCATGCTGCGCCACGACGGGCGCGTGCTCACCTACGCCTACCACGGGGACCTCGACCTCACCGGACACCTGCGCGGCCCGGCAACGGATGCCTGGACGCTCGACCTCGCCAACGTCGACCGGCTCGCCGCGGCGATCGCCGAACGGCTCCCCTCGGATGCGGCGCTGGTCGTGACCGCCGACCACGGGATGGTCGAGGTCACCGAGCGCATCGACGTCGACGCCGCACCGGACCTGCTGGCCGGGGTCCGGCTGGTCGGCGGCGAGCCCCGGGCACGCCACGTCTACGCCCGCGCCGGTGCAGCCGCCGACGTGCTCGCGGTCTGGCAGGCCTCGCTCGGGGACGGTTTCGCCGTTGTGCCCCGGGAGGAGGCGATCGCGTCCGGATGGTTCGGCCCCACCGTCAGCGCGACGGCACACCAGCTGATCGGTGACGTCGTGGCGGCGGCCCGCGGGTCCGGCGGGCTCGTCCGCCGCGGCGCAGAGCCGCTGCAGTCGTCTCTGATCGGACATCACGGCTCACTGACCGCTGGGGAGATGATGGTGCCGCTGCTCGTGGGCCGGCCCTGAGGTGCAGGCGACCTGAGGTGCCGGCGGGCGCCGCGGACGGGACCACCGGCCCTGGCGCGTCGGCGCGGGCGTCATACACCGTGAGACATTCGCCCGCATCGTAGCGGGAATCCTTGGATCATCGCCATGCCGTCGGGGGTGGGGAGGTCGCAGGTGAGCGAAAGGCCGTCACAGCGCAGGTCGTGGCAGGGATCTCGGGGGGAGGCACGGCCCTCCCTGCTGTCCATGGTCAACCCACTCGTACTCATCGACCAGGTGTGGCGCTCGCTGGTGCCGCGGATGGCGGCTGCGGACGAGCAGCGCGGCGACGACCGCAGCATCACCACCGCCGTGATGGGTATGCCGCGGCTCTACACGCGGGCGGAAGTAGCTCAGCGTGCCGGCGTGGACCCCGAGAACATGCGCCGGCTGTGGAACGCGCTCGGTTTCGCCGACGTGGCCGAGGACAACCGCGAGTTCACCGACGCCGACGTCGAGGCCTTCCGGGAGATCGCCCAACTGGTCGAGGACAACCTGATCGACCCCGACCTTGCCGTCAGCATGGCCCGGCCGATGGGGCACCTCCTGTCGCGGCTCGGCGCGGCGCAGATCGGTGCCCTGTCGAGCCTGGTCGACCCCAACCCGGACGCGCCCACCCCGCCGCCCCTGTTCGCCACGGCAGCCGCGGCCGACCGGCTGGTGCCCGTCCTGGAGCGCCTCGTCGTCTACACCTGGCGCCGGCACCTGGCCGCGGCCGCGGCCGCGGCCTTGCCCGTCGCCAACGCCGTTCCAGGCGCCCCCCAGGCGGTCGGCTTCGTCGACATCGTCAGCTACACGATGCTGTCCCGGCGCACCGACCCCGGCCACCTCATCGAGATACTCGAGTCCTTCGAAGGCTGCGTGTTCGACCGGGTGGCCAAGTCCGGCGGGCGCGTGGTCAAGACACTCGGCGACGAAGTGCTGTTCGTGACCGCACGACCGGACGCCGCCGCCGACATCGCCCTGTCGGTGGTCGAGGCGCGCGAGAGCCTCCCCGACCTGCCCGACGTGCATGCAGGCCTGGCCTTCGGCCCACTGCTCGAACGGGCGGGCGACGTCTTCGGGCCGACGGTGAACATCGCGGCGCGCACCACCGGCCTGGCCCGCAGCGGCATCGTCCTGGTGGATCGTGCCTTCCGCACCGAGCTCGGCGACGCCCCGGGCTTCGCGGTCGAGCGGCGCACGCCCCGGCTGGTGAAGGGCTACAGCGCGCTGACGACCTACCGCATCCGGCGCCGCTGAGTCGCCGGTCGCACCGTTACGCTGCCGGAGGTGGCACCGTCGACGGCCCCAGGGGGGCAAGTGGGGCCGAGCGTCCCGGGGTCGGGCGGGCTCGACGCGCAGGCGCTGCTCGCCCTCGACCGGGCGCACGTCTGGCACCCGTACTCTTCGTTTCCCAGCCCGACCCCGCCCTACGTGGTGGAGTCGGCCGAAGGCGTGCGGCTGCGGCTGGCCGGGGGGCGCGAGGTCATCGACGGCATGTCGTCGTGGTGGGCCGCCATCCACGGCTACCGGCACCCCGTGCTGGACGCGGCTGTCACCGCGCAGCTGTCCCGCATGTCGCATGTCATGTTCGGCGGGCTGACCCACGAAGGGGCCGTGCGCCTGGCACAGCGGCTGACGCAGATCAGCCCTCCCGGGCTCGACCGCGTCTTCCTGGCCGACTCGGGCTCGGTGTCGGTCGAGATCGCCATCAAGATGTGCCTGCAGTACTGGCGGGGGCGTGGGCAGCCCGGGAAGTCGCGGCTGCTGACCGTCCGCGGCGGCTACCACGGGGACACCTTCGGGGCGATGGCCGTATCTGACCCGGAGACGGGGATGCACCACCTGTTCGCCGACGTGCTGCCCCGACACGTGTTCGCCGACCGCCCACCCGCCGGATACGACGCGCCGCTGGAACCGGCCTACGTCGCGAGCCTTGAGCAGCTCGTCGGCGAGCACGCTGGTCGGCTGGCGGCCGTCGTCGTGGAACCCGTCGTCCAGGGTGCGGGCGGGATGCGCTTCTACGCGCCGGGCTACCTGACGGTGCTGCGCGAGCTCTGCGACCGGCACGACGTCCTCCTCCTCGTCGACGAGATCGCGACGGGTTTCGGCCGGTCCGGCACCCTGTTCGGATGCGGGCACGCGGAGGTGAGCCCGGATGTCATGTGCGTCGGAAAGGCGCTGACAGGCGGCTATCTGACGATGGCGGCGACCCTGTGCACCGCGGGGGTCGCGGAGGGCATCTCATCGGGCGCCGGGCCGCTGATGCACGGCCCGACGTTCATGGGCAACGCCCTGGCCGCGGCGGTGGCGAATGCGAGCATCGACCTGCTGCTGGCCGGCGACTGGTCCGGCCGGGTGCGCCGCATCGAGGCCCTGCTCGCCGCCGGCCTGGCCGACGCGCGAGGGCTCGACCACGTCGCCGACGTCCGGGTGCTGGGCGCGATCGGCGTGGTCCAGCTCGCGCACGAGGTCGACGTGCCGGCGGCGACGGCGGCCGCCCTCAACCAGGGGGTGTGGCTCCGCCCGTTCCGGGACCTGATCTACACGATGCCGCCCTACGTGTGCTCCGACGAAGACGTCCGGACGATCACCCGCGCGGTCGTTGCGGCCGCCGCCGGTCAGTCCGGCTGACGGCGCACGACCAGCCTGGCCTCATCCCGGGTCGAGCGTCACGTCGAGCGCGCTCAACGGTGAAACGTCAGCCGCGAGGGTTGTTAGGGTGGCGATGCTGGACCGGCCGCCGGCCCCAGCGGGATGCCGGTCCGGAACACCAGCCCGCCGCCGGGCGGGGGGGTCGCTGGCCGGCCCGCCCTCCGGGGGCAACAGACCAGCCCGCCGTCCCGACTCGCTGCGCCCGCGCCTGGGCGGAGGCCGGGGGGGACATCTCCGGCGCGCCGGAGGCGGGCGGAAGCGAGGGGACGTGGCAGGGCAAGCTCCCTTCGCCTGGCTCGCGGAAGAAGCACACCGGCGCACAGCCGCCGGGCTGCACCGGGCGCTCGTCCCCCGCGCCGCCGACCGCGACGTCCTCGACCTCGCCTCCAACGACTACCTGGGCCTGGCCCGCGACCCCAGGGTGGTCGAGGCGGGGGTCACGGCCCTGCGCACGTGGGGCGCCGGCTCCACCGGGTCCCGCCTGGTCACCGGCAGCACGCAGCTACACGCGGAATTGGAGGCCGAGCTCGCCGCCTTCCTCGCGGCCCCCCGCGCGCTGGTCTTCTCCTCGGGCTACGCGGCCAACCTGGGGGCCTTGTCAGCCCTGTCCGGCCCGGGCGCCCTGGTTGTCTCCGACGCGGGCAACCACGCGTCGATCGTGGACGCCTGCCGAGTCTCTCGCGCGCGGGTCGCCGTCGTCGGGCACCGGGACGTCGCGGCCGTGCGCGCGGCCCTCGCCGCGCGCAGCGAACCCAGGGCACTGGTGGTCACCGATTCCGTCTTCTCCGTCGACGGCGACTTGGCGCCGCTGGCCGGGCTGCATGCGGCCTGCCGAGACTACGGCGCTCTCCTGGTCGTCGACGAGGCGCACGGCCTCGGCGTCCGGGGCCCGGGCGGACGCGGCCTGGTCCACGAGGCCGGCCTGTCCGGGGCCGCCGACGTCGTGCGCACCGTCACGCTGTCGAAGTCGCTGGGAAGCCAGGGCGGCGCTGTGGTGGCGGCGGAGGCAGTGGTCGAGCACCTTGTCGACGTGGCGCGCACGTTCATCTTCGACACCGGGCTCGCCCCCCCGGCGGCCGGCGCCGCCCTGGGAGCGCTGCGGGTGCTGCGCGCCGAGCCCGAACGGGCGGCGCTCGTCCGCGACCGGGCCACCCGGCTGGCGGCCTCGATCGAGGCCGCGCCACCGACCTCCGCGATCGTCTCCGTCATCCTCGGGGAGCCGGGCAGGGCGGTCCGGGCCGCACAGGAATGCCTGGCCTACGGCGTCCACGTCGGCTGCTTCCGGCCGCCGTCGGTCCCCGCCGGGACGAGCCGGCTGCGGCTCACCGCTCGCGCCACGCTCAGTGATGCGGACATCGCCCGCGCTTTCGCCGTCCTGGATGCGGTGCTCGGCGCCGAGCCCGCCGCGGGAGGCGATGCCGTAGGGGTGGCCCGAGACGCCGCCCTCCAAACCCGCGACACCGTGCGGGCGGCACGATGAAGGTGCTTGTCGTCGCGGGCACCGGGACCGGGGTGGGCAAGACGGTCGTGACGGCAGCGATCGCAGCGATCACCCGCGCCGCCGGCCGGCGGGTCGCGGTTGTCAAAGCGGCCCAGACCGGGGTGGCCCCCGGCGAGCCAGCAGACCTCGCCGTAGTGGGGCGCCTGTCCGGGGTCGACGACCTGCACGAGCTCGCCCGCTACCCCGAGCCGCTGGCACCGGAGACCGCCGCCCGCCACGCCGGGACGGGTTCGCCCGGGATGGGTGAGATCGCCGCCCACGTCACCGCTCTGGTGGGACGCGACCTGGTACTCATCGAAGGGGCCGGCGGGTTGCTCGTCCGCTTCGACGAGGCAGGCACGACGATCGCCGATGTGGCGCAGGTACTGGGCGCCGCGGTACTCATCGTCGCCGGCGCGGGCCTGGGCACGTTGAACGTGACGGCGCTCACCGCGGAGGCCGTGCGCACCCGAGGCCTGCGGTGCGCCGGCGTCGTCATCGGGTCGTGGCCGGATGACCCCGACATCACGGCGCGCGCCAATGTCACCGACCTGCCGGTGTATGCGCGCGCCCCACTCGTGGGGGCCCTCCAGGAGGACTCCGGACGGCTCTGGCGGCAGGCATTCCTGCGCCGCGCCCGGGACGGCCTGGCACCATCGCTGGGGGGGAGCTTCAACGCCTCCCGATTCGCGCACAAGACAGCCAGGCTTCGAGTGGAGGTTTCCCCGTGACGGTGACCGACAGTCCGGTCGACCCGACGACGCCGCGCGGCGCGCAGCTGCCGGCCGAGGTGCTGACAGCCGCCCGCGAGCAGGTGCTCGAACGCGGGGAGTCGCTGTCCGAGCAGCAGGTGCTCGAGGTGCTTCGGCTGCCCGACGACCAGTTGGACGACCTGCTGGCGCTCGCCCACGACGTCCGGATGCGATGGTGTGGGCCCGCCGTCGAAGTGGAGGGCATCGTCAGCCTGAAGACCGGCGGCTGCCCCGAGGACTGCCATTTCTGCTCGCAGTCGGGACAGTTCGACTCACCGGTGCGCGCAGCCTGGCTCGACATCGACTCGCTGGTCGTGGCCGCCCGGCAGACCGCGGCGACGGGCGCCTCGGAGTTCTGCATCGTCGCCGCCGTGCGCGGCCCCGACTCGCGGCTGATGGCCCAGGTGCGCGAAGGTGTGGCCGCCATCCAGGCCGCCGTTGAGATCAACATCGCCTGCTCGCTCGGAATGCTCACCCGCGCGCAGGTGGACGAGCTGGCCGAGATGGGCGTGCACCGTTACAACCACAACCTGGAGACGGCCCGCTCCCACTTCCCGGACGTGGTCACCACGCACACCTGGGAGGAGCGCTGGGAGACGCTGCGGATGGTCCGCGACACCGGCATGGAGGTGTGCTGTGGGGGGATCATCGGGCTTGGCGAGACCGTCGAGCAGCGCGCGGAGTTCGCAGCGCAGCTCGCCGAGCTCAGGCCGGACGAGGTCCCGCTGAACTTCCTCAACCCGCGCCCCGGCACCCCGTTCGCCGACCTCCCGCCGGTCACCGGCGCGGACGCCCTGCGCACCATCGCCGCGTTCCGGCTGGCGCTGCCCCGAACGATTCTGCGCTTCGCCGGCGGCCGGGAGCTGACACTCGGGGACCTGGGTGCGCGGCGCGGCATGCTCGGCGGCATCAACGCCGTCATCGTCGGCAACTACCTGACCACCCTCGGCCGGCCCGCCGAAGCGGACATCGAGATGCTCGGTGAGTTGAGCATGCCCATCAAGGCACTGTCAACGACGCTGTGAGTCGAGGCGGCGCAGCGCGACGATCTGCGGGCGGCACGACGGGCGAGGCGTCGGCGTCGGCGCAGGCGGCGAGCTACTGCGACTCGTGCGGACGCCCGCTGGACGCCGACGACTCCGGCCGTCCCGGTTCCCTGACCCACGCACGCTGCGCTGAGCAGCGCACGCTGGAGCCGCCGCGCTACTGCTCGTCCTGCGGTCGTCGCCTGGTTGTCCAGGTCATGCCCGCGGGATGGACGGCCCGATGCAGCCGCCACGGCGAGATCAGTACTCAACGCCGTGGGCGGGCCTGACGCGGCCGCGGTAGATCACGTCAGTGGCGTTGTCGTGAGGCGCCGGAACCGGGCCTCGCTCACGCGCAAGTCCTCCTCCACCTGCCGCCGGGCGGTCACGTCCGTGACGAGTGCGACCGCCCCTTGCGGCCGCCCCGACTCGTCGACGACGAGCGTCGTGGCGACGTGTGCCCACATGGCACTGCCGTCCGACCGGCGGAACTCGAAGTCGAGATCGTCGTCGCCGAGCGCGCCCTGCACGCCGGCAGGGTCGGTGAACAGCGCCCCGTCACTGGTGACCGCCTGCACCGGCAGCCCGAGCATCTCCTCGACGGAGTAGCCCAGGAGCTGGCCCATCCGGCTGTTCGCGTAGGTCGTCCTGCCTTCGGCGTCGACGATCCAGATGCCCTCATTGGCCAGTTCGACGATGCGCCGGTACCGCTCCTCGCTGGCCCGCAACGCGTCCTCTGCTTCCTTGCGGAAGGTGACGTCCTGGATCTGGAGGATGAAGTAGCGGGGGCGCCCGGTGTCCGTGCGCACCGTCGACATGTTCACGTGCACGGGGACGAGGTGACCGTCCCGGTGCAGGTAGCTCAGGTCCAGGTCGTGCGTGGGCTCGATACTGCTGACCATGTGCCCCAGGCACTTGGTCTGCCTGGTGAGGTCGGCAGCGGACGTGACAGCCCGGATGTCCGAGCGGAGCAGCTCCGCGGGCTCCCACCCGACAAGAGCACACAGAGCTTTGTTGACCTGCAGCCACCTGCCCTCGACGTCGACCAGCCCCATTCCGATCGGCGCCTCGTCGAACAGCATGCGGAAGCGGTTTTCCACCGACCGCCGGGCCTCCTCCGCCACCTGGCGGTCCGTGACGTCGGTCAGCATCAGCATGCGGGCCTCCCGGCCCTGATAGCGGACGGGGCGTCCGCGCGCTTCCACCGGGAACCGGGTGCTGTTCTTGCGGACACCGACCAGACGCACGACCCCTGCCTGCGACCCTGACATGGCCAGCGCCAATGCCGATCGGGATTCGGGTGTGACCAGGACCTCGGGACCGGCCCCTGCCAGCTCCTGAACTCCGTACCCGAACAGGCGGGTGGCAGCTCCGCCGACCAGGAGGATGCGCGCTCCGTCATGGAAGACCACCGCGTCGGAGGCCACCTCGTCGAAGAGCAGCTCGTGCTCCTCGGCGGCGGCCAGCTCCCGCTCGCGTTCGAGCACCTCCCCCCGCAGCCCCTCGGCTCGCCGGTGCGCCTCGCGGAGGGAAAGCTCCAGGCGACGATGGGACCGGACGAGGCCGCGTAGTCCCCACGCGACCAGGCCGAGCGCAACCAGCGACCCGACGGCCGCCGGGGCGGCGAGATCCCCCAGCCCCACGCCCCACAGGATCAGTCCCGTCGCGACCAGCACGGCCGCCCCCGCGCAGCCGGCGGCAACGACCCGGGACACCCGCTTGCTCGTGTCGGGGACCGGGACAGCCTGGGACACCGCGCGCGCTCGCCGGTTCGGCTCGGCGCCGGCGGATTCCAGGGTGGGCCGGCCCTCCACCCTTGGTGTATCGGACGCCTGGGGCATCCCTGGACATGCGGCCGGCGCCGCTGAACAGGCCAAATTGATCCCCCGAAGGGAGGTAAGAGCACGCGTCCGTTCGGCTTACGAGCTGCGCCGCATGCGTGCCGATTACGGAGATGGGAGGAAACGTGACACTCAGGCACGCCTGCGGGTGGCTCGCCGCCGGCGGCGCAACGGCGGGCCTCGGCACCTACGTGCTCCTCCCGCTGCCTGCCCAGACCGTCGTCAACGGCGTGCTCGGGTACGCCGGAGTCGCCGCGATCCTCGCCGGCGTCCGCTACTACCGGCCGGCGCGCCGGCTGCCGTGGTACCTGTTCGCCGCCGGGCTGTTCGCCACCGTCACCGGCGATCTCACCTACGATGCCTACCTCCTCGCGGGGAACACGGAAGTTCCGCTGCCCTCGGGGGCAGACGTCCTGTACCTGACGCTGTATCCGCTGTTCATCGGCGGCGCGATCGCCACCCAGCGAGCGCGGTGGGACCTGACCGCGATTCTGGATTCGCTGATCGTGGCCGGCGGATGCGGGCTCTTCGTGTGGATCGAGGTGGTCGCCCCGCAGTTGGCCGAGGGCCCCGTGGATGCCGGTGTGCTCGTCGCGATCGCCTACCCCATCCTCGACGTCGTCCTGCTCGGGGCAGTGGTGGGGATGCTCCTGGTGCAGGCACGCACGGTGTCGCACATCCTCGTGGCCGCGAGCCTCGTCCTCATGCTGCTCGCCGACACCGTGTTCACCGGGCTGGCCGTCAGCGGCACCTACGACGCGGGCGACCCACTCGACATCATCTGGATGGCCAGCTACGTCCTGTGGATCCCCGCCGCGCTGCACCCGTCCATGCGGCGGCTGGGCGTCCCGTCGCTGTCGGAAAGGGCACGAGTGTCCTGGATGCGGCTCGTGGTACTCACGCTCGCGGTCCTGGCGATTCCGGCTGCGTTCGCCCTGCCCCATGCCGACACGTCCGACACGTCCGGCACCATCCTGATCTGCGCCGCCGCGCTACTGCTCCTGCTGGTCATGGGCCGGCTGGCGCTGCAGATTCGCCGGCAGGAAGCCTCGGCCCGCACGGATCCACTGACCGGACTGCCGAACAGAGCGGCCCTGCTCGACGTGATGCAGGCGGCCCTGGACGGCATCGACCCGCACCGTGGTCTCGCGCTGCTTTTCCTGGACCTCGACGAGTTCAAAGTCGTCAACGACAGCCTCGGGCATGCCGTCGGCGACAGCCTGCTGGTCGCGGCGGGGAAGCGGCTGCGAGAGTCGGTCCGTCACTGCGACACGGTCGCCAGGCTCGGGGGGGACGAGTTCGTCGTCCTGTGCCCCGACGTGGCCTCCGAGGAAGCCCGCGAGCTTGCCGATCGGGTCGTGAACGCGTTCAACATGCTGTTCACGCTGGCCGGATCCGGAGAAGTCACCGCGAGCATCAGCATCGGGCTGGTGCACACCAACGATTCCCACGTGTCTCCGCTGGACCTGCTGCAGAACGCGGACGGCGCGATGTACCGGGCGAAAGCCCAGGGCCGGGCCCAGGTGCAGGCGTTCACGGCGGAGATCCGCACCCATGCGGAGCGGCGCCTCGACCTGCAACGAGCGCTGCGCCAGGCCCTGTCCCGGGGGGAGCTGGACCTGCAATTCCAGCCGCAAGTCGACCTCGTCACGGGGACGGTCGTCGGAATGGAGACGCTGCCGGCCTGGCAGCGTCCCGGGCAGGGTCCGGTCACCCCGGCCCGATTCCTGTCCATCGCGGAGGAGTCGGGCCTCATCGTCCCAATCGGCGCGTGGATGATCCGGCAGGCGGCCGAACAGCTTTCACGCTGGGACGCCGAACTCGGGCGGCCGGCCCCGCGCATCGCCGTGAACGTGTCCCCGCGCCAGTTCGGGCCGGGCGGCCTCGCCGACACGCTGCGCCGCGCAGCCGACAGCGCAGGCGTGGATCCCGGCCGGTTCGTCGTGGAGATCACCGAGAACAGCCTGTGGACCGAGGAGGAGCCCATCCTCCGCGACCTCAACCGGCTCAAGAGGCTGGGTGCGACCATCTCGATCGACGAGTTCGGGACGGGATTCAGCTCGCTGGCCCACCTCCGGCGACTCCCCGTGGACGAACTGAAGATCGACCGAAGCTTCCTCCGCGGTCTGGCGGATTCCCGCCAGGACAGGGAGATCGTGACAGCCATCATCCAGATGGGGCGAGCCCTCGGGTTGCGCACGGTCGCCGACGGGGTAGACACGGACGAGCAGATGGGGGCGCTGCTCGAGCTCGGCTGCGGCGTAGGCCAGGGCTTCCTGTTCGCCGGTCCCGCCCCCGCGGAGGAGATGCTCGCCTTCCTCCGGGCCCGCCTGTGCTGGGAAGCCCGCCTGTGCCGGCAAGGGAGATAAGGGACACATTCTCCGAACGTTGCCGCGGTCCGACCCGGCAACCCATGCTGGAATCGTGAGCGACCAACAGTTGTCGGCGCGTACCGGGCAGCCCCGCCATGTAGCTGCCCGCCTTGTCATGACGCGCCCCGCACGGCTGTCCGGGATCCTCTTCTCGCTCAGCGGGGGTCACGCAGTCGTGGGCCGCGGGGCGGCCGCTGAGATCCCGCTCGACGACGGGTACGTCAGCAGGGCACACGCCCTGCTGACGCGTACCCCAGAGGGCTATGTCGTCGAGGACCTGGCTTCCGCCGGCGGGACAATGGTCAACGGGGAACGCCTGACCGGCCAGCGCCGCCTCCACCACGCGGACGTGCTGCGGTTCGGGCCCAACGTGGAGGCTCGGTTCGAGCAACTGGCCGACGTGGACGAGACGGTCGTCCTGCCCGCTGACAGCAACGCCACCATGAACCTGCCCGTGCTGGCCGACCCCGATCTGACCCTGCCCGTGGCCCCCGTGGCCCCCGTCGCCGTGCCGGCCCCGGACCCCAGCCCTGTGCCGGCAGCCACCCCTACACGCACAGCCGGGCTGTCGCCCGTGCCGCGCGTGCCCACCGTCTCCTACCACCAGCAGGTGATGGTCGAGCGGGACAAGGCACTGCGCCGGGCGGCCCGCACCAGGCGGCGGGCGGCGTGGCTCGTGATTACCGGCCTCCTCCTGCTGCTGGCGGGCGGCGGCACCTACGGATGGGTGCTGCTGCGCTACTACACGAAGGTCGACCCGGTAACCGGCGCGCATCCGCACACGCTGCGCCTGTTCGGGGATCCCGTGAACGGCATAGCCGTGGGCAAGATCGCTTTCGGGGTGGCCGTGGGCGGCCTGGCCCTCCTCATGATGGGCATCGTCTTGCGGATTGTGGCCGGTTCGCGGCGGCGTCGGGCCCGTGACCTGCTCGTACCGATGTCGGCGGTGAGCGTGCCGCACCCGTCGCCGTCGCCCGGTCAGGCCCCATACGGGCAGGCCCCCTATAGCCACGCCCCGTATGACCAGGCCGCCTACGGCCAGCCCCAACCCGGCCCGCCGGTCCCGCCGCCCACCTACCCGCCGGTCCCGCCGCCCACCTACCCACCAATGACGCCGATTGAGCCGTACCCACCCCGTCCCGGCTGGCCTCGCCTCTGACCGCCGCCTGCGGCCACCGCGGGAACTGGCAAGCTAGAGCGATCGAGGCGACGAGCCCCGACGAGCCCCGACGAGCCCCGACGAGCCCCGACGAGCCCCGACGAGCCCCTCGAGGTGGTGACGGCGATGACCGAGGACGCTGTCCAGGCGTGGATCAAGACCCAGCAGGCCCTGTCCGACCGCGTCAGCGGCCTCACGCGCCAGCTCATTGAGGCCAATCCCTTCCTGCGGGTCGGCGCGGAGTTCGATGCCACCCGCAAAGCCCTCCAGGCGATGGTGGGCCTCGCCCAACTCGGCGTCGGCCCGGTCGTGGAGCTGATCGGGCGGCAGCGAGAGTTCGCTGATCGGATGCGGGCGTGGGCGCGACTGCAGCGTGACTTCGGCGAGCAGATGGAGGTATGGGCGGCCCAGCAGCACGATTTCGCTGATGCTCTCGCGGCCACGGTCGCCCCGCTGTCGGCTGCCGTGGAGCAGCTTGCCGAAGCTGTCGACACCCGGGACGAGCCGAACGACAAGGGCCAAGCCGGCGGGCACTGACCGGTCGGCTCCCCCTCGCAGCCCGCACCCCCCCGAACCGTAGACAATAGAGGGCGTATCGCCCGCGCCTCCAGCGGCACGGGCCGCCGACTCTGGGAGACCCCCCCACATGTTCCAAGTACGGATCCACGGTCGCGGCGGACAAGGCGTCGTCACGGCCGCCGAGATGCTCTCGCTGGCGGCGTTCAGCGAGGGCCACCATTCCCAGGCTTTCCCCAGCTTCGGGTCCGAACGCACCGGCGCGCCCGTCGTCGCCTACTGCCGAATTGACGACAAGGAGATCCGGATCAGGGAACCGATCACCGAACCGGACGCCCTGCTCATCCAGGACCCGACGCTGCTCCACCAGGTCGACCTGTTCAGCGGGCTGCGGCCCCAGGGATACGTCTTGATCAACACGTCCCACAGCTTCCACGAGCTGGGGCTCGACGACCTCTACCGAGATCACCGCAAGGACCGGCTCGTAACGCTGCCCGCCACCGAAATCGCCCGTGAGCACGTCGGGCGGCCCATGCCCAATGCGGCGCTGCTCGGCGGGTTCGCCGCACTGTCCGGGCAGATCACCCTGGAGGCAGTGGCGACGGGGATCCACGGGAAGTTCTCACCCAAGATCGCAGCGGGAAACATTGCCGCGGCGACTGCGGCCTACGGATACGTCCGCCAGCAGATGGAGGAGTTGGCCAGTGCTTAGCCAGATCGAGGGCTCGAAGGCCGTCGCCGACGCCATAGCCCTCTGCCGGCCCGAAGTCATCTGCGCCTACCCGATCTCCCCGCAGACCCACATCGTCGAGGGCTTGAGCGCCCTGGTGAAAAGCGGCAAGCTCGCCGGCTGCGAATACGTCAATGTCGAGTCGGAGTTCGCGGCGATGTCGGTGGCCATCGGTGCGTCCGCCGCCGGGGCGCGAGCCTACACGGCGACCGCCAGCCAGGGCCTGCTGTACATGGTCGAGGCGGTCTACAACGCGTCCGGACTGGGCCTGCCCATCGTCATGACGGTGGCGAACCGGGCGATCGGGTCACCGATCAACATCTGGAACGACCACACCGACACCATGTCGCAGCGGGACTGCGGCTGGATTCAGCTCTACGCGGAAACCAACCAGGAGGCCGCTGACCTGCACATCCAGGCATTCAAGCTGGCGGAGGAGCTGTCCCTGCCCGTTATGGTGTGCATGGACGGTTTCATCCTCACCCATGCCTACGAGCGGGTGGACATGCCGAATCAGGAGCAGGTAGACGCCTACCTACCGGCCTTCGAACCGCGCCAGGTGCTCGACCCCGCTGCGCCTATTTCGATCGGCGCGATGGTCGGCCCGGAGGCGTTTACAGAAGTGCGTTTCCTCGCTCACCACAAGCAGATGCAGGCTCTCGACCTGATTCCCGAGATCGCCACGGAGTTCCAGGAAATATTCGGGCGCGACAGCGGCGGCCTGGTGCGCCCCTACCGCACCGAGGACGCCGAGACCGTCATCGTCGCGCTCGGTTCCGTCCTGGGCACGATCAAGGACGTGGTGGACGAGCGCCGCGAGGCGGGTGAGAAGATCGGGGTGCTCGGCATCACCTCATTCCGCCCCTTCCCGATGCTGGCCATCCGGGGCGTCCTGCGGCACGCGCAGCGCGTCATCATCTTGGAGAAGGCGCTGGCCATCGGCCTCGGCGGGATCGTGTCGGACAACGTCCGCAACGCCCTTTCCGGCATCACGCTCAAGGGCAACACGGTCATCGCCGGCCTCGGCGGCCGCGCGATCACCAAGGTTTCCCTGCACAAGCTGTTCGACGAAGCGAGGGCCGACCGGCTCGAGCGACTCGTGTTTCTCGATATGGACTACGACCTCGTCCAGCGCGAGATCGAACGAACCAAGCAGCAGCGCCGATCCGGCTCGGCCGCCGAGAACATCCTTCGTGACGTGGGCGTGGTCGCCGCCCGACCCGCCTGAGGAGCTCGAATGCCCTACCAACCGATCAAGTTCTACCAAACGGGCAGCTTTGTCGTCGGCAACCGCCTGCTCGACCAGAACGAGCGCTCCGTGCAGTCCGACACCGAGCGCTTGAACTCGCTGACGTCGGGCCACCGGGCCTGCCAGGGCTGCGGTGAGGCGCTTGGCGCCCGTTACGCGCTGGACGCCGTCGCCAAGGCAACTGGTGGACGCATGATCGCCGCGAACGCCACCGGATGCCTGGAGGTCTTCTCGACGCCGTTCCCGGAAACCTCTTGGCGGATCCCGTGGATCCACTCGCTGTTCGGCAACGCCCCTGCGGTGGCCACGGGCATCGCCGCGGCGATGCACGCGAAGGGGCGCGACGACATCCGCGTCGTCGGGCAGGGTGGGGACGGCGGCACGATCGACATCGGCTTCGGCTGCCTGTCCGGCATGTTCGAGCGCAACGACGACGTGCTCTACATCTGCTACGACAACGAGGCCTACATGAACACCGGCGTCCAGCGTTCGGGCGCCACGCCACCGGCCGCACGCACGGCGACGACCCAAGCCGTCGGCCCGAACCCGGGCAACGTGTTCGGGCAGGGCAAGGACATGCCCCGCATCGCGATGGCCCACGAGATCCCCTACGTGGCCACGGCGACCGTCGCCGAGTTGCGCGACCTCGAGGCCAAGGTCGAGCGGGCCATGTCGTTCCGTGGCGCGCGCTACATCCATGTGTTCGTCCCGTGTCCGCTGGGCTGGGGATCGTCGTCGAACGACACGATCAAACTCGCCCGACTGGTGAAGGAGACCGGGCTGTTCCCGGTGTTCGAAGCCGAGCACGGCGAGGTGACGGCCGTCTCCAAGATCCGCCGGCGCATCCCGGTGGAGGAGTACCTGCGGCCGCAGCGCCGCTACGCCCATCTGTTCGGCGAGCACGGCCACCCGGAGACCATCGAGCGCATCCAGGCGCTGGCGGACCGCAACATCGCCCGGTACGCCCTGCTGGACGACCTGCCCGACTCGCTCAAGCCGCCCGGCTCGGCGGTCGGCCGGCAGGTGCGCTGGCAGTCCGAAGACCTCTCCGAACAGACCAGCGCCATGGCGATCCTGACCGAAACCACAGGAGCGCATTAATGCCCAACAAGCCCTTTGCGATCACGCTGAACGTCGGCTCCAGCCTGGCGAACAAGACAGGCTCCTGGCGGACGGAGCGCCCGGTCTATGTCGACCGCCTACCGCCGTGCAACAACGCCTGCCCGGCAGGCGAGAACATCCAGGGATGGCTGTACCAGGGCGAGGAGGGCGGCGACGGGTACTACCGCGCCTGGCACCAGATCATGTTGGACAACCCCTTCCCGGCAATCATGGGAAGGGTCTGCTACCACCCGTGCGAGACGGTCTGTAACCGGGCCCAGCTCGACACCGCCGTCGGCATCAACTCGGTGGAGCGGTTCCTCGGGGACGAGGCCATCAAGCAGGGCTGGACCATCGAGCCCGACGCCCCGCCGTCCGGCAAGAAGGTCCTGATCATCGGAGCCGGGCCCTCCGGGCTGTCGGCCGCCTACCACCTCACCATGCTGGGGCACAAGGTCACCATCGCCGACTCGGGCCGCGCGCCCGGCGGGATGATGCGCTACGGCATCCCGAAGTACCGGCTCCCCCGGGACGTGCTCGACGCCGAGATTGCGCGCATCCTCGACATGGGCGTGACGCTCGGGCTGAACCGGACGGTCCGCAACGTCGCGGACGAGATGGCGGCCGGCGGCTTCGACGCCGCGTTCCTCGCCGTCGGCGCCCACATCGGCCGGCGGGCCTACATCCCGGCCGGCGAGGCCGCGCACATCCTGGACGCGGTGTCGGTGCTGCGCAGCATGGAGGGCGAGCAGAAGCCGCTGCTCGGCCGCAGCGTCGCAGTCGTCGGTGGCGGTAACACAGCGATGGACGTCGCCCGTACCGCGAAGCGGCTGGGCGCGACCGACGCGGTCGTGGTCTACCGGCGGACCCGGGACCGGATGCCCGCGCACGACTTCGAGGTCGAGGAGGCGATCGAGGAAGGCGTGGAGATGCGGTGGCTGTCCACTGTGAAGCATGCCGACGCGGGCAAGCTCCTGATCGAGAAGATGGTCATGGACGAGGCCGGCTTCCCGCAGCCCACCGGCGACTTCGAGGAGCTGGAGGCCGACTCACTCGTCCTCGCGATGGGGCAGGACGCCGACCTTGCCCTGCTCGACGGCGTGCCCGGCATCGAAGCCGACGACGGCGTCGTCAAGGTGAACCAGGCGATGATGACCGGCCACCCGGGGATCTTCGCGGGCGGCGACATGGTGCCTGACGACCGGACCGTCACCGTCGGCATCGGGCACGGCAAGAAGGCTGCCCGCAACATCGACGCCTGGTTGCGCGACTCGCGCTACGAGCCCGGCCACAAGCACGAGGTCGCCCACTACGACAAGCTCAACACCTGGTACTACGCGGACGCGCCCGCGACCGTGCGTCCGACGCTGGACATCGCGCGGCGCACGTCGACGTTCGAGGAAGTCGTCGGCGGTCTCGATGAGACGAACGCGCTGTATGAGGCCCGGCGGTGCCTGTCGTGCGGCAACTGCTTCGAGTGCGACAACTGCTACGGCGTGTGTCCGGACAACGCGGTGGTGAAGCTCGGGGCGGGGAACCGGTTCGAGTTCAACTACGACTACTGCAAGGGGTGCGGCATCTGCGTGCAGGAGTGTCCCTGCGGGGCGATCGAGATGGAGCCGGAGACGATCTGACGCATACAGCGCCCCGGCTGACCCTGGGTCGTGACCCACTCTGGGTCACGACCCACCGCATTCAGGCGGTCTCCGGGTCGGCCACGATGACCGTCACGTTGTCGCTGCCGCCAGCGTCGAGAGCGGTCACAACCAAGGCGTCCGCCGCTGCGGTCGGCTCGTCGTGGGCCAGGAGGATGTCGGAAATCTGCTCATCGGCGACCTCCTCAGTGAGCCCGTCCGTACAAAGAAGCAGCCGCGTCGCCTTCGGGTCCGGGTGGTAGGCGCGGGCGTTGACTTCCCCGCTCAACCCCAGAGCTGCGGTCACCAGATTGCGCTGCGGATGCACGCGGGCGGCTTCGGCCGTGAGCAGCCCGGCCAGCACGGCCTGGTGGACGACGCTGTCGTCGTGGGTGACCTGGGTGAGCTCGGCACGCACCAGCTGGTACGCCCGGCTGTCACCGAGATTGACGACCAGCAGGCCCTCCTCGACCGCCGCCAGCGCGCACAGTGTGGTCGCCATGCCGACAAGATGCAGCTCGGACGCGGGACGCTCACGGATCGCCGTGTTCGCACCGTCGTATCCCGAGGCCAGGCCGTGGAACGTCGGGTCGGCCCTGAAGGCGCTGCTGACCAGCTCGATCGCCATACGGCTGGCTATCTCGCCGCCCGCATGGCCCCCTAGACCATCGGCCACCAGACACAGAGTCGGTGAGACCAGAAAACCGTCCTCGTTGTGAGTGCGGACCTTGCCGACGGCGGACTTGCCAGCCGCCCGCAGACGCAGCGGCCCCGGCCGGCCGCGGGCGGGCTCAGGTCCACAGACACAGGCGGGACTGGTGCGTGCGGCTGGCACGGGACCAACGATTGGTTCGGTCACAGCGATGAGTGTCCCCCTACCAGCCGCGCTGACGAAGCCGACTGCGGTCCCCGTTCTAGGAGCCGCTGGAGGAGACCGCTGGAACCTGCGCGCTCTGGGTCGGGGTGGCCGACGGGGATTGCAGCCCGCCGGATGACGACTGGCTGCCCGACGAGGGCTGGCTGCCGGACGTCGTGCCCGACGACCCGCTGCCCGACGACCCCGTCCCGCTGCCCGACGACCCCGTCCCGCTGCCCGACGACCCCGTCCCGCTGCCCGAGGACGACTGCGACGTGCCCGAGCTGGTCGCCTGATCCGACCCCGCCTGCGCCGACGCGTGCATCACTGCGGC
>JADGOW010000116.1 GCA_017882765.1 Frankiaceae bacterium
GCGATCTTCGGGTCCCGCAGGGCGGCGTACCAGATGAGACCCGCCTTCTCCCAGGCGAACCCGCCGAGGTAGGTCGCCGCGAGATAGAAAGCTCTGTTGGGAATGCCGGAGTTGGTATGCACGCCGCCGTTGTCGCTCTTCGTCGTCACGTAGTCGCGCAGATGCGCCGGCTGGTCGTCCTTGCCCAGCACGGGATCGTCGAAGGCAGTGCCCGGCGCTCTCATCGAGCGCAGCGCGACCCCGTGCACCTTCGAGGTGAGCAGGCCCGCGCCTATCAGCCAGTCGGCCTCGTCCGCCGTCTGCTGCAGGACGTGCTGCTTGACCAGGGAGCCGAACACGTCACTGATCGATTCGTTGAGTGCCCCGGGCTCGTCGTGGTATTCGAGCTCCGCTTCGTTCTCGGTGACCCCGTGGGCGAGTTCGTGCCCGATGACGTCCACGGACACCGTGAAGCGGGTGAAAAGGTCGCCGGCACCATCGCCGAACACCATCTGGGAGCCGTCCCAGAAGGCGTTGTCATACTCCCGGCCGTAAATGCACCGTGCCGAGCAGCGGCAGCCCGCGTTCGTCGAGGGAATCGCGCTTATACGCGCGGCGATACAGCTCGTAGGTCGCGCCAAGACCGTCGTAGGCCTCGTCGACCGCCGCGTCGCCCGTAGCCGGCGCCCCTTCGTTCCTTCGCACGCGGCCGGGCAGGCGCTCTTGTGACCCGGCGTCGCAGATGGTGCGGCGGGGGCCCGACGGGGCAGGTGCGGGGACGCGATCCTGCGAAGCGTGAATCGCCTGCCGGGACAGGCGCGCCGAGCGCAGGGCGGCGTCGGTCGCGAGCGTGGCGAGCGCCCGGGCACGCTGTTCCGCGGACCCGTTGCGGGCGATCCTTTCCAGGAGGTGGGGTGGAAGCAGACAGGGCCGCTGCCGGGCCGTCTCTGTCGTGGCCCGTGATGCCGAACGCATGGAAATCCCCCCGTCAACGTCGCCGCGGCTCCTGCCGCGTCGCCGCCCGACGCTACCGACGGCAGGCACCGGTAAGGGGCGATGTCCACAACCGGGCTCGCGACCTCAGACCTGGGCCGGCAAGGTCACACCATGTCGAGTAACCAGCGCGCCTGTGGAAAGTGATCAGCTGGTCGCGCATCAGCTCGAATGCGGCGCCCGGGCGGCGTTCCGGGGAGTCGCGAGCAGGCGCCGTCGCGGCTGCGGCTTGTTCGACTCCGGAGATCACTTGCATATCAACGCCAGCGGCCATGCTGCGATGGGGGCTGCAGTGATCCAAGCCTTGAAGCTCGGGCACGCGGCAAGGGCTGAACGAGCCACGGTCACGATCTGTTTGCCAGACTGGCTACATGCTGCACGTCGGCCTGACCGGGGGTATCGGGTCGGGCAAGAGCACGGTCGCCAGGTTGCTCGCCGCGCACGGGGCGGTGATCGTGGACGCCGACGCGATTGCCCGGGAAGTTCTCGCGCCGGGGGCGCCAGGGTTGGCGGAGGTGGTGGCCGAGTTCGGTACCGGCGTCCTGGCTGGCGACGGGTCGCTGGATCGGGCGGCGCTGGGCCGGGAGGTCTTCAGTGACCCCGCCAGGTTGCGGCGACTGGAAGAGATCACCCATCCGAAGATCGCTTCAGAGAGTCATCGCAGGCTGCGGGCCGCGCCCGCGGACGCCATCGTCGTCTACGACGTTCCGCTGCTCGTGGAGAAGGGGCTGGCAGCCGCCCATGACGTGGTCGTCGTGGTGGAGGCCCCGCTGCCGGCTCGGCTTGCCAGGCTTGCCGCCAGGGGAGTCGACGAGCAGACGGCGCGGGCTCGGGTGGCTGCTCAGGCTGGCGACGACCAGCGGCGGGCCGTCGCCGATTTCGTCGTGGACAACGGCGGGGACCTGCCGTCGCTCGAGGGGGCAGTGAGCGGGTTGTGGCAGGAACTGGTCGAACGAGCGCAACGGCAAGGGTCGGGTGACCAGCCTCCTGCTCCTCCTGCTCCTGCGGCGCCGGCCGGGGGTCGGGCCTGACTGACCGGCTCCTGCGGACCGGCGGAAAATGTCGCACCCCTGTGGTGTTGTGTCCCTCGTGCGACCGGTTACCGACATTGAGCGCTCCCAGACCCCGTTCAAGGTCGTCAGCGACTACGCGCCGAGCGGCGACCAACCACAGGCAATCGAAGAGCTGGTGCGGCGGATCGATGCGGGCGAGCACGACGTCGTCCTGCTCGGCGCGACCGGCACCGGCAAGTCTGCTACGACTGCGTGGCTGGTCGAGCGGGTGCAGCGGCCGACTCTGATCATCGAGCCGAACAAGACCCTCGGAGCTCAGATGGCCAACGAGTTCCGGGAGCTACTGCCCCACAACGCGGTCGAGTACTTTGTGAGCTACTACGACTACTACCAGCCCGAGGCCTACGTCCCGCAGACCGATACCTACATCGAGAAGGATTCCTCGATCAACGAGGAGGTCGAGCGGCTGCGGCACAGCGCTACCACCGCACTGATCACACGGCGGGATGTGGTCGTGGTAGCAAGCGTCAGCTGCATCTACGGTCTGGGCACCCCACAGGAATACGTCGACCGGATGGTGCGCATCCGGGTCGGGGAGCAGGTCGAGCGGGACGCATTGCTGCGCAGGTTCGTCGCCGTCCAGTACGCCCGCAACGACCTCGCCTTCAGTCGTGGCACGTTCCGCGTCCGCGGTGACACCGTCGAGGTGTTCCCCGTGTACGAGGAGCTCGCCGTACGCATCGAGTTGTTCGGCGACGAGGTCGAGCGCCTGACCTACCTGCATCCGCTCACCGGCGAGATCGTCCGGGAGACCGACGAGGTGTACGTCTTCCCCGCGACGCACTATGTCGCTGGTCCTGAGCGGATGGAGCGGGCGATCACGGGAATCGAGGCGGAGCTGGTGGAGCGGCTCGCCGAGCTGGAGCGCCAGAGCAAGCACCTCGAGGCACAGCGGTTGCGGATGCGCACCACCTATGACATCGAGATGATGCGCCAGGTCGGTTTCTGTTCCGGCATCGAGAACTACTCCCGGCATATCGACGGCCGGGCAGCGGGAACCCCGCCGAATACGCTCCTCGACTATTTCCCGGAGGATTTCCTCCTGGTCATCGACGAGTCGCACATCACGGTCCCGCAGATCGGCGGGATGTACGAGGGGGACATGTCCCGCAAGCGCACCCTGGTCGATCACGGGTTCCGGCTGCCGAGCGCGTCGGACAACCGGCCGCTGCGCTGGGAGGAGTTCCTCGATCGGATCGGGCAGAGCGTTTACCTGTCGGCCACTCCCGGTCCCTATGAGCTGAGCCGCAGCGACGGCGTGGTAGAGCAGATCATCCGACCGACCGGGCTGGTCGACCCGGAGATCGTGGTCAAGCCCACCAGGGGGCAGATCGACGATCTCGTCCACGAGATCCGGCTCCGGGCTGAGCGGGACGAGCGTGTCCTGGTGACGACCCTGACCAAGAAGATGGCCGAAGACCTCACCGACTACCTGCTCGAGCTCGGCATCCGGGTGCGCTACCTGCATTCGGAGGTTGACACGATCAGGCGCATCGAGTTGTTGCGGCAGCTGCGGCTGGGCGACTTCGACGTGCTGGTAGGCATCAACCTGCTCCGCGAGGGCCTCGACCTGCCCGAGGTGTCCTTGGTGAGCATCCTCGACGCCGACAAGGAGGGGTTCCTGCGCAGCGAAAAGTCGCTGATTCAGACGATCGGCCGTGCCGCACGGCACGTGTCCGGCCAGGTGCACATGTACGCCGACGAGGTCACCCCTTCGATGCGGCAGGCGATTGACGAGACAAACCGCCGACGCGCGAAGCAACTTGCCTATAACGCTGCACGGGGCTTAGACCCCCAGCCGCTTCGGAAGAAGGTCGTCGACATTCTCGGCGACCTGATGCGCGATTCCACGGGCGGGGAGATGATCGGCGGCAGTGGCCGTACCCAGTCCCGTGGCAAGGCTCCCGTACCCGGCATGACCAGTCGCGGCGCCCGCGGCGACGCTGTCGGCCGGCACGCTGCCGAGTTGGCCGGCATGCCGAGAGCCGAGCTGTCCCGGCTCATCCAGCAACTCAACGACCAGATGCACGAGGCCGCCCGCGACCTTCAGTTCGAGGTGGCCGCGCGGCTCAGGGACGAGATCGCGGAGCTGAAGAAGGAGTTGCGGGGGATGCAGGCGGCGGGTGTGTGACGGGCCGGCGGGGGCGGCGAGTAGGCAGCCCACCACCCGGTAGCCCACCACCTGGCAGCCCACCACCTGGCAGCCCACCACCTGGCAGGCCGACAACGCGGCCGACCTCGACCTCGGGTCGACCGCGCCGGACGCTCGCCAGCAACCGGTGGGTGCTTGCGCTTGTTCCTCCGGTGCGCCAAAACGCCACCCGACGACCGCCGCGCATTTCCCGTTCGCGGGGCACACGGCCCCACGGGCCAAGTCTTTGGTCCCTATAGCGGCAGCAAATAGCGGTGCACCCTTTCGGCGTGGACGGGACGCTGACGCGGGCCCAGTGTTTGCGATTGCTGGGCCAGGGAAGAGTCGGGCGCGTGGTCGCCACGGCTCGCGCCTTGCCGCTCGTACGCCCCGTTGTCTACATCTTCGACGGCGACGGAGCCGGTGACATCGTGATCGCCACGGACGACGGGGAACTCTCGGACGCCGCGGCCGACAACGTCGTGGCCTTCGAGATCGACGACGTCGAGGGCGTTGGTGGTACCGACTGGAGCGTCGTGGTGATCGGGTTGGCGCAGCGCTTCACGGACATGCCCGCCCTCTCCCACGCGCGGGCGCTGGGGCTTGCCGCGTTCAGCCACGCGGACCCGCTGATGGTCCTGCGCATCCCGGCGTCCGTCGTCGTCGGCGCGACGAGGCGACTCGTCGGCGACTCACCCCATCGACCTGATTCCCAGCTTGCCGCCGAGGTCGAACTCGGCGAGCAGCGTGAGCATGATCGCGGCGAGCAGAACTAGCGAGGCGACCTGCCGGGACCGAAGCGGTTACCCGGACGCGTCCAGGTACTGCCTGGCGAGCCGCTTGGGTGCTCGTGCGAGCCACCCGTCCACGAGCACTTCCTTGAGTTCGCTCTTGTCGATCAGTTCCAGTTGGATGAGGACCGCCGGGTAGCCGTCGAAGTGCGATGTCGTGAAATAGACGACCGGGTTGTCGGCCACCAAAGCGTCCTTGACCCCGACGTCAGCGACATGAACAGCCAGCACCGGCCCGGTGGGAGCCGCGGCGCCCATCTCCTCCAGGTCGCGCCGGCGCAGGGGCCGTTCCCAGGCGAACCCCTTCTGCTTCACAAGCCATCTCCCGAGTCCCTCTCGCGAGGTCTCCGTCACCTCGGGCAGTGCGAGGGCTATCTCCCGCACGTCCTGCCATGTCGCCATGCCGGAACGGTACGCAGCTGCGGGCACGGCTGGGACGGCCCCCGTTACCCGAACCGCGGGACATCGGCGCCGGGCGGTGGCGAGGATCGTGGCATGGCGGAGCTGCGCACCGTGCACACCGCGTGGCTGCGGGCCTGGGAACGGCAGGCGATCCGCGACCTGCTCGACGAGGCATTCGACGAGGAGATCCGCGACGAGGACTACGAGCACGCCCTCGGCGGCATCCACGCTCTCGTATGGGAGGGCGGACAGCTCGTGGGCCACGGCTCCGTCGTGATGCGCCGGCTCGTCCATCGTGAGCGTGCACTGCGGACCGGGTACGTGGAGGGTGTCGCGGTCCGTTCCGACCGGCGCCGGTGCGGGCACGGCACGTCGGTGATGACCGCGCTCGAGGGTGTCATCCGCGGGGCCTACGAGCTCGGGGCGTTGGGCGCCACCGACGAAGCCGTCGCGTTCTACACGGGGCGCGGCTGGAAGGGGTGGACCGGCCCGGCGTCGGTCCTGACGCCGCAAGGGATCGTGCCCACGCCCGAGGAGGAGGGCGCGATCTATGTCCTGCCCGTGACCGCGGAGTTGACACCGGACGCGGACCTGACGTGCGACTGGCGGGACGGGGACGTGTGGTAGGCAGCACTTGGCCCCGAACCGCGCGGCCTGCACGAGGCCCCGAGTTCACGAGCACCCAGTCACCAGGGCGACCGGCTCACCCGGGCGGCGAGCAGCGTGGCGGGGAAGATCGTATCGTTGCGGGCCGCAGCAGAGCGGCGACCCGGTTCGCCGCCTCGGTCATTCCGGCGAGCACCTGAGCGGAAATGGGGGCGCCCAGCCCGACGTCGCCCAGTTCCACCCCGACGAAGACGAGCGCCGCCGGCAGCCGCCCCAGCGCGCGGCCGAGCTCGACGACCTCCGCCACCCCGAAGCCGTGGGTGCTTGCAATGGCGGTGCGGGGCAACCTGTGCCTGCGCAGGTCCAACTCCACGAGAGCGCCTGCCGAGGCGCCGGAGCACACCGCGTCGACCAGCACTACCGGGTGCCGGTCCTCCCACAGATCGAGCAGTACGGTGGGGTCAGCGCGGACCTCCGCGACCTCGACGCCGGGAAGTGCCCGACCCCGCACGAGCGCCGCGACAGCACGCCCGACGCCGTCGTCCCCGCGGTCCGGATTGCCGACCCCGACGACGAGAGCGACGTCGGTGGCGCCTGCGCTGCCCGTCACGCCCGCTCCACATGCAGGTGCAGGAAGTGCGTTGCGCAGGAGATGCACGGGTCGTAGTTGCGGATCGCCTGCTCGCATTGCCGGGTCAGCTCGTCGGTCGGAAGGTCGAGGCGGTCCTGCACGAAGGAGCGCATGTCTTCCTCGATGCTGGCCTGGTTCTGCGAGGTGGGCGGGACGATCCGCGCGTCGCGGATGGTGCCGTCGCCGGCCAGCCGGTAGCGATGCCAGATCACGCCCCGCGGGGCCTCGGTCGCGCCGGTGCCCACCCCTGCCCGGGGGGTGACCTCCACCGCCGGCTGCGATGGCGGCTCCCAGCCCGCCACGATGCGCAGTGCCTCGTCACAGGCGTATACCAGCTCCACGGCCCGGACGATGATTGAGCGGAACGGGTTGCGGCAGGTGGCACCGAGGCCTGCGGCTGCGGCCGCCTCCAACGCCAGGGGCGACAGCACGTCGTGGTTGATCGTGTACCGGGCCATCGGGCCGACGACGTAGCTACCCACCCCGTGCAACCGGGCGTGCAGGGCGTTCGATCGCGCGACGTGCTCCTCACGCACGTGCAGGTCGAAGTCCGCCGACTCGAAAGCGATGCCGGAGCTGGAGACGAATGACCCGCCCTCGATCGCGTAGCTGTCCGGGCTGCGCAGCGCGAGGTACTCCTGGTGCTGCTCGAAGTCGGGGAAGTCGAACCCGGAGACCCAGCGGACCGTCTCCAGGGCATCCTCGCGGGCATGCAGCAACGGCTCGCGAAGTGTCCGCAGCTCCGCCCGCGTGGGGACGCGGTAGAAGCCCCCCACCTTCACGTTGACCGGGTGGATGGACCGGCCGCCGACCAGGGTCATGACCTCGTTGCCGACACGCTTGAGCCGCAGCCCTCGTTCGACGGCCTCCGGGGCGTGCGGAGCCATGTCGACGACCCCGTCGAAGCCCAGAAAGTCCGGCGCGTGCAGCAGGTAGATGTGCAGCGCATGGCTTTCGATCCATTCGCCGCAGTAGAGCAACCGGCGCAGGTCGCGCAACGGCCCGTCCACCCGGACGCCGCAGACCTGCTCGATCGCCAGGCACGAGCTCATCTGGTAGGCCACCGGGCAGATGCCGCAGATCCGCGCGGTGATGTCCGGCGGCTCGGTGTAGGCGCGCCCGCGCAGGAACGCCTCGAAGAACCGTGGGGGCTCGAAGATGCGCAACTCGACGTCGGTGACCGAGCCGCCACGGACCCGGACGGTCATCGCGCCCTCGCCCTCGACGCGCGCGAGCGGGTCGGTGGTGAGCAGCTGGTCGCCGGTCAGCTTGTGCGTCATCGCCGGCCGCCCTCGTCGTGGGCCACACTCTGCTGGCGGAAGTCCTCGGCCGCGGCGTTGAACGTCCGGAACATCCGCATGACGTCCCGGTCGCCCAACCCGAGCCGGATGAGCTGATCGGCGAGCGAGGCGGTGTTCGCGGTCTCCTTCGGGCCGAAGCAGGCGTAACAGCCCCGGTTGTACGAGGGGCAGAGCGCACCGCAACCGGCCTGAGTGACCGGCCCCATGCACGGCGTGCCGGAGGCGACCATCACGCACACGTTGCCGCGCAGCTTGCACTCCATGCAGACGCTGTGAGCCGGGACCCGCGGCGGCCGTCCCTGGACGAACGCCGCGAACACCTCCAGAAGCTGGCCCTTGTCGATGGGGCAGCCCCGCAGCTCGAAGTCCACGTGCACGTGGGTGGCGATGCCGGTGGAACGGTCGAGGGCGGAGACGTACCCGGGGTGGGCGTAGACGACGCTGCGGAACTCGTCGACGTCGGCGAAGTTGCGCAGCGCCTGGATCCCTCCGGCCGTGGCGCAGGCGCCGATGGTCACGAGGGTCGATGATTCTGCCCGGATCCTGCGGATCCGTTCCGCGTCCACAGGCGTGGTGACGGATCCTTCGACGAGGGACAGGTCGTAAGGGCCGGCGACCATCCCCCGTGTCGCCTCCGGGAAGTAAGCGATGTCGACCGCCCCCGCGAGCGCCAGCAGCTCGTCCTCACAGTTGAGGATCGACAGCTGGCACCCGTCGCATGACGCAAACTTCCAGACCGCCAGTTTCGGCTTGGCCGCCGCGCCCCCGGGATTGGCCGGCTTGGTCGTTGGGGGATTGTTGGCCGGCGACTTCGTCGCCGGGGGCTTCGGGGTGGCGGGCACGGGCTGTGGGGACACCGCTCACACCTCCCGCAGCGCGAGCAGCGGCTCGACCCGGTCGTAGGGGAAAACGGGACCGTCGGTGCAGATGAACATCTCCCGGAGTTGGCAGTGCCCACACAGCCCCACGCCACATTTCATGTTGCGTTCCATCGACAACTCGATCCGTTCGGCCGCAACGCCGCGGTGTACCAGCGCGCTGGCGGCGTGGCGCATCATCACCTCCGGACCGCACAACAGCGCGACGCTGGCTTCCGGGTCGAACCCGGCTCGCGGAATGAGCGCGGTCACGAGGCCGACGCGGCCCCGCCATGCCGGCGCGGCGTAGTCGACGGTGATGTTGACGTCCACTTTCGACTGCCAGGCCTCCAATTCCCGTGCGAACAGAACGTCCTCGGGTGTGCGGGCCCCGTAGAGCAGGACGACGCGGCGGTACCTGTCGCGGTGGGCCAGCACGTCGAGCAGTGCGGGACGCAGCGGCGCCAGCCCGATCCCACCCGCGACGAACACGACGTCCATCGGGTGCCCGCCGAGCGGCCCGCCGAGCGCCCGCAGCGGGCCCGAGCGTGGGGCGGCCTCGGGCAGCTGCCAGGTCGTCCCGTAGGGCCCGCGGATACCGACCAGATCGCCGCGCCCGAGGCTGAACAGCGCGTGGGTGACCCCGCCGACGTCGCGGATGGTGTGCCGCAGCTGTCCCGGCCTAGCCGGGTCGCCGCTGATCGAAATCGGCACCTCTCCCACGCCGAAGGCGTAGACCATGGTGAACTGCCCCGGAGCAAACGGCAGGGGGACGCCGTCGACCGGCTCGAGGGCCAGCGTGACCGTGTCCCCGTTCTCCCGGTGTTTGCGCACCACCCGAAACGGCCGGGTTGACATCGGCCCTCGGGTCCCGGCCGGCGCCGGCCCGGGGCGGGTGGTTTCAGCGGACCGGGCCACTGTGCTCTCCCAAGCCCCGCTGCCCGTACAGGTCGAGCAGCTGCACCCTTGCCGCGGCCAGCCGGCGGGTCATCACCAGCGCGACCTTGCTCATCAGTTGGTAGCCCAGCCGGGAGTCGGCTTCGCACT
>JADGOW010000276.1 GCA_017882765.1 Frankiaceae bacterium
CGTAACCGGCATTACGTGGACGGCTGGGTTATGTGGCCGGCTGGCGTGTTTCCTTTGCTGGGCCTGTCGCTGAGCCCGGTTCCGGCCACATAATCCGGGCGGTTATCGGCAGATCTGGTCGAGCCATTCGAGGAGATCTCGGTCGGCTGTCCAGCTGGGCAGGGGCTCGGGGGTGAGTGACTCGTAGGCGTTCTCGATGGCTTTGCGTTTGGTCTCCGGGTCGGCGCGGGCGTAGATCTCGGTGGTTGAGACGTCGGCATGGCCGAGCAGGTCGCGGATGTAGATCACGTTCACTCCGGCTTTCAGCAGGTGCATCGCTCGGGTCCTTCTGATCACGTGCGGGGTGATGTTCAGCCCGGGCGCGTAGCCGGGGTCGCGGCGGCGTAGGGATTGGACGTGTTTGGCGAGGAGTTTGGTGACGGCCCAGCGGGTCAATCGGGTCTGTTGGGGCCCGTGGAAGAGGGGGTCGGCGTCTGGGCCGACGCCGGGATGGCGGGTGCGCCGGTCGAGGTAGTCCTGCAGGAGTCGGGCGGTGGGGTCCATCAGCGGGACGCGCCTGGTTTTGGAGCCTTTGCCGTGCAGCGTGACGAGCATCGGGCGGGCCGCGCGGACGTCGGCGGTGTTCAGGTCGCAGAGCTCTTGGACGCGGGCGGCTGTGTCGTAGAGCGTGGAGAGCAGGACGGTGTCGCGCAGTCCGCGCCGGGTGGACGGGTCTGGTGCGGCGAGGAGGGCTTTGACCTCGTCGCCGGTGAGGTAGCCCATGTCGGTGGCCGGCGTCTTCTTCTGCTTGACGGCGATGATCTGGGTGGCTTGGTCGAGGAACTCTGGCCGCTCGATCGCGGTGTACCGGGCGAACGACTTGATCACGGCGAGGCGCTGGTTGCGGGTCGCCGGCGAGTTACCGCGTTCGGCCTCCAGCCAGTCCAGGAACGCGAGCACGCGCTCCCGGTCGAGGTCGGCGAGGCGCAGCTTTTCGGGCGGGGTTGCCTGCACGTCGCGAAACCAGGTGAGCAGCAGTTTGATCGCGTCTCGGTAGGACGCGATCGTCTGGGGGGACAGGTCCCGCTCGCCGGCGAGGTGGTCGGTGAAGAACTTCGACAGCCAGCGGCCGGCCAGTTCCCCGCCGGCAGGGGTGACGCGGCTCACTGGTCGGCTCCTTCCCGCGGCGCGGGCCCGGGGATGACGTACCCGAACCTGGCTTGCGCGAGCGCGGCGACCTGGGGGTAGGCGTCCGCGGTCAACTGGAGGTAGTACTGGGTCCCGCGTAGGTCGGCGTGCCCCATGTACGCGGACAGGTAGGGCAGCATCACCGCCAGGTCGCTGCCGTCAGCCGCCCAGCGGCGCAGGTTATGCACCGCGAACCCGTGACGCAGCGAATGGATGTGCGGGCCGCCCGGGAAATGGGGAATGTCCGCGTCGGCGAGGTAGCGGCGCAACCGGTTGTAGATCGTGGACTTGTCGGCCGGTGTGGCCGGGTCGCCGGTGTGGAACAGATGGTGGGCAGGTTCGGGGTCGGGGTGCGCGGCCGCGATATACGCCTCCAGCGTGTCGGCGAGGCGCCGGGTGACGGGCACGATGCGGTGCTCGCGGTTCTTGCTGTCGCGCACCTCGAGCGTCGCGCGGGCCGCGTCGACGTCGCGCAGTTGCAGGTTGAGCGCTTCGGAGATGCGCAGCCCGGTCGCGTAGAGGACCCGGAACAGCACCGGGTCAACCAGCGCCCGGTTCGACATCTCCGACAGCGGCTGGGTATCGATCGCGTGAAACAGGCGGCGGATCTCCTCGTCGCTGAACACATACGGCGGCGGCCGGTGCCGGGTCTTCACTCGGGTCAGCGTCGGCGGCGCCCACGCCGGCCAGCCGAACTGGCGGGCGTGTTCTGCCAGGTCGCGCAGGATGATCTCCTCGCGACGGATCGTCGACGCCTTGAGGTGGCGGCCGTAGAGGAACCCCTCGACGGCCTCTTGGATGATCGACCCGTCCGCGTACCCTTCTCGGCGGCAGTGCTCGGCGAACTGCGCCAGCACCCGTGCTTGGCGGTCGTACCGGAACCCGCCGGCGCGGCGCGCCGCGACGAGCGTCGCGATCAATTCGGGCAGCGTCGACGCGGTCACGACCGCGCCCCTGCGTCGAGGACATCTTCGACGTCGAGCGCGCAGTGGCGTAGGTGCTCGGTGTCGAGCCTGAGGTAGTGCGCGGCGGTCGTCGCGCCTGCTGCGTGACCCAGGACCGCGGTGACGACCGGCGGCGGCGTGTCGGCCTGGAGCATCGCGACCGCCAGCGCGCCGCGGAGCGAGTGCAGGCCGTGCGAGCGCCCGGCCGCGAATACGATCCCGGCGCGCCGCGCGTAGTAGTTCAGCCGGCACCCCGCCGACGTGGAGGACCCGAACGCGGTGAACGGGTAGCGGTGTTTCACGAACACCTGCCGGCAGGCCGCCTCAGGCCGGCCGTGCCGGATGTAGTCGATCACCGCCCATCCGACGTCACCAGGCAGCGGCAGCGTCAACGGCAGCCCGGTCTTGTGCTGCGTCAACGCCAGCGTCTCGGCGCGCCAGTCGAACCACCCGAGCTCCAACCGGCGCAGATCCCCGACCCTCACACCGAGCCTGACGGTCAGCAACACCATCGCGTAATCGCGTTTCCCGATCGCGGACTGCCGATCGATCTGCTCCAACACCAAACGGACCTCCCCCGCCGTCCACGGGTGCGGGACCGACTGGCCGCGTCGCGGATAGCGCTGCGGCGGGAGCCGTCGGGCCAGGTCTTCCCGGATCTGCCCGACCTCGTGCAGGTGGCCCAGGAAGTCAGCCAACGCCGTACGCAGCAACCCGGTCGTTTTCGGGGCGTACCCCCGCCGATGACGCCGGGCCCAGAACCCGGCCAAGTCCCGGGCCTGCGCCTGCTCGAGGGTTTCCCGACCGACCTCCT
>JADGOW010000117.1 GCA_017882765.1 Frankiaceae bacterium
GCGGCGGGCTGGCCCAGGCGGTGCCAGAGCAGCGCGGCCAGCACCGCCGAGTCACACGGGGACTCGGGGACGGCCGCCAGCGGCAGGAACCCCCGAAGCCGGTCGGCGTCCACCCGGCCGTTGTGACTGAACAGATACCGGCCATGGGTGAACGGCGCGGTAGCCGCCTCCTCGATGGGCATCCCGATGCTCGCCGAGCGCACCGCCGCGACGACGCAGGTGCTGGCGATCGTGCCTGCCAGTGACGTGAACGACGCATCCGTCCAGATCGGCACGCGGCGCCGGTACCGCGCGGGCTCGGCGCGTACCTCCGGGACGTACCATCCTGCCCCGAAGCCGTCGGCGTTCACGAGCCCGTGACTTTGCAGCCGTGGGGCGAAGGACTGGTGCAGCAGGCCCTGTGGCGGGTCGAGGATCAGCGCGGCAAGCGTCCGCGGTGCGCCAGTCCAGCCGAGGTGGCGGCACATGACCTCAGCCTCCACCCTCGCGGGCCCAGCCTTCGCCGGGCCGGTTCGCGCCCGCCCCACCCTCGTCCGGTGCCGCGTCGCGGGCCAGTCGGAACCCGGCGAAGATCTGCCGCCGGATCGGGTAGTCCCAGTTGCGGAACGTGGCGCGGATCGCCCGCGGGTGCGTCGCCCACGACCCACCGCGCAACACCTTGTACTCCGTGCCGAAGAACACCTCGCTGTATTCGCGGTACGGAAAGGACCGGAAGCCCGGGTATCCGGCGAAATCCGAGGACGTCCACTCCCACACGTCGCCCACCATCTGCTCCGCCCCGCAGGCGCTCGCGCCGGCCGGGTAGGCGCCCACCGGGGCGGGCCGGGACGCCCGGTGCGACACGTTGGCCCGCTCGGGCGTGGGGTCGTCATCTCCCCAGGGGTAGCGGCGGGCCCGCCTGGCTGTCGGGTCCCAGGAGCACGCCTTCTCCCATTCGGCTTCGGTGGGCAGCCGCTTGCCGGCCCACCGGGCGTGCGCCTCTGCTTCGTACCAGCAGACGTGCTGGACGGGCTCGTCGAGGGGCACCGGCTCGTCCCGGCCGAAGCGCGTGCGCACCCAGGTGCCGCCGTCGCGACGCCAGAACTGCGGGGCCACGAGGGCTTCTTTGCACCGCCAGACCCAGCCCGGGGGAGACCACAGCCGTTCGTCGGCGTACCCGCCCGCCTCGATGAAGGCGATGTGGGCCGCATTGCTCACGGGCAGGACGTCGAGCCAGAACGACGGCAGCAGAGCCCGGTGGGCGGGGCGCTCGTTGTCGTAGGCCCAGGGGTCGGTGCTGGTTCCCAGAGTGCATTCGCCGCCGGGCACGAGCACCTCGGCTCGGGCGGGCGTGCGGCTGGGTGGCAGCTGGGCGCCCTCGTCGATGACGGGCGGCCCGACCCGCAGCTGGTGGGTGGCCAGCATCGTCTCGTCGTGCTGGTGTTCGTGCTGGACGACCATCCCGTAGACGAATCCGTCGTCGAGCAGCGGCGGCCCTGGGTTGCCGTGCATGTCGGGGCTCTCCGCTACGTCCACCCTGTCGAGCACGTCGAGTACGCGGCCCCGGACGCGTGCGGCATACGAGCGGGCCTCCGCCGGCCCGAGCAGGGGCAGGGTCGGCCGGCTGCGGCGCGGATGCTTGAAGGCGTCGTAGAGGTCGTCGATGTCGGGCAGGGTCGGCTCGACACCGGCCACGGCCCGCAGCAGCCACAGCTCCTCGTAGTTCGCGACGTGCGCCAGGTCCCACACCAGCGGGGACATCAGCGGCGAGTGCTGGCGGACCAGGTCCGCGTCGTCGAGGTCGGTGTAGGTAAGCGAGCGGCGACGGGACCCGTCCAACTCCCTCGCGATGATCTCCTTGAGGTCCGCGGTCACCGGACCTCCTGAGCATCGGAATCAAGAGGGCCTGGCGTGCCACCGGCGGGACGGCCATCGGGGGATCGGGTGTGGGCGTGCGGGGCCTGCGGGTGCGGCGCCGCCACGGACAGAGCTTCCGGGGCGAGCAGGCCGGCCGGGCCGTCGAGGGCCGCCATGTCGAGCAGGTCGTCGGCCGGGCAGCGGGCAGCTTCCAGATAGCGCTCGGCGAAGCTCTCGACGGCCGTGACGGCCGACCCGCCCGCGCCCAGCCGGGGTAGTGCCGCGGCCGCCAGCCGGAAGCACTCCAGGCCCGCCCGGCGCAGGTCGGGGTCGGCGGGGCCCAGCCGGGCAGCCTGGACCCAGTGCGAGGCGAGGGGAGCGGTGACGTCCAGGGCGGCGTCGGCCGCCGCCGGGTCATCGAGCAACGCGGCAAGAACGGTCACCGGAACCTGCCACAGCGCCGCGGGGAGGGCGTCCAGGTAGCGGATCTCCAGCCAGCCACGCGGCCGCACCGGAGGGAACAGAGTGGTCGCGTGATAGGCCAGGTCTGCCTCGGTCGGAAGCCGCGTCACCGGGCCCCGCCCGGCCACCCAGTCCCCGAAGGTGCTGCCGTCGCGAACCGCCAGGCACGCCCCGTCCGGGTCGGTCAGCAGCATGACCCGCGCGGCCATGATGTAGCGCGCCCATGCCTCCACCGGGTCGTCGGCCAGCTCGAGCGCAGGCCGGGTCCGCCCCGGGTCGACCACGGCCCATATCCACTGACGGGTGGAACGCCAGCCGGTCACCTCACCGCGGCGCAGCGGTGACGCCGCGAAGGCCGCCACCAGAACCGGCCCGAGCTGGTGGGCCAGCCGCCATCTGTCGGCCACGGACACTGCCCGCCCAGCCGGCCGGGCCGGCAACTCACCCCCGCCATTCCCACCGGTATCGAGGTTGACCTGCAGCCCCGCGGTCGAGCACATCATGGTGCGTCCCGGCCCGGCGCCGAAGTACTCGCTCATCGCCGCGTAGCGCGGAAGGTCCAGCCGCCGGACCGGCGGGCGCAGCGGGTCGAGCCCGAGCCCCGCCAGATCCAGCCCGGCCGTGGTCAGCGAGTGGCGCAGCGTGGCGAGGTCGCCGGCCGAGTGCCGGAGGCAGTCGGGCAGCGGCTCCGGCGCCGACGACAGCTCTATCTGCCCACCCGGCTCGAAGCTGACGGTGCTTCCGCAGGGGAGTCGGGTCGGCACGCTTCGGCGCAGGCAGTCCACGGCGAGAACGTCGTCCGCGGGGGTGGGCGCATCCGGGGTCGCCGGGTCTGCCGGGGGCCGGCCGGCTGCCCGCACGACGAACCATTCCGACTCCACGCCGACACGGCGCGGACCGGAGGACGGGGCCAGGGCGTCTGCTGCGAACGCTCGGACGCGGTCGGCGGTCACCGGCGAGCCGCGTGGCGGGGCACCCACGAGCGAGCCAGGGGCGCCGGGCATATTGCCCACCTCCCGGGGGCTCGTGAGGCCGAGGCCCGGCCTCCCTCACATCTCGACTCTAGGCGGCGCGCCGGGCGGCGTTGGCCTGGGTTCGGGCAGGGACCCCGCTGCCCTGAGCGGGGGCGCCAGGCGTGGCGGCGGGTCACCGCCGCCACGATATGTCGTCCTTACCCGGTGTTCGTTGTACACGCCCCCCGGTTCCTGCGCCCGACAGGGCCAGGCAGGCCCAGGATGGACGGGTGACCTGTCGCTACTTCTACGACACGGAGTTCCTTGAGGACGGTCGCACGATCGAGCTGGTTTCGCTGGGGATCGTCGACGAGTCCGGGCAGCGCGAGTACTACGCCGTGTCGACGGAGTTCGACGCGGCGGGCGCCGGTTCGTGGGTGCGGCGCAACGTGCTGGACAAGCTGCCGTCGCCGGCCGCTCCGGTGTGGAAGTCCCGGCGCGTCATCCGGGACGAGGCCACTGCCTTCCTCACTGCTGATGGCGATCCGGAGCTGTGGGCCTGGATGGGCGCCTACGACCACGTTGTGCTCTGCCAGCTGTACGGGGCGATGCCGGATCTGCCTGCGGCCCTGCCACGCTTCACCCGCGAGCTGCGGCAGCGGTGGGAGGACCTCGGCTGTCCGCCCCTGCCCGCTGCCCCCGACGAGGCGCACGACGCCCTGGCCGATGCCAGGCACAACCTGGCGCGGTGGCGGGCGCTCGAACAGGTCCGCCACCGGCGCTCGGGCTGGCGTCCCGCTACTGGTAGCTGATGAAGACGGGTTGCGGCTTGAGCGCCATGACCTGGGCAGGGGTCAGCGGGGCGTAGTCCTGCTTGTAGAACACCTTGAAACCCGGGTAGAAGCGGGTGTTCCCCGGGACGAGGATGCCGTAGACCTTGAGCTTGTCGTTGTTCCCGTTGGGGCCGATGCCCGTGCCGTCCATCTGGACGGTTTCCGCGAGCTCAGGCCAGTCCTTGACCTTGTCGCGGTCGGGGATCATGGACGTCCGGAACTGGTGCAGGACGAGCAGCTTCTGCGGCAGGTCGTACTTCTTGGCGATGCCGGCGAGGTAGTCGCCCACCTCGTTGATCTCAGCAGCGCTGGTGTGCCCCAAGACCTTGCCCGGCCTCGAGCCCGGGGTGCGCCACTCGGCGTCGAGCGCGACGCCGACCTCCGGCTCCCGGAGGAACTGTTCGTAGTTCTTGAGCTGGTTGAGGAAGGTGTCGCGACCCGGCTGCAGGTCCAGCAGCAGCAGCGCCTTGTGCCGGCGCGCCGCCGCCAGGTACTGGGCGACCATGTCGGCCTTGCCGCGGGAGCTGTACATGCCGCCGGCGCCGGGCGCTGAGTCGGCCACGGTTGTGATCAGCTCGAAGCAGGTCAGAATCGGCTTGCCGTACGGGGCGTAGGCGGCAGCCTGGGTCGCAAGCCTCTGCGCCATCGCGTCCGGGGCGGTGGCGCCCAGCACCCCCAGTGCGCCGTCGTAAGCGGCGCCGTAGTAGGCCACGACCCGGTACTTCGGGAAGATTGTCCGCCCGCCCACCGGCAGCTCCTGGGGCGGCGCCGGCGTCGGCTTCGGGGTCGGTGTGTTCCCTGCGACCGCCGTACTCGGCGTCGTCGACTGGCTCGTGCCGCCCGTGCTGCAGGCAGCCGCGCCGAGGCCGAGGGCAAGGGCGGCCACGGCAGCGGGGGCCGTCAGGCGGCGGCGGGAGGAACCTTCGGGTCGGGGCGAAGGCGTCGACCTGTGCAGCGGGCGCGGCTGTCGTGGCACGACCGCACCGTACCTATCTCCTGTCCCTGTTGCGGGGCAGGCCGCTCCGACGGCTAGTCTTCGGGCCGACTGCACGTTGCCTGATTCGCCTCCCTTGCGTCGCATCCATCAGCGGCGGTGCCGGGGGGCCAGCGATGCCCAGTGAGGGGAGCCTTGACGTGAAGTTCGGTGTCCTGACCGGCGGTGGCGACTGCCCGGGGCTCAACGGTGTGATCCGCGCAGTGGTCACTCGCGGGACGACCGCCTATGGCCATGAGTTCGTCGGCTTGCGCGACGGGTGGAAGGGCCCGCTCGAGGGGCTGACGATGCCCTTGGACGTCGAGGTGGTCCGGAACATCCTGCCGGTGGGTGGCACCATCCTCGGGTCGAGCCGGACGAACCCCTACAAGATCGACAGCGGGCCGGCCCGCGTCCAGGAGCAGATGGCCCGGCTCGGGCTCGACGCCCTGGTCGCCATCGGCGGGGAGGACACCCTCGGCGTCGCGAAGAAGCTGCATGACGACGGCGTACAGGTGGTCGGCGTGCCCAAGACGATCGACAACGACCTCGGTGCGACCGACTTCACCTTCGGCTTCGACACGGCGGTGAACATCGCGACCGAGGCCATCGACCGGCTGCACACGACCGCGGACAGCCATCACCGCGTCCTCGTCTGCGAGGTCATGGGACGGCATGCGGGATGGATCGCCCTGCACAGCGGGATGGCCGGAAGCGCCAGCGTGATCCTCATCCCCGAGCAGCCGTTCGACATCGACTCGGTCTGCGACTACGTCCAGCAGAGCTACGCGAAGGGGCACGCGCCCATCGTCGTGACTTCGGAGGGCGCTGTCCCGAAGGAGGGGACGCTGTCGGTGAAGGGCGGCGACCTGGACGCGTTCGGGCACGTGCGCCTGTCCGGCATGGGGCAGTTGCTGGAGGGTGAGATCGAGAAGCGGACCGGGCGCGAGACCCGGTCCACCGTGCTCGGCCACATCCAGCGCGGGGGTTCGCCGACGGCATTCGACCGGGTGCTGTCCACCAGGTTCGGGCTTGCCGCCATCGAGGCCGCCGCTGACGGGGCCTGGGGGACGATGGTCGCGCTGCGCGGAACCGACATCGTGCGCGTGTCGCTGAGCGAGGCGACGGCCGAGCTCAAGCTGGTGCCGCCGGAGCTCTACGCGCAAGCGGGGGTCTTCTTCGGCTGAGGTCTGATCGAGAAGGCGAGTCAGCCCGGCTGACCTGCCAGCGGTGAGGCAGCCTCGGTGAGCCCTCCCAACGACTGCACTCGAACACCGCGGCGCTGAAGCGCAGGCCAGCCGCGTGCCGATCGTGCCCCGATCTTTGCCGCACTGTGCTCCGTGACAAGTTCGCGGCTCGTCGCGCCGGGAGGCGTGGCGGTGAAGCCCAGCCTGCTCCTGTGCGACGGTCACGTCCTGTTGAGCTGCTTGAGCGTAAGGCACCGCAGTTAGGCCGGGCGCTCGGCCCCGCCGCGCCGTCCCGAGACCGCTTGGTGCCGTGGCTAATGGCACGCTAATGGCATGCCGCCATGCGACGCGCCGCCTGGAGGAGGACTTGGTGATGAGCGTCTTGACGAGAGCAAGGTGCAAGGCGGGACGGCATTCTGGGGAATGGCCCGATCCGGACCGTCGATGTCGGACCTTCCGAAGGTGCGATTCCTGCGGGAAGGTCGAGGAGAAGACGTTGCATGCCTGGGGCCAGTTCGACCATGTCGCCCCTGACCGATGCGACCAGGTCCACCGATGTGAACGATGCGGCTCAACAGAGTCCCAGGTCCGACATGAATGGGGTCGGTGGCAGTACAGCGAGATCAGGAAGGCTCAGTGGGGAGGCGAACAGCTGAGCTCCCCTCAAGTGCGCGTCTGCCGACGATGCCACGAGGCGGAACGGGGCCGCTACGGAGATCGTTTAGAAGATCAAATGTAACCACCCCCGCGGGCAGGCCTATTCCTACTGGTCACAGGCCTGCGCGAGATGTTGTCTCTGGACTCATGCCGCGGGCCGATCGCCAGCCTCTCGTCGCCCCAAAGTAGGCCACTCGGCCGAATCTTCGTCCTCCGAGTCACCTGCTTTGCAGCCCCGACTTACGCTGCAGAACGTGTTGCCGGACGGTTTCGATGCATGGCGTGCGCTGCCTGCGGCGCAACAGCCGGCGTGGCCCGACTCCGGTGAGCTCGCCGCGGCAGTCACCGAGCTGTCCGCGGTGCCGCCGTTGGTGACCGCCCACGAGATCGTCAAGCTTCGGGATCGGCTCGCCGCAGTGTCCCGCGGGGAGGCGTTCCTGCTGCAGGGCGGCGATTGCGCCGAGACGTTCGCGGCGGCCACCGCCCGCGGGATCCGCGACAAGATCAAGACTCTGCTGCAGATGGCGGTCGTGCTCACCTACGGCGCGAGCGTCCCGGTGGTCAAGGTAGCCCGGATCGCCGGGCAGTACGCCAAGCCGCGCTCGGCCGACGTCGAGGAGGCGACCGGGCTGCCGGCCTACCGCGGGGACGCGGTCAACGACATCGCAGCGTCCCAGCCGGCACGGCGACCCGATCCGCGGCGGATGGTGCGCGCGTACCACTCCAGCGCCGCGACGCTCAACCTCGTCCGCTCGTTCGCCACCGGCGGCTTCGCCGATCTCACCGCCGTTCACGACTGGAACCGTGACTTCGTCCGCCGTTCCACCGCCGGTCAGCGCTACGAGGCCATGGCCCGCGACATCGATCGCGCGTTGGCTTTCATGCGCGCCTGCGGGATCGACATGGCGGCCACCCCCACCCTGCGCGGCGTGGAGATGTTCACCAGCCACGAGGCGCTGCTGATCGAGTACGAGCGCGCGCTCACTCGGGTCGAGGACGCGACCGGGCGCGTCTACGACCTGTCGGCGCACACCGTGTGGATCGGGGAGCGCACCCGCGGCGTCGCCGGTGCCCACGTCGACCTGCTCTCCCGCGTGGGCAACCCGCTTGGGGTCAAGCTCGGCCCGGCCGCGACTCCCGACGACGCGGTGGCGCTCGCCGACCGGCTCGACCCCGGCCACGACCCGGGGCGTCTCACCTTCATCACGCGGCTCGGTGCGCGTCGCGTCCGTGACCTGCTACCGCCGCTGGTGGAGAAGGTGCGCGCCTCCGGGCATCCGGTCGTGTGGGCGTGCGACCCGATGCACGGCAACACGCGCAGCACGGTGAGCGGGGTCAAGACCCGCCACTTCGACGACGTCGTGGCGGAGGTGCGCGGGTTCTTCGCGGTCCACCGCGAGCTGGGCACCCATCCGGGGGGCCTGCACATCGAGCTGACCGGCGACGATGTGACGGAGTGTCTCGGCGGCGCCGAGGACATCGCGGAAGCCGACCTCGCGGGCCGCTACGAGACGGCCTGCGACCCCCGGCTCAACACGAGCCAGGCGCTCGAAGTCGCCTTCCTCGCCGCCGAGATGCTTCAGGACGGGGTGGCCGCCCGGTCCTGAGGCCGCGCGGCTAGCGTCGGCGCCCGTGCCTCACATCGTCGATCTGCGCAGCGACACGATCACACGTCCCACCGAGGGGATGCGCCGCGCGATGGCCGGCGCCGAGGTGGGTGACGACGTCTACGGCGAGGACCCCAGCGTCCGGGCCCTCGAGGACGAGGTCGCCGACCTGTTCGGGCACGAGGCCGCAGTCTTCGTGCCGTCCGGGACGATGGGCAACCAGATCTGCCTGCGCCTCGTCGTCCCTCCCGCGGGCGAGCTGCTCTGCGACGCGGAAGCCCACATCGTCACCTACGAGTCGGGCGGGGCCGCCCAGCACGGCGGCATCCAGACCCGGACGTTCACCTCCCCCGACGGCGTGCCGGCGGTTGCCGAGGTGGCCGGGGCCATCCGCCCTCCCGGGTTCGCGATGGTGCCCACGAGTGCGGTGGCCGTCGAGCAGACCCACAACCGGCACGGGGGTGCCGTGGTGCCGCTCGACGTTCTGACCGACCTGCGTCTGCTGACCGCGCAGCAGGGGGTGGCGCTGCACTGCGACGGGGCGCGAATCTGGAACGCGAGTGTTGCGGCCGGGGTGAATCTACGGGACTACGGGGTGCTCTTCGACACGCTGTCGGTCTGCCTGTCGAAGGGGCTGGGGGCGCCGGTCGGCTCGTTGCTCGTCACCGACGCGAGCCGGGCGGCGGAGGGACGGCTGCTGCGCCGGCGCCTCGGTGGCGGGATGCGGCAGGCCGGAGTGCTGGCCGCGGCCGGTCTGTATGCGCTGCGGCACCACCTGGCCCGGCTGGCCGAGGATCATCGACGCGCCTATAGGCTCGCCGTGCGCCTGGCGGGCGCCGGTGCGATTGACACCGCGGCCGTCCACACCAACATCGTTTCTGTGGCCCTGCCGAACGGACGCTCGGCGCTGGCCCTGGCCTCGGCCGCACGGGAGGCGGGGGTGCTGATCTCCGTTGTGGACCCGCATCGGTTTCGGCTTGTGACACACCTGGACGTGGATGACGAGGGGGTCGAGCGGGCCGGGGAGGTCCTCGTGGGGCTGCTGACCTCCTGACACGCGCCGGCCCCGCGCCCCCGCCGCGCCGTCCGCCGTCCGCCGGGCCTGCCGTCCGCCGGGCCTGCCGTCCGCCGGGCCTGC
>JADGOW010000118.1 GCA_017882765.1 Frankiaceae bacterium
TGGCCAGCTCAAGCTCGACTCCCGCGCGCGGCGAACCTCGTCCGGATTCGCCAGCAGAGTGTCCATGTGGCTCATGGTCGCGCGGCAACCGCGTGTGGGGGTCGCATACCCCGTGCCGGTGGCCACCGACCGGCGCGAGTACGGCAGTCAGGACGAGTTTGGTAATCCTTCTCACACTCCGCGGCGGGCGAGCGGCGGGTCGCCCGCCCGGCGGAGGCACACTGGCTCGTGATGACCACTGTCGGCACCGACGCCGTTCTGGCCGCCGAACTCGCGCGCGCGGCCGGCCGCATGCTCATGACGCTGCGCGCCGAGATGGGATTCGACGACCCCCGCGCGCTGCGCGACGAGGGCGACCGACGCTCCCACGAGCTCATCACCGCTGCACTTGCGGACCGGCGCCCCGGGGATGCCGTGCTTTCCGAGGAAGGCAAGGACGATCTGGGCAGGCTGACCGCCGACCGCGTGTGGATCGTCGACCCCCTCGACGGGACCCGGGAGTTCGGCGAGCCGGGCCGCACGGACTGGGCTGTCCACGTCGCCCTGTGGGCGGCGGGAGGGACTGGGTCACGGGCCGGCGAGGTGCCCGGGCGTGCTGCCCCGGCGGGCGATCTGGTGGCCGCGGCTGTCGCGCTGCCGGCGGCGGGGCTGGTGTTCTGCACCGAGCCACCGCCCGTGCCGGCGCCGCCCGCCGGCGGACCGGCCCGCATCGTCGCCAGCCGAAGCCGGGCCCCTGCGGTGGTCGACGAGGTCACGTCGGCGCTCGCGGGACAGAAGTTGACCCTGGGCTCGGCCGGAGCGAAGGCCATGGCCATCCTGCGGGGCGAGGCGGATGTGTATGTGCACGCGGGCGGGCTGTACGAGTGGGACAGTGCGGCACCTGTCGCCGTCGCCCGGGCCGCAGGGCTGCATGCCTCGCGGATCGACGGTTCCCCTCTGATCTACAACGCCCGCGATCCGCTGCTTCCGGACCTCCTGGTTTGCCGGGCTGAATACGTGCGCGACGTGCTGGCCGTCACGCGCCCGAGCGCGGGTGACCCGCTGTGACGACAAACGCCGCACTGGCCAAGAGCGCCATAGCCAGCGATGTCTCGCGGCTAGCCTGAAAGTGCGGACACTGCTGAGGCGGCGCCGCGACGCTCGCGGCGCCGACGACTTGCTGCACGTCGAAGGGGGCTCCACCACGATGCGGGCAATGCGGTATGAGCTGTCACATCTGGACATGCTCGAAGCCGAGTCGATCCACATCATGCGTGAGGTGGCGGCCGAGTTCGAGCGGCCGGTGCTGCTGTTCTCCGGTGGCAAGGATTCGATCGTGATGCTCCGGCTGGCTGAGAAGGCCTTCTGGCCCGCCAAGCCGCCGTTCCCCTTGATGCACGTGGATACCGGGCACAACTTCGCAGAAGTGATCGATTATCGCGATCGCCGCGTCGCGGAGGTGGGGCTCCGGCTGGTGGTGGCCAGCGTTCAGCAGGCCATCGATGAGGGGAAGATTGACGACGAGACCGGCCCCCGCGCCAGCCGCAACCAGCTGCAGACCGCGGTTCTGCTCGAGGGAATCGAGCAGAACCAGTTCGACGCGGTGTTCGGCGGCGCCCGCCGGGACGAGGAGAAGGCTCGGGCGAAGGAGCGGGTGTACTCGTTCCGTGACGAGTTCGGCCAGTGGGACCCGAAGAACCAGCGCCCGGAGCTGTGGAGCCTCTACAACAGCAGGCACAAGCGAGGTCAGCACATCCGGATCTTCCCACTGTCGAACTGGACCGAACTCGACGTCTGGCAGTACATAGACCGGGAAGAGATCGAGATACCGTCGATCTACTTCGCCCACAAGCGGAAGGTCTACCGTCGCGACGGGATGCTGCTGGCATTCGGTCCGCAGGTGACCTTGCTTGACGGCGAGGAGACCGTCGTCGAGACGGTCCGCTACCGCACCGTCGGGGACATGAGCTGCACCGGCGCCGTGCTGTCCGGGGCACGCACCGTGACGGAGATCATCGATGAGGTCGCAAGCACCCGCATCACCGAGCGTGGCGCCACCCGCGCCGACGACAAGGTGAGCGAAGCCGCGATGGAAGATCGTAAGCGTGAGGGTTACTTCTGATGGAGATGCTGCGGCTGGCCACTGCCGGCTCGGTGGACGACGGCAAGAGCACGCTGATCGGGCGACTGCTCTACGACTCGAAGTCGATCTTCGAGGACCAGCTTGAGTCCGTGGAACGTACGAGCCGCCAGCGCGGTGAGGAGTACACCAACCTCGCGCTGCTGACGGACGGGCTGCGGGCCGAGCGCGAGCAGGGCATCACGATCGACGTCGCGTACCGGTACTTCGCGACCCCGCGGCGCAAGTTCATCATCGCGGACACGCCGGGTCACATCCAGTACACGCGGAACATGGTGACGGGCGCGTCCACGGCCAACGTCGCACTGATTCTGGTCGACGCGCGGAAGGGCGTCCTGGAGCAGAGCAGGCGGCACGCGTTCCTGGCGTCGCTGCTGCGGGTCCCGCACCTTGTGCTGTGCGTGAACAAGATGGATCTGGTCGACTATGACCGGGCGATCTTCGAGAGCATCCGCGACGAGTTCAAGGACTTCGCCGCCAAGCTGGACATCAACGACCTCACCACGGTTCCGGTGTCCGCCCTCAACGGTGACAACGTGGTCACCAGATCACCGAACATGACCTGGTATGAGGGAACCTCGCTGCTGCACTACCTCGAAGACCTCCATATCGCCAGCGACCGCAACCTCATCGACGTGCGTTTCCCGGTGCAGTACGTGGTGCGGCCCATGCACAACGCGTTTCACGACTACCGGGGATACGCCGGAACGGTCGCGGCCGGCGTGCTGAAGGCAGGCGACGAGGTCATGGTCCTGCCCAGCGGGCTGACCTCCACGGTGGAGTCGGTCGACACCTTCGGGGGCAGTGTCGACGAGGCGTTCCCACCGATGTCCGTGACGGTTCGGCTGACCGATGACCTCGACATCAGCCGGGGTGACATGCTCTGCCGCCCGCACAACGTGCCCGCTGTCGGCCAGGACATCGAGGCAATGGTCGCGTGGATGACCGACCAGCCGAAACTGCGGCCGGGACAGCTCCTGTCGCTCAAGCACACGACCCGCCAGGTCCGGGCGAAGGTCATGGACCTGCAGTACCGGATCAACGTGACGACGCTGCACCGGCACGAGGGCGTCCCCCATCTCGGGCTCAACGAGATTGGCCGTGTCCGCCTGCGCACGACGCAGCCGCTGTTCTTTGATGAATACCGTCGCAACCGGGTGACCGGCAGCTTCATCCTGGTCGACGAGGCGTCGGGCACCACAGCGGGAGCCGGTATGATCATCCGATCGTGATGTGGCCTCCCTGATGGATGAGGAACTGACATGCAGTACAGCGGCTTCTTCGCCTTCTTCTGGTATTCGCTCGCGCGCACGACCGACCAACCGCTCTCTCCGCGGGAGGCCGAGATCGCGCAGCTGGAACACCACTACCGGGGCGCGCACGTGCCCCTGACGGCGGCGCAGGTGGCCCTGCGATTCGCCGCGCTGGTGGTGATGGCAGTCCTCGTCGCGTTGGGCACGACGCTGGTGCTGACTCCCGCCTGAGCGGAGAGCTCGCGCGGGTGAATGCCGCTCGGTACGGACCGACCGCCGTGAGCCTTCGGACGGGAGGAGCCGCCGGCCCACTATCGGGAGAAGATGCCTTCGTGCGCTTGCCCGTGATGCCTCCTGTCGGCCCCATGCTCGCCAAGTCCGTGCCGGACATCCCGCCAGGCATGCTGTACGAGCCGAAATGGGACGGCTTCCGAAGCATCGTGTTCCGCGACGGTGACGATGTGGAGATCGGCAGCCGCAATGAGCGCCCGATGACCCGTTACTTCCCGGAGCTGGTCGCCGGTTTCCGGCGCGAGCTCCCGCCTCGCTGCGTGCTCGACGGGGAGATCGTCGTCGTCCGCGGTCCGGGCCTGGACTTCGAGGCGCTCCAGCAGCGCATCCACCCGGCCAAGAGCAGGGTGACCCTGCTCGCCGAGCAGACACCGGCGAGCTTCATCGCCTTCGACGTGCTGGCAATGGGGGACGACGACCTACGCGAGCAGCCGTTCCAGGTGCGCAGGGCGGCGCTGGAATCGGCGCTCGCGGAGGCCGGCCCGCCGGTGTTCGTCACGCCCGCCACCGATGACGAAGCCGTGGCGCGGACCTGGTTCGAGCAGTTCGAGGGCGCGGGGCTCGACGGCGTCGTGGCCAAGCCCCCCGGCCTGCGCTACCGCGCGGACCAGCGGGTCATGTTCAAGATCAAGCACGCCCGTACGGCGGACTGTGTCGTGGCCGGCTTCCGGTGGCACAAGAGCGGGCCGGTGGTGGGGTCGCTCCTGCTGGGGCTCTACGAGGAGGGGGGCGACCTGAACCACGTCGGCGTCGCCGCGTCCTTCCCGATGACGCGTCGCCGCGCCCTTCTCGACGAGCTGGCTCCTTACCGGATGGACGGCTTCGACGGTCACCCCTGGGGGGCCTGGGCGGGCAGCATCGTCGGCAACCCCGCCGCGATGGCGGGCTCGGGCTCTGGCGCCCCGGGCTCTGGCGCCCCGGGCTCTGGCGCCCCGGACCCAGCGGTGGCCGGCCGCCTGCCGGGCGGGCTGTCCCGATGGAACCGGGACAAAGACCTGTCCTGGCAGCCGCTGCGCCCGGAGCTCGTGTGCGAGGTCGCCTACGACCACATGGAGGGCAGCCGCTTCCGGCACACCGCACAGTTCCGCCGGTGGCGGCCCGACCGGGAGCCGCGCAGCTGTACCTACGCCCAGCTTGATCGTCCCGTCTCCTTCGAGCTGGCGCAGGTGCTGACCGCCCGATGACGCTGCCCCGCCCCTACGCTGATCCCCCTACTCTGATCGCTGTGACGGGGACGAACTCGCTCGTGGCCCGCTCGCTGTCGATATCGCGGGACGACCTCGTGGCCGGGCTGGTTCCGCCGCCGCGGTTTCAGGGGGTGCGCTTCGAGACCTACCGTCCCGACGCCACCCAGCCCAGCCAGGAAGTCGCCGTCGACGTACTGCGGCGCTTCGCCGACGAGCTGGCCCAGCCGCCAGCCGCACGCTGGGGTTGGCTGGGCAGATTCGGCCGGATGGGGCGGGCCGGCAACGGGGCGGCCCGCCGTGGGCTGCGCTCCGGGGTGTATCTCGACGGAGGGTTCGGCGTCGGCAAGACGCACCTGCTGGCGTCGCTGTGGCACGTGGCCCCGGAGCCGAAGGCCTACCTCACGTTCGTGGAGCTGACCTCGCTCGTGGGCGCCCTGGGGTTCGCGACGACAGCGGAGGCGCTGTCCGGGCACCGGCTGCTGGCCGTCGACGAGTTCGAACTCGATGACCCTGGCGACACCGTGCTGGTCTCCACGTTGTTCACCAAGCTCGCGGGCGAGGGCGTGCGGTTCGCGGCCACGAGCAACACCCAGCCCGAGGACCTGGGCGAGGACAGGTTCGCTGCCGCGGACTTCTTCCGCGAGATCCAGGGGCTCGCCGCCCACTTCGTCGCCCTGCGGGTGGATGGAGAAGACTACCGGCACCGGGGTCACCCGGCCCCGCCCGCGCCCGTCTCCGATGCCGAGGTGTCCCGGCGGGTAGACATGACCACGGGAGCGACCCGCGATGACTTCGACGCGCTGCTCGCCCATCTCGAGGGCCTGCATCCCAGCAGGTACGGCGCTCTCGTCGAGGGCGTGCCGCTCGTCGGGATCCACAGCGTGCGGGCTGTGAGCGATCAGGCGACCGCGTTGCGGCTGGTCGTCCTGGTCGACCGTCTCTATGATCGCGCTGTTCCGATTGTTGCCTCGGGCCTGCGGCTCGACCGCCTGTTCTCCGACGATTTCCTGGACGGCCCGCACCGCAAGAAGTTCCAGCGGGCGACGTCGCGCCTCGTCGCTCTTGCCAGGGAAGGCGCGATCGCATAGCCCGTGCAGGTAGCCCCGGACCCTCCCATGCGAGTAATTCGGACCAGATGCGGGACCGCCCCATTCTGTTCCTATAGGTTGCCGGGTTAGTCGACAAGACACACGAGGCTCAGTCCGGATCGCCCCTCCCCTCCGGCGTGGGCTCCGGACGCCCGGGGGGCTGCGTGGAGATAGACCTGCACATCGCTCTGGCCGTGCTGCGGCTGGCGGTCCGTCCGAGAGGGAGGCAGCCGAACCGTGCGGGGGTGAGGCGGCCCGTCCGGTCCCGTGCGCCGGCATCCGGGCTCTCGCCCCCGACCCGGCCGCCTGACAGGCCTTGACCAGGCTGCGCGTCTGGGCGCCCTTCGCGCGCGAGGTGGCGGTCGTGGTGGACAGCACCCGCGTCGCGATGCGCTCGCAGGAGGGCGGCTGGTGGTGGGCCGAGGTCCGCGGCGAGCACCTCGACACCGACTACGCCTTCCTGCTGGACGGCTCTGACGAGGAGATACCCGACCCGCGGTCGCGGCACCAGCCGCACGGGGTCCACGGCCGCTCGCGGACTGTGGATCTTTCCGGATTCCCGTGGACGGACCGGGGCTGGCGGGGGATTCCCCTCGCGGGGTCGGTGCTCTACGAACTGCACGTCGGGACGTTCACGCCGGAGGGGACCTTCGACGCGGCGATCGGCAAGCTGGCACATCTGGCCGACCTCGGTGTCGACGCGGTGGAGTTGCTGCCGTGCAACGCCTTCCCTGGGGAGCGCGGCTGGGGCTACGACGGGGTCGGGCTCTACGCGGTCCACGAGCCCTATGGGGGACCGTCCGCCCTCGCGCGGCTCGTGAACGCCGCCCACGCCTACGACATTGCAGTCGTAATGGACGTCGTCTACAACCATTTGGGGCCGGACGGGAACTACCTGGAGCGCTTCGGGCCCTACTTCACCTCGACGCACGCCACCCCCTGGGGGCCGGCGGTCAACCTCGACGCCCCGTTGTCCGACGAGGTGCGCGCGTTCCTGCTCGACAACCTGCGGATGTGGGTGCTCGACTATCACGTTGACGGCATCCGCCTCGACGCGGTCCATGCGCTGCGCGACGACCGCGCGGTCCACATCCTGGAGGAGCTCGCGACCGAGGTGGAAGTGTTGTCGGCCCACGTCGGCAAGCCGCTGTTCCTCATCGCGGAGACCGAGGCCAACAACCCGCTGTTGATCCGCGCCCGCGAGGCCGGCGGGTTCGGCCAGGACGCGCAGTGGTGCGATGACGTCCACCACGCCCTGCACGCGGCCCTCACCGGGGAACGGCAGGGCTACTACTGCGACTTCGGCTCGATGGCGACGCTGGCCAAGTCCATGACGAACGCCTACGTGCATGACGGCAGCTGGTCGACGTTCCGGGGCCGCAGCCACGGGCGCCGCCCGCACGGGCTCCCCGGCTCCAGGTTCGTGACGTTCCTGCAGAACCACGACCAGGTGGGCAATCGCGCGCAGGGGGACCGGCTGTCCCAGCTCGTCTCGCCAGGCCTGCTGCGCGTGGGTGCCGCGCTGCTGCTCACCTCGCCCTTCGTCCCGATGCTGTTCATGGGGGAGGAATGGGGTGCGCGCACCCCGTGGCAGTTCTTCTCCTCGTTCGCCTCCGATGAGCTGGCCGAGGCGGTCCGGGCCGGCCGTTCGGCGGAGTTCGCCGCTTTCGGCTGGGAGCCCGGCGACATACCCGATCCGCAGGACCCCGAGACTGCCCGCCGGTCCACGCTGGACTGGTCCGAACCCGAGCGGGAACCTCAAGCCTCGCTGCTGGCCTGGTACCGGTGGCTCATCAGGCTGCGAAAAGCGTGGCCCGAGCTCAACGACGGCCGGCGCGACCTGGTCCGCTGCGCCTACGACGACGGGGCGCGCTGGTTCGTGATGCACCGTGGCCGCATCAGCGTCGCCTGCAACTTCGCGGACACGATGCTGGACGTCCCGATGCCCGGCGCGCAGGACTGCGACGTGCTGTTGGCCTCCGGCGACCCCACGGTCGGCGGGAGCGTGGTCACCCTCGGTCCGGAGTCGGTGGCCCTGCTCGTGCGCCCGTGAGCGCGGCGCGGCGGCTCCGGTGGGTCAGCCTGCACGCACGAGCAGGGCGACGGGCCCCGGGTCGAGCAGGTCCGCAAGTGGCGCGGCGCCCTCGGCAGCTGCGCCGGTCGTGACGTTGACCCAGCGGCCGGGGGGCAGGGACACCGCGGTATCCCCCCAGCCGCCGCGACGGGCCACGGTCAGCGCCAGCCGAGGGGTCACCGTGACCACCCGGCCGCCCCGCGCGAAGGCGAGGACGTGTTCGGCTGAGGTGCCCCGCGCTTCGAGGCGTTCATAGGCCGCCTCCGTGCCGAAGCACTCCGGCCGCTCCCGGCGCAGCCGAAGTGCCGCCGCCACGACCTGCTGCTTGTCGTCGCGGGCCGCCTGCAGCGTGTCCCGGAGCCGGGAGAAGTCCACCGGTCGCCGGTTGTCCGGGTCGACGAGCGCGAGCAGCTGCGTCTCGGACCCCTGGTACAGATCCGGGACTCCGGGCATGGTCAGTTGGATGAGTTTCTGCGCGAGGGAGGTCACGCGGGCTGCCGGCGTCAGCGCCTCGACGTAGGCCTCAAGCGCCGCCCGGAACTCGTCGTCGGCGAGGGCAGCGTGAACGTAGCGTCGGAGCGCGTCCTCATAGGCCGGGTCAGGGTCGGTCCAGGACGTGCGCAGCTTGGCCTCCCGGCTCGCCTTCTCCATGTAGGCGACGGCCCGGTCGGCCGACACCGGCCAGGCCCCGACGAGGGTCTGCAGCAGGAAGTACGTGCTGTTGCGGTCCGGTCCGGCCGCCGAGACGTACTTCTCGCCGAGGGAGAGCAACCGCGCGGCGGTGTCGGCCCAGCCCCGGGCGTCCTCTGTCAGGACGCACAGCCTGGCCCGGACGTCCTCCGAGCGCTTCGTGTCGTGGGACGACAGGGTGGTCATGGTCAGCGGCCAGTCGTGCTGCAGGTCGGCGCAGTAGCGGTGGAAGTCGGCGGGGGACCTGCCGAAGCGGCCGGGGTCGCCGCCCACCTCGTTGAGCGCGAGCAGGCGCGCGTAGCGGTAGAAGGCGGTGTCCTCGACGCCCTTGGCCATGACCGGCCCGCAGGCTTGCTGAAACGCGACGACGACGTCCGCGGGGCCGTCGAGGACGAGCCGGCCCACCGCGTCCACCTCGGCAGCGCGTGACGGCGCTACGGCGCGCGCCCGCTCGCAGGCCGCCCGGACAATCTGCCGGGACACCTCGGGGACGGGCTCACCCGGTCGCACGTATGCCCGGTACACCTCGAAGCTCGACAGCACCGCGACCAGGGCCTCCCGGATGCCCCGCCGGGTCAGATCCCGGGTGCGCGAGTCCGCCCAGGCGGTCGACGTGAGGCGCTCATCGAGCCGGTTCACCTCCGCGGCCAGCACATGTTCGACGACGTGCTTCTTGGCGGCGGACACGACCGACCCGTAGTCGCCGGACTCGCCCGTGAGGGCTTCGTAGAGCTCGGTGAACTCGGCTTCGGCGCCGGACTCGACGAACAGGCCCATGATCTGGTTGAGGGCGTCGTAGCCGGTCGTGCCGGCGCACTGCCACGTGCCGGGAAGGTGCTCGGAGCCCTCAAGGATCTTCTCCACGACGATCCACGCTCCGCCGGTGTCG
>JADGOW010000277.1 GCA_017882765.1 Frankiaceae bacterium
GCCGGGTCCCGCTGCCCCCGACGAGCTCGATCACGTCGGCGAGGCTGTTCTCGTCACCGACGTTGCCGGCGAAGACCACGTAAGGCGCTCCGAGCACTTCCGGCGCGGCCTCGACCGGATGGAACACCGACACCAGCCCCGGGAACAGCTGACCGGCCACAGTGGCGCGGCGGATGCCAAGACCCCGCACCGCGACGTCGTGCGCGGTGATGCCGCCCTTCGCCACGAACCAGGCCGGCCGGGCGGGCAGTGCCCCGCGTACGACGTCGCTGACCGCCGTGGACACGGCGCGCGCGATGCCCAGGCTGGCCTCGGCGTCCGACCCGCGAACCAGTGTCCGCGTGGTGTAGAGCAGCACGTCAGAGTCGGCAAGTGCGGCCCTGATCCAAGCTGTCGCGGCGGCGACCTGGGCGGCGCAGCGTCCCGCATCGGCCAGCGACGCCACGTCGAGTTCCCGGGCGGCCAGCCGGCCGCGGGCCAGTGCAACTTCGACCTGGCGGCTGGTCAGGCCGACGTGTGACCCCACGACGACGAGCCCGTGGCCCGCCGGGCGCCCCCACGGCCAGATCTCGGCCGGGGTGAGCGGCGGTTTGGGCTCCAGCCCGGCGAGGGCGCGGACGAATGACGGGCCGCTGCGGCACAGGAATGTCCGGCCCGCCGCCTGCGCCTCCAGTAAGCCGAGGACAACGACTTCGAGGTCGGCGTAGTCGGTGGCGTTGACGACGACAAACCGGCCCTGTGTGACACGGCGCAAGACATCCGCCACCTGCCCCGGGCCCCCGCGCCGGATGTCGGTCAGGCTCAGGCTGTGGACGTCGTCGAGGCCGATCCGCCCGCCGCCTTTCTCGACGAGGAACCGGCGCAGGTCCGAACAGGCATAGCCGAAGGTGGCGTCCCGCGCGAACTCGGTCTCTCCTACCGGGACGAACGTGCCGGCCACCCGCGCCCAGTGGACGTCGCCCGCCGTGACGCGCCCCGCCTCGAGGTAGGCGGGCACGAACAGGACGCCGTCGAACCCGCGGCCGGCGACCCCCGCCCGGGCGGTGCCGAGGGCCCGAACCTCCGCGGCGACGTGGCCGCGCAGGGTGGAGTCGCCACGGCTGACCACGTCGACCGGAGCGCCCAGGCGCCGCCCGAGCTCGAAGAGCGCCCGGCCGGCGCTGCTGTTCGCTTCGGCTGCGGCCGCCTCGGGCAGGCTGCGCGAGTTGGTCAGGATGAAGCAGGTCGACCCGGGATCTGCCAGCGCGGCGGCGTAGGTGTCCGCGTCGGGCACCGTCACGATGGACACGTCGTGCACCGTCTGCGATCCGGTCGGGTCGTCGTCGAGCACGGCGATCCGGCGCCCGGTCGCCGCGTGCGAAGAGCGAATGCGCGCGCGGGCGTCGGGCAGGGCCAGCAGGTCAGGCGCCTGGGCAAGGATTGCGTCGAGCCCCGGCAGCGCGCCCCCCGCAGGCGCCACCGCCGGCTCAGGAGACCTGGAGTCCACCGTTGATGTCGTAGGTTGCCGCCGTGATGTACCCGGCGTCCGGGCCCAGGAGGAACACCATCAGCGCCGCGACCTCCTCGGCCGTGCCCACCCGGCCGACCGGCATGCCGACCGTCATCTCCGCCTTGCGCTCGTCGGTCAGCCGGCCGCCCATGATGTCGGTGTCCACGGGACCGGGCGCGACGCAGTTCACGGTGACGCCCGCCGGCCCCACCTCGCGCGCCAGGGCGCGGCTGAACCCGATGAGCGCGGCCTTGGACGCGCTGTAGGGGACCTTGGAGTACGTCCCGCCTCCCCGTTGCGCGGAGATGGACGAGACGCTGACGATGCGGCCGAGCTCGCGCTCGACCATCCCCGGGAGCACCCTCCGGGTGACGAGGAACGTCCCGCGCATGTTGATGTCGAAGACCCGATCCCATTCGGCCGCGGTGAGGTCGAGAAACGGGACCGGTGAGCTCACGCCCGCCACGTTGGCCAGCCCCACGATGGGCGGCAGCCGGGCTTCCACCTCGCCGACGGCGACGTCAACCGCGGCCTCGTCGCTGACGTCGGTGCCCAGACCGATCGCCGCGACCTCCCAGCGATCTGCGACCTCGGCCGCCACCGCCGCCGCCCCGTCGGCATCGCGGTCGAGGATCGCGACCGACCAGCCCTTCCGGGCGAGGCGGTCCGCGGTGGCCCGGCCGATGCCACGCCGCGAGCCCGCTCCGGTGACCACGGCGGTTCGCTCGTCCGGGAAGGGTGCTGCCATCGATCACTCCGTGAGAATCGTGTCTTCGTGCGAGTAGGCCGGCGCGCAGCTCCACAGCAGCACCAACGGGGGCGTCGCCGGTGTTGTGATCGGTGCCCGCGCACCGGCACCCACGCAAGGTTCGCACAGCTCCCGAATGCTGGAGCCGTCGAGCGTGGGTAGGGCTCGCTGCCGTCGAGGGTCCGGACGTGCACGCCGGGAACATATCCGAGCTCTATGTGCACAAGGCAGCGCCGATGCGGACCGGCGCCCCTGGCAGACTGCCGGCGTGGGCAGCACCGGGCGGGCGGCCGTCCCAAAGCGTTGGCAGCAGCGCTCGTCTACGCGGCGGCTGGGACGCTCGCCGGTGAGGTCCCCTGGGATTACACCCGGCCGCGGGGCCGGCGCGAGAAGCCGCCGGTAAACTGCGATGACTGGGGGCCTGCCGGTCATGTTGTAAGTGCTGGCCATCGAGTGGTGATAGGCGCCTGCCGCGGGTACGGCGAGCACGTCACCGCGTCGTAGATCGGCGGGCACTGCGACTTCTTCCGCGATGACGTCCCCGGCTTCACAGTGACGGCCGACCAGTGTCACGCGGCTGATTTCGGCCTGCTTGGGCCATGTGGGCCAGGCGGTGTTCGACCAGATA
>JADGOW010000278.1 GCA_017882765.1 Frankiaceae bacterium
GCGGGCGGGCGGGCGGACGCGCGTCGGCTCAGAAGCCCAGCCTGCGCAGCTGCTTGGGGTTGCGCTGCCAGTCCTTGGCCACCTTCACGTGCAGGTCGAGGTAGACCCGCGTCCCCAGCAGTGCCTCAATCTGGCGCCGAGCGGTGGTGCCGACCTCCTTGAGGCGCTGCCCACCCCGCCCGATCACGATGGCCTTCTGGCTCGGACGCTCGATCCAGACCGTCACGTACACGTCGAGGAGACCGCCCTGCCCGCCCTGCCCGCCCTGCCCGCTCACGCCACCCTGCCCGCCCTGCCCGCTCACGCCACCCTGCCCGCCCTGCCTGATCTCGCCGGCATGCGCCGGCACGTCCTCGCGGGCCACTATTTCCTCGACGGTCACCGCCAGGGAGTGTGGTAGCTCGTCCCGCACACCTTCCAGCGCCGCCTCGCGGACGAACTCAGCGATGAGGACGGTTTCCGGCTCGTCGGTGAGTTGCCCCTCCGGATACAGCAGCGGCCCGACCGGGAGCCGGGCGACCAGCAGGTCGCCGAGCAGCCCCAGCTGGTGCCCCGTGACCGCGCTGACCGGGACCACCTCGGCCCAGTCGCCGAGCCCGGCTACGGCTAGGAGTTGAGCGCCCAGAGCGTCCCGATCGACCACTAGGTCGGCCTTCGTGACCATCGCTACGACCGGGGTGCGGGGGCTGAGGCGGCGCAGCTCGGCGGCCAGATACCGATCGCCGGGGCCGACCTTCTCGTCGGCGGGCACGCAGAAGCCGATCACGTCCACCTCCGCAAGGGTCGTGCGGACGATGTCGTTGAGCCGCTGCCCGAGCAGAGTGCGGGGGCGGTGCAGCCCGGGGGTGTCGACGAGGACGAGCTGCGCGTCCGGCCGGGTCAGCACGCCGCGAATCGCGTGCCGGGTGGTCTGCGGGCGGGCACTCGTGATGGCCACCTTGCTGCCCACGAGAGCGTTGACAAGGGTGGACTTGCCGGCGTTGGGGCGGCCGACGAAGCAGGCGAAGCCACTGCGGAACGGCTGGTCCCCCGGCTGGTCCCCCGGCTGGGCCGGCGGGGAGCTCACGTGGACACGGAACGTCGCACGGTCCCGTCGGGGCCTGCGACCACCACCGGAATCCCGCTGCCGAACTCGGCGAGCAGCGCCATCCCCGCGGTGTCGGCACCCCCCTCGGGCGCGTCGCTGACGACCACGGCCGATCCGAACGCCCGCGCGCCACTGGACGCAGCCGTGGCCACGGCCACCCGCAGCGCCGAGGTGACCAGCGCGGGGTCGGCGTGGTCCACGGTGGCCCCCGCGTAGGTGCGCCCATCGGTGTCGCGGACAGCCGCACCCTCGGGAACAGCGCCGTGGGGCGTGTAGGCACGCAGTCGGGCCGCCCGGGCAAGCCGCACGAGCTTGACGTCCTCGGCGGACAGGTCGGTGGTCACGCTGCATCCGGGGCCGGCGCCCGCGAGTCGGCCTTGCGCGAGTCCGCCTTGCGCGAGTCGCCCTTGTGGGTATCCCCATTGTGCGGGTCGCCCTTCTGCGGGTCGCCCTGGTGCGAGTGGGCATCGGCATAGACGCGGCGCACGAGGACGGTGTCGATCCGGTTGCGCCTCCCCGCCGCGCTCTCCGCGGTCAGCTCGAGGCCGGCGAGCGCCGCCGTCGCACCCGGGATGGGCACCCGGCCGAGCGCGCTCTGCAACAGTCCGCCCACCGTCTCCACCTCGTCTTCGTTGGGCAGATCCACATGGAACAGCTCGGCCAGATCGCGGACCGACAGCCGCGCCGTCACCCGGGCCGTGTCGGAGTCGATGCGCTCGATCGGCGGGATCTCGGTGTCGTACTCGTCGGTGATCTCGCCGACGATTTCCTCCAGCAGATCCTCGATCGTGGCGAGCCCGGCCGTGCCGCCGTATTCGTCGATGACGACGACCAGGTGAACCCGCCGGGCCTGCATCTCCCGCAGCAGCTCGTCGGCGGGCTTGCTGTCCGGGACGAACAGCGGCGGGCGCATGGCGACCTCGACCGGCCGGTCGGCCCAGCCCTCGTGCTCGCGCGCGACGAGATCCTTGAGGAAGGCGACGCCGACGATGTCGTCGATGTTTTCGCCGATGACCGGGATCCGGGAGAAGCCGCTGCGCAGCGACAAGGTGACCGCCTGCAGGACAGTCTTGCTGCACTCGATCCACACCATCTCGGTGCGCGGAACCATGACTTCGCGGACGAGCGTGTGCCCCAGCTCGAACACCGAGGCGATCATGTCGCGTTCGCGCCGCTCGATCACGTCCCGTTCCTCGGCCAGGTCGACGAGATCGCGAAGCTCCGCCTCCGTGGCGAATGGCCCGTCGCGGTATCCCTTGCCCGGCGTGAGGGCGTTGCCGAGCAGGATGAGCGAGCGCCGAACCGGGCCCGACAACGAGGTCAGCTTGGTGGTGAACCCGGCCGTGCGCCGCGCGATGGTCGCCGCGTGCTGGCGCCCGAGGGTGCGCGCGGCCACTCCGACCAGGACGTAGTCCACGATCGTCACGGCAAGCACGGCCAACGCGATGGCGGCGAATCCCGCCCCGAACGCGTGGACCATGATCACGGTGACCAGGCTGGCCGCCCCGAGCTCACAGATCTTGCGGTCGAGGAGCAGTACGGCGATGTAGGGCGCCGGATCACGCACGATCCGCGCGAGCTTGTCGGCGCGGTAAAGGCTGCTCAGCGTGAATTGTTCGGAGAGCAACTGGCCCATCGCATCCCAGTTTTTTTGTCGCGTTTCCTCGTGGATCTTGGCGATCTTCTGCTGCTGGTCAATCGTCAATCCGAGCTGCGAAAGAACACCCGCAAACCCGTTGCCCCGATCCCAGCCGGGTCCGCCCCC
>JADGOW010000119.1 GCA_017882765.1 Frankiaceae bacterium
CGCCCGGGCAGACCATCGCCTGGGAAGTCGATGACCCGGACCACGTCCGGCCGTCCCGCGGCAACGTCGCGCACGATCTGGTTGAAGGCGTCGACCCGCGCCGGGTCGTTCTCGGGCCAGATCCCCCCGTCGGGGCGCTCCCTCGGCCCGAAGCACGGTGCCGTGAGCAGGATGACCTTCGCGCCCCGAGCGCTCAGGACGTCCACGGATCGGTTCATCTCGCTGCGCAGGTAGTCGTCGTATCCCGGCTCGCCGACGTGCCCCCAATGCCCGTCGCGCATCCGGTCGAGGACGTCCCAGCGGCCGACGAGCTGGACTGCGACGTCGGGATCGAATCGCGAGACCTCCTCGGCCCGCAGCGCCGGCCAGCCTTCGCACCGGGCCAGGGGATCGGATTCCTCTCCGTCGTGGCGTACCGGCCCGCCCCGGGCCAGGCCGCAGCCGACCAGACCCGCGTTGAACAAGGTCGCGTCGTACCGCGGGGCGTCGGGTGCCAGGACCCTGCCGAGCGTGAGGGCCACGCTGTCGCCCGCGACGAGCACGCGGACAGGGCGCGCGACCCCGGGCCGCCCCGGCCCCCCGGTCGCCGTGGGCGCAGCGGGCGCAGCGGCGACGAGCTGGCCGGTCCGCTCGTCCAGTCCGGAGACATTCGGCGCGGTTGGTCCCGCCGTGGCCACGACGAGGATGCCCGCGACCGACATGGCCGTCGCCGGCACCGCCACCGCCGGCCTTGGCAGGCGCATTTGCTTCCGGCGGATCGGATCCTCGACGAAGTGGTAGGAAGCGGCGGCGATGGCGACCGTCGCGACCAGGCGGAGCACTAGGAGCGCGGTGCCGGTCAGCCCCGTCCGGGCGTGGGTGAAGTAGAGGAACACGGGCCAGTGCCACAGGTACAAGCCGTAGGAGATCTGCCCTACGTAGCGCAGCGGCGGGAACGACAGCAGCCCCGCGAGCGGGCCGGAGGGCATCTCGACCACCGCCGCGATGACCACGGCGACGCCCACCGCGACGGCGAAGAACCCGCCCCGGTAGAGCCAGTCAGATTGCCCGTCGACTACGTGCCACCAGAACACGATGAGGCCCGCGGCAGCGAACCCGGCCGCCTGCAGGGCGGCACCGGCACGCCTGCCCAGGCCCCATGCGGCAGCCGGCCGGGCCGCGGCGAGAGCGGCTCCGACCAGCAGCGCCTGCGCTCGGGTGTCCGTGCCGTAGTAGAGGCGGGACGGCTCGGCCCCCCGAAACGACAGCCAGGCCATGAGCCCGGCACTGACAACCGCACCGACCGCCGCAACGAGTGCGAGATTGCGCGTCCCCCCCGGCCGGCCGTAGGCCCCCGCGCGCCGGCGGGACACGACGAAGACCGCGACGGCGACCAGCGGCCACACCAGGTAGAACTGCTCCTCGACGGCCAGCGACCACATGTGCAGCAGCGGTGAGGGGTCGGCGAACTGGTCGAAGTAACCCTTTCCGGCGAACACGAACCGCCAGTTCGCCGCATAACCGATCGTTGCCAGGGCGTCCCCACGGACGCTGGCGCGCTCGGTGACCGGTGTCACGAACGCGATGAAGGCGGCGATGCCCAGCAGCACGACCACCAGCCCGGGAACCAGGCGGCGGGCCCGCCGCGCCCAGAACGCCTTGAGACTGACGGCACCGCGGCGTCGCCACTCCGACACCAGCAGCGAGGTGATGAGAAAGCCGGAAAGGGCGAAGAAGACGTCCATGCTCAGCAAGGCGCCGCGCGCCCAGGGCATCCCTGCGTGGTACAGCAGCATCGCTGTCACGGCCGCGCCGCGAATCCCGTCCAGGGCGGGGACGTGGTGCAAGCCGCGGGCCCCAGTCGGGGCGGGGGACGGGGCCGGCGGCCTGGCCGAGGACGGGGCCGGCGGCCTGGCCGGGCGGGACGGCCGAGGCCCAGTCGGGCCGGCCGCACCTCCCGACGTCACCGCCGGATGTGTCGCCACGGTTCTCCCCGCGCCCGCACTTCCGGCGCCGGCCTCTGCCGCGCCGCCCCGAACGCTGCGCCGCCCGGACGTCGGGACACCATACTGATGCTGCGGTCGAAGCAAGTGACGGACACCCCCGCACCGCTGGCAGCGCCCGCCTTGCGTTGCAGCGTCGCGGCGACCAAGTCCGGATAGGCCTGCGGCGGACGGGTTTCCCGCGACGCGGGGGCACACCTGCGTGGCGCGCGCCGCTCGCTATGGGCCAGCCTCTAGAGTGCCTACCGCTCGACCCCACCTGTCACCCCCCAATAGGTGGGGTCGAGCCTTCACCGGGTGACTCACACGGCAGGAACCGGCCCTCTCCGTCACCGGAACAGGTCGGCGAGGAATCGATGGCCCGGCTGCCCGCGCTGCACCGCAATAAGCGTCTCGACCCGCTCGTCGGCCACTGCCTCGCCCTTGTCGAGGATGCCGTGCAGCGTGTCGTTGACCGCCGGATCGGCGACCTCGGCTTCCCGGATCCGCAGGTGCCGCCCGTCGTCGGTGTCGACTACGACGACCTCGCCGTGCCGGGACGGGTGGAGCCGAAGAGGCCTGTCCGCGTCGAAGGTGGCGAAGTGGTAGCGGCCGAGCTGGCGGACCGCGATGAAGTCCGCTCCCACGATGACCCGGCGATCCCACAGGACGTACGCCATAGCTGCGACAGCCAGGACCCCGCCGAGCACCGCCCACCAGGCCCAGCCGGCGAGCCCCATCACCACCAGGGCCACGACAGCCACGATGCCCAGCGAAACAATCGCCTCACTCCGCGGGAGTCGCGCCGTTGCCAGCGGCGGCTTCAGCTGGGCATGGTGCCACGCGATGCCATCGTGGGCAGGCGCGGCGGTGGGTAGCAGGTATTGATGCTGATCAGGATGCGGTGGCAGCCCGCCGATGTAACCCATGCGGGCGTCCCACTCCGACACGTTCTTACGGGCCGACATGGCGACCTCCTCGACTCCCGCCGCCAGGATTGCCTGCCGGCGCACGACTCTCCAGATCTCCACCTAACGCCGTGCGCGGTCTCGGGATAGGGCCGATAGGCCCGACGCAGCGGGTCTTCGGTAGGGATCTCAGCGGGCCGTGCCGCCACAACGCAACACGCCGGGACGCAGCGCCGGCTGGGTCGTTCACCGCTGATACGGGCGCCGAAGCGGCACTGCGCGGGCGCCGAAGCGGCACTGCGCGGGCGCAGGCGCTAGGCAACGCGCGCCGGTGGGTGGCGCCGCCACCAGCCGGAGGTGTGGTGGGCGATGCTGGGATTGAACCAGCGGCCTCCTCGGTGTGAACGAGGCGCTCTCCCACTGAGCTAATCGCCCGGGATGGCTACAGTAGCAACCTGGGGACATGGCCCGGGTGGACTCATGTCCGGCCGGCTGTGGACCCGGCCCGGCTGTGAACCCGGGCCGGCTGTGGACAGGCCCCGGAAGTGTCGCACCCCGAACCTAGTCTCGCCCCGTGTCCGTCGCCCCCGGCCCCCGGCAGTGGCCGGAGCCCGTCGCCGCCGAGGAATTCCGCATCGCGGCTCCTCCGGCCGCCGCTGACGAGGAGCCGCAGGGCCGCCTAGCGGCCCTCCTGCCGGCGGCCGGCAGTCTCGGGATGGTCGCCTTCGCGCTCCTCTCGGGAAGCATGACGTTTCTGGTCCTCAGCGGCGTCCTGGTCCTCCTCGGGTGCGGCATTCCGCTGCTGAGCCTGCGCCAGCGCCGCCAATGGCGGGCGCGCAAGGAGGCTGCTCGCCGCAGCCGGTACCTGAGCTATCTCGAGCAGACCGAGGCCCGGCTGGCGCGCGCCCACCTGGCGCAGCAGGGGCATGCGCAGGCGCTGTACCCGCCCTGGCCCGTGAGCCGCGACGCCGCACGTCGCGGCCGCCACTGGCTGCGGCAGCCGGGCGACCTCGACTTCGGTGTCGTGAGGGTGGGCACCGGCCGCGTGCCGTCGGCGTCGCGCGTGACGGCGGAGGCCGTGCCGGTCGACGCCGATGGCAGCGACGACCTTGCCGCGTCCGCCCGCAGCTTGGCGGCGCGCTACTCGGCTGTCGACGACATGCCGGTCACCGTCGACGTCGTCCGCGGTTTCACCGTCTTGCAGGCCTGCCCGGGGCAGGAGGTTCTCGCCCGGTGCACGGCCGCCCACGCCCTGGCGCAGATCCTTCTCATGCACGACCCGGATGACCTTGAGGTCACTGTGTCCATACCCGCAGCTGCGGCCCGTGACTACGAATGGTGCAAGCGCGCGCCGCATGTGTCGGGCATGCACGTCAGCGGCGCGGCCCCGCTACCCGCGCCGCGCCTCGAGCTCGACCGGCTGGATGCCGCGAGGCCGGGGCAGGCGCCCAGACACCACGTGACATTCGTCGATGCGCTGGCAGGCGGTTCGGCTGGCCGCAGCGGTGCCGGCAGCACAGCCGATGACACCTGCCTGCCAGCGGAGGGCCGAGCGGGGGGCGCGGGCACCCTGCTGGTCATCCCGGCCGGCGCGGCCATGCCCGTCGGCGTTTCCACCGTGATGCGCCTCGACCCCGAGGGGTGCCTGTGGGTGCGGGAAGGCCGTCCCAACGCCCCCTCGGTGCTCGTGGCCCGCCCCGAAACCATCTCCCCGGCCGAAGCGGCTGCCGGGTGCAGCGTCCTGCCGCCACGAGCGGTCGCGGCGAATGGGGCAGCGGGCACGACGGCGCCACCCGAGCTGCCCGCCCTGCTGGCCCGGGTGAGCGGTGGCCGCCTGCGCCGCCTGGCGGTGCCCTTCGGCCAGTACGAGGACGGCGGTGTCGCGATTCTGAATCTGACGGAGGCGGCCGAGGGCGGTGCCGGACCGCACGGTCTACTCGTGGGCGCGACCGGCTCCGGCAAGAGCGAACTGCTTCGCACTCTCGTGTGCGGGCTGGCGGCCACCCACACGCCCGCCGAGTTGCGGATGGTGCTCATCGACTACAAGGGGGGCACCGCGTTCGCTGCTCTCGAGTCACTGCCACACGTGGCCGGCTTCGTCACCAACCTGCTCGATGCCGACGGGCTGATCGAGCGCATGCAGGCAGCACTGGCCGGAGAGCTGCGCCGGCGTCAGCAGCTGCTGCGCGACGCCGGGGTCAGCTGCGTGGCCGACTACGGGCGCCTGTCCACCAGCTCCGGCGACGATGCCCTGCCTTCTCTCCTGCTCGTGGTGGACGAGTTCGCAGAACTCCTCGCCGCCTGCCCCGAGCTGGTCGATCTGTTCGTGCGGGTGGGGCGCATCGGGCGCGGTCTGGGGGTCCATCTGCTGCTGGCGGCGCAGCGCCTCGACGAGGGGCGGCTGCGCGCCCTCGAACCACATCTTCGCTTCCGCCTGTGCCTCCGGACGTTCACGGCGGCCGAGTCGCATGCGATGGTGGGGTCGGCTGCTGCGTACGAGCTGCCCCCGGGGCCCGGTGTGGGGTTGTTGAGTGTCGACGGTCGGATTCGGCGTTTCAGGGCAAGCCTTGCCGGCCAGGCAGCGCCCGCAGCCTCCGGGCCCGCCACGCAGGGGCCCGCCCTGGCTGGGCAGGTCTGCACCGGGCTCAGCGCCCTCGCGGGGCCCCAGCCCCTACCGCCGAGCGCTCGTCAGATCGTCCTGCCGCCCCTCCCCCGGGCCCTGACACTCGACCGCCTACTGTCACCGCCAGCACCGCCAGCACCGCCAGCACCGCCAGCACCGCCAGCACCGCGGTCACCCGTCGCGGCAGCAGACCCAACCACCGACGGTTCCAGTGCGGGCGTTGCCGGGCTGTCGGTGCCTGTCGGGCTGCTCGACCTGCCCGCCGAGCACGAGCAACGGGTCTACCGCATCAGCATTGGCGGTCGTGAGGGGCACGTTACGGCCGTAGGAGGTCCGGGATCTGGGCGAACGACGCTGGTCCGCACGCTTGTGGCCGCGCTCGCCCTGACGGCCGACCCCGCCGACGTCGGGATCTTCATCCTGGATACCTCCGGCGCCCTGGCCAACACGATCGAGCTGCCCCATGTCGCCGACGTTGCGAGCTTGGACGATGCCGAGCGTGTGGCAGCAGTGCTCGGCGAGCTGGTGGCCTTGTGCGACCTGCGGGCCTCGTGGTGGAGGGCGCGGCAGATTCCGGACGTGGCCGAGTACTTGACGCTCGGCCCGCGGGCGCCAGGCGACCGCTTCGGGCGCGTCGTCCTCGTTGTGGACGACGTGGGCCAGCTGCGAGCGCGGTTACCCCGCATTGATCCCCTGCTCGCCGAACTCGGGGCGCGGGGAGGGAGAGCCGGAATCCATCTCGTCCTGACGGCCTCCAGGTGGGCCGACTTGCGTGGGGGGCTGCGTGAGTGCATTGCGGGCCGGCTGGAGTTCGCCATGTCGGACCCCACAGAATCCGAGCTTCCCCGGCACCGCGCACTGCAGCTCCACCGAGAGGCGCTACCCGGCCGGGCCAGCCTGCCCGACGGGCGGCTGCTCCAGGTAGCGCTGCCGCACCTCAGCGGGCCCGCCCGAGACGGCCTCCGGGGCTGGTCAGCGATCACAGCGCTGGCCCGTAGCCGGCAACCGCACACCGCACGCTGGCACCGGCCCCTGGCACTCCTGCCGCCGGCCCTTCCGCTGCCTGCGACCGAGCCGTCGGCGGACGGCCTGCTCGTGGGGGTCCGAGCGCCCGATTTGCAGCCCGTACGGCTGGACCTGTCAGGCGAGGAGGGCCACCTGCTCGTGCTCGGGGACGCCCGGTCCGGCCGGTCGTCCCTTCTTCGCGCAATCACCGCGCAGGTACGCAGGCTCAGCAAGGACGAATCGACGAGGGCGTGGGTGGTCGACCCCCGGGGTTCAATGCGCCGAGCAGGCGTAACCACGGGCACGGGCACGGGATTGACCTATGCCCGGACCACGTCCGAGGTGCAAGCCCTGACGACGGCCCTGTCGTCGGTACTGGCTAGGTCGGCCGCACTGGCAAGGTCAACCGAAACGGATAGATCGACCAAACCGGATAGGTCGGCCGGACTGTCCGGCCAGCCCCTGCAGGTCCTGGTCGTCGACGATCACGACCTGGTCGTGGGGGCTGGCGCCAGAGGGCTTGCCGATCTTGCAAGCCTCTTGCCCTACAGCGCGGAAAACGGGTTCCGCCTGGTACTGGTCCGCCGGGTGACCGGCTACTCGCGAGCTACATACGACCCGCTCGTGGCCGCACTGCGCGAGCTTGGCGCGCCTGGCGTGCTCCTGTCCGGCGACCCGCTCGAAGGCCCGGTGCTGCACGGGACACGGGCAGAGCGCCTGCCACCGGGCCGCGGGCTGCTCCTGCGCGCGGACGGGTCCCAGGTCAGCGTGCAAGTCGCCACTCTCCCGCCGCCGGACCGTGACCCCGCAGGGTAAGCCCCGATCCACCGCCCCGGTGCATCCGGGGTAAGGGCCCCGTGGGTGCCCCCGCACGTCCCGCAAGGTTCAGGCAGGCCCAGACGTGCCGGCGGCGCCCGACCCCGGAGGCGCCGCCCGGCCAGGAAATGTCGGTGGCGTGCCCACGCCCCGTATGGCTACCTCCCAGAGAACCGGAGGCGGGGTGACCGTTCTGGCAATCCTGCCGAGCTCGGCCGCCACCTCTTCCAGCAGGGCTAGCGAATGCTGACAGGCGGTGCAGACTGGTAGGTGGGAGGACAGCCGCTCATCATCCTCAGGCTCGAGTGCGTTGAGCGACCGGCCCGTTACAAGGCGTTCGAAGTCGGCGTGCGAGAATGCGACATCACTCGGCATTCGGGAGGCAGGCATGTCAACTACCTGCTTCAACGTGCTGCGGTCCCTCCCCGAGCTGGCCGCCCAGCACGGCGGCCAGCTTCCGCATACCGGCCATCATCCGAGTCTTCACGGTGCCCAGCGGAGTGCCCGTGATCCCGGCGATCTCCCGCTGTGTGTAGCCACCGAAGTAGGCCAGGGCGAGAGCCTCGCGCTGCACGTCAGGCAACTCCCCGAGAGCCGCCCTCACCCGCTCGCGCCGGAAGGCCGACCAGACTTCGTCGTCGACTCGGCTGAGGTCAGACTCCATGCTTTCCAGGACATCTGCGGGGGCACGCCGCCGCCGGAGGTTCTCCTCCCGGCGAACCGAGTCGACGGCCTTGTGATGGGTCATGGAGAGCAGGTAGGTCGCGAAGTTGCCCCGGTCGGCATCGAATCGAGCGCCATCTCGCCAGACGGCCACGAAGACCTCTTGCACAACATCCTGAGCAAGCGTCAAGTCGGCCAAGATACGACTCGCCAAACCGAGGCACGTGGGAGCGTAAGTGTCGTACAGCTGTTCGAGGGCGACGGTGTCCCCGGCAACGACCCGGGCCATCAGCGCCCGGTCACGCGAAACGGTGCTGCCGCGGTCCTCGCTTGCTCGGGTCACGCTCGGGGTCCTCACACTCGGTTGTTCGCAGGCGCAACCCGGTCGGATGTGCTTGGGAGGGCGCCCTTCACCGGCGACCCGTCACGCTACTCAGACGCCGTCTTGTACCCCAGTGGGACCCTGAAATCCAGAACCACATCGTGTGATAGTTCCCGCGTCGAGTTTCCGCCGTCACTCGCGCGGTACACATCGTGTTGTACGTGCGGAGACGTTGCGACCAGACGCCGGTACACGGAGGAAGGCTAACGATCATGACGACCCGCCCCGAGACGGTCACCGCAGACCTGGCGCTGCGGCTTGTGGTGCCGGGCAGCAGTTCCCTCCCTGTCACGGCAGCGGTCCGCTACGAGCGCAAGGACCCCTACGCGGTGCACGTCGGTTTCCGTACGGGCGGCGACGAGGTGGTCGAGTGGACCTTCGCACGCCAACTCCTTACGGAAGGCGTCACCCACCCCGTGGGCGAGGGAGACGTTCAGGTCTGGCCCGCCGCAGACGCGGGGGCACAGATCGTCTGCCTGTCGCTATCGAGCCCGTCGGGTCAGGCCCTGTTCGAGGTTCCTCTCGCACCACTGGTCGAGTTCCTCACCCGGACCTACACCGCGGTGCCCACCGGCAGCGAGAGCGACTTCGTAGACATCGACGCTGAACTGGCTCTGCTGATGTGGAGTGACCCCAGCGCCTGAGCCGCTCGACGCCTTGGCGGGCTCCCATTGGGATGGGCACGCCTTCCGGTTTCCGTGCCCCGCTCACCCGGACGGATCCACGTGTCGGGCGGCCCTGCGCTTCCAGGTCTGCCCTCGGCGTGACGCAGGTCGCTGCGCCATCGCGCAGGCCCCCCGCGATCCTCCTCGCAGCTGACCGACGGGTCGCACCTGCTGTGCGCTGTCGGCTAAGCTGAAACACGACCGGGAAGGCGCCGGTCAACGCGGACGTGGCTCAGCTGGTAGAGCATCACCTTGCCAAGGTGAGGGTCGCGGGTTCGAATCCCGTCGTCCGCTCGGAGAAGCGGCGACGCCACCAGCAACGCCGACCTCCCCCGGTGGAGTGGCCGAGAGGCGAGGCAACGGCCTGCAAAGCCGTGTACACGGGTTCAAATCCCGTCTCCACCTCAGCGGGCGATTAGCTCAGTGGGAGAGCGCTACCTTGACACGGTAGAGGTCACTGGTTCGATACCAGTATCGCCCACCAGGAAAGGCCCAGGACATGG
>JADGOW010000120.1 GCA_017882765.1 Frankiaceae bacterium
GCGGCGGGCCCGGATAGTGGGGCGAGGGGGTCTGGGCGGCGCGGCGGCGTCGCTCGGCCGCCGCGGCTGCCTGCGCCTGCTGCCGCTTGCGTTCCTGTCCGGCCTGGTAGTCGCGGGCACGCGCCACCGCCGTCGCGTAGCTCTCGTAGGCCTGGTAGAGCGTCAGATCCCAGACATACCTCGCGTGGGCGACATTGTATTCCCGTCGCGCCTGCGCCCAGGCCGTCACCTGCGCCGCGAGGTCTTCCTGCGCGGCGAGCGTGGCGAGATGACCCTGGCTCTGCAGCTTCGCGCCGTCGACGACGGGGGGTGGCTCGCCCAGAAACGCCCACCCGCAGCCAGGGCCGACCGGATCGGGTTTCTCGATGCTCACGGTGTGTTCCGTCGCAGGCGCGGCGGGCTCGGCCGGCTCGACAGGCGCCGAGGTGACCAGCGGGGACGGTGGGGTCAGCGCATCCGGATCGGTGGGGTAGTCGGGGTAGGACGGGACGGGGGGGACCGGCGACCCGGGGTCGGGGACGCTCGGCAGCTGTGGGCCCGACACCGTGACGTCGTCGGCATAAGGCCGGTAGCCGTCGTGGTAGGGGTTTCGGCTCGCCTCGTCCGGCGACGAACGTTGGTTCGCGCAGACCGGGCCGAGAACCTGGTCGAGCCGCTCGTCGAGCATCCCGGAAAGCGCCGTCGCAGCACCCTCGGAACCCGGGGATGCCGCGGTGACCACGCCCATCACGTCGCCGCGCCGCCACGCCGACAGGGCGACGACGGTCGGTGCGTGCTCAGCCGATGCGGTCATGCTCTGGACGCCCAAGTCGGGCTGCCCGTCACGCACCTTGACCGAGCAGGCGCGGGCGGCGTCCGCCAGGGCCGCGAAGGCGCGCCCGCCCTGCCCCGCGCCGAATCCCCACAGTTGCAGCCGGCTGCCGGCGCCGTCAGGGCGGCTGAGCTCGCGGCTGCGGGCGATGGTCGGGGCGGCCGCCGGGGGCAGGTCCTCGGGACATCCGTAGCCGAACGGCAGGCCGAAGGCGCGCTCCTGGATGGGCCCGGCAGTCCAGCCGTCCCCGAGGGCGCTCGGTGACCCCGCGAGGGCGGCGGTCAGGGCCGCGCCGGCGGGCGTGGGGACTGCCGGTGGCGCGGCGGGCGCCGCCTTCTTCTCCCCGACGGGGCGGCTGTCCCGGCCGTGGGTGAGGAAGGGCACGCCGGCGTTGGTCAGGACGCAGGCGATCAGCAGGTTCAGCCCGAGGATGACGGCGATCGCGAAGGCCAGGAAGCCGCGGGGCGTCTCCACATCCTTCCTTCGGTCGGCGCGCAAACCCCGTGAGTGGGGTGCCTTCAGCGGCGGCGGCGCACCGTCGGACCGACTCCGTTGACGACGTCGCGCACCGGCTCGCCGGAGACCGCCCGGGCCAGATTGGCCACGATCCCGGCCATGAGCCGGGCCATCGACTGCCTGGTCGTGCCGGCGACATGCGGTGTGAGCAAGACCCGGTCGCTGGCCCGCAGCGGGCTGTCCGCGGGTAGTGGCTCGGCTGCGAAGACGTCGAAGGCCGCTCCGGCGAGCCGCCCGGACGCCAGGGCTGCGGCCGTCGCCTCCTCGTCGACGATCCCGCCTCGGCTGGCGCAGATGAGGAAGGCACCGTCAGGCAGCAACGCCAGGCGACCCCCGTCGAGTAGGCCGCGTGTCTGCGGTCCGAGAGCTATGACATTGACGAGCACGTCGGAGCTCGACAGGAGCCGGTCGAGCTCCCGGTAGGTTGCGCCGTGCTCATCCGCGGGGTCGCGCCTGCGCCGCGTCCAGTAGGAGACCGGGCAACCGAGCGCGGCGAACCTGGCGGCCAGCGCCTGCCCGATCGGCCCGAAGCCCACCAGTCCCACCCGGCGCCCGGCGACCTCCGTGGCTCCGCGCCCGAGGATCTCGTCCTGGACGGGCCAGCGTCCGGCGCGCACCTCGTCCTGCGACCAGGGCAGCCAGCGGGCAAGGCTGAACACCGAACCCAGGACCCACTCGGCCACGGCCACGGCGTTGAAGCCCGCCACGTTGGCCAGCGGGACGCCCGCGGCGGCCAGCGCGTCGAGATCGTGGGCCTGGACGCCGACGCTGGGCTGCTGCACGAACGCCAGGTGGGGCGCGGCCCCGAGCGCGTCGGCGTCCAGACCAATGCCGTCCGGCGACCAGTCGCCCAGGACCAGGTCGGCGTCGGAAAGCGCCGCAAACACGTCCTTGCGCGCCCGGGAGGCGGGCAGGACCACGTCGACGGGCAGCCCCGACAGCAGGCCCGTCACCTTCTCCCGGGGGAGTGGCGGCAGGGAGACGAGCCGCCACGCAGAGTCGGGCACGCCCGGGAGTATGGCAGCCGGGACGTCGTGAACCGATGGGTCTAGAGTCGAACATGCCCGGCGAATCATCTCAAGGTAGACATCACGCCGCCGGGGGTATCACTCTGTGGCGTTGTGCTCCGCAGGAGCGTCGGCGTTGTTCTCGGCGGGAGGCGGCGATGGCAGCAACGAGTCGACAGCCCATCCAGAGGGAATCCACCGAGAAGCGTCCGGCGGATCCAGTAATAGAGATGGATGCCGCAACCCCAGCTCCTTCCGTGACCGCTCTGGTCAGCGACTTCCACGATCGGGTCCTGCAGTTACTGCACCAGGGTGACGGCCCTGGTCCGGCCGATACCCACCGGTCCGGTGGTGTCGACAGTGCGGTCTCGGCCATGGCCGCCCACGTGGCAGTGTCCGAATCGACGTTGCTGCCCGCGGCCGCGCAGATCCTGAACCGGGATGCACTGCGGGCGCACCACAAGCGGGTCGGGGACATGCACCGGGTGATGCGACGCATTCAGCAACTGCTCTGGGGCGACAGCCAAGCCAGCCGGGCGAACCTCGACCGGCTGCGTGGGAGCTTCGAGCGGATGATCGACGCGTACCTGGCCGAGGAGGTGGACCTCACCCGTCAGCTGGACGCCCACCTCGATGAGCCCACCCGCAGCAGCCTCATCGAGCGGTACGAGAAGGCGCAGCGGAAGGCGCCGAGCCGGCCGCACCCGCATGCGGTGCAGACCCCGCTCGCACAGCTTGCGATGGGTGCCGCCGCCCACTGGGACCGTCTGCTCGACACTCTCGACGCCCGGGTCGTACCGGACCGGCCCCGCGCTGGCGCGCCGTCCCGGCCGGGACGCTGGGGGGAGTACCTGCTCGGCACGCCGAACTGGCCGGGGCACAGCGAGCGGACCGAGAAGCCGGAGGGCGGCGACCGCTGAACGGCCGGCGCCTGCTCCGGCTTACCTACCATCCCGACGTCACGCTCAGCCTGGCGGCATGATCACGCTCAGCCTGGCGGCTCGATGGCGAGCGCGATGATGGAGAAGTACCCGCTCTGCGGATCGTTGAGCACGGCGAACCGGCCGGGTGGGATGTCTGTGGGCTCGACCGGGACGCTGCCGCCCAGCTCGGTGGCCAGCTTCGCCGTTGCGTCGGTGTCGGCGACGGCGAAGTAGGGCATCCAGTGCGGGGGCACCTCCGCCGGCCACTCGTCGGTCATGGCCATCATGCCTGCGACGCTGCGTTCCCCGACCAAGAGCTCGGTGTAGGCCATGCCACCCGCATCCGTGTCCTTGCGTCCCCAGCCGAAGACGCCGCTGTAAAAGGCGAACGCGCCTTCGGCATCCCGGGTCGCCAGTTCCGTCCACGTGATCGAACCCGGCTCGTTGACGATTCTCGACCCGATGTGGTCCCTGGCCTGCCAGATGGAGAAGGCCGCTCCCTGCGGGTCCATCGCTACCGCCATCCGCCCCGAGGTGAAGACGTCCATCGGCGGCATGAGCAGCCGGCCACCCGCACTTTCGATGGCCTTCGCCGTAGCATCGGCGTCGCTTACGGCCACGTAGACGTTCCAGGCGGGCGGCCGGCCTGCCTGCTCCGGCATCTGGGGTGCCGCCGCGGCGGCGTCGAGACCCCGCAAGCGCAACATCGTGTAGTGGCCGGCTTGCTCACCCATGTCCTCGGCCTCCCAGCCGAACAGGCGGCCGTAGAAGGACAAGGCGCCGGGCAGGTCCGTCGTCGACAAGTCCACCCAACAGGGCACGCCCGGCTCGTAGGACGTCTTCTCGCTCATGTCGCCTCCTTCTGGCAGGTGCTCCCGACACCTTGCCGTCCGACCTGCGTCATGTCACGCGCGGACCCAACGTGGAGAGGTCAACCCCCAGGTGTTCAGGCCGGCCACACCGGACCCATGTCCCGGCCGCAACCACCGATGCGGATAGCGTGTGCAGACGTGGGCTCCCGACGTTCCCTCGCGACCCGGCTCGCTGTGCTCGGGGCTGCAGTCGTCATACCCATCGCCGGGTGCACTCCCAAGACGGGCTCAGCTGCCGTCGTACAGAGCACGCGGATCAGCGTGAGCAGCTTCCGTAACGTGGTCACTGCCGGCATCACGCCGGAGATCGCTGCCAACCCCGCAGACCAGGAGGCCTATCAGCGCAACATGCTCGGCCTGCTGATCAATCAGTACGTGCTCCCGCAGGTGGCCGCCGCGGTCGGTTTCGCTGTCAACGACGCCCAGGCGCAGACGCTCGTGAGCCAGGCGAACCAGCGCCAGCCCGGCTACCTCAAGAGCATCGGGATCCCCCCGCAGTACGAGCTGGCATGGGGCAAGCAAGCCCTCGAGTTCCAGCGCCTCAACGAGATGATTGCCCGGGACCGCGCCAGCGAGGCCCGCATCGCGGACGTGTCGAAGGGCATTCCTGTGTCGGTCAACCCACGGTTCGGATCCTGGAATTCGGCTCGCCTTCAGGTCGACCCGGCCCGAACCGATCTGTCCTCGCCACCAAAGGGCGCGCCCCCGCCCTCGCCCGCCATTCCCATCGGAGGCTGACGCAGCGACAGGCCCGCCCCGGCCTTCAATGATCGTCCACCCGGACGACCGCGCGGCCATGGAGGAGATCCCGCACGGCGAGAACGTCGATCAGGTGTTTAGTTGCTGCCGGACCCCGGAGCCGGGCATCTGGCACCATTCGATTGATCGCGAGCGATCCGGTCGTCCGGCATCGGTCGCAGCGAGGAGAGGAAGCTTCCATGGTTCAACCGAGTCCTGGTTCCAGCACGGGTAGCGATGGACGCCGCCTCAGCGGCGGAGCGATCGCCTCACTCAGCGGCGTCGCGCTGCTCGTCATCTTCATGATCCAGAACACCGAGGACGTCACGCTCCACTTCCTGGTCTGGAAGTTCACCTGGCCGCTGTGGCTGTTCACCATCGTGGTGGCGCTGATCGGGGCGATGGTGTGGTTCGGATTGGGCGTGATGCGGCGGCATCGGCGCCGCAAGGCGCGGCGCGAAGACCGACGGGACTGACGCTTTTCGCTCCCGTCCAGCCCGGTGGGCCGGCTCGCCCAGGCTCGCCGCTCGACCACCGCGAGGCCGCCGGATTCGCCGACCCGCTCTCGAGGTGGACAATGACCGGGCGCGCGGGAGTCCGTGGACCCCGGCCGGCCCGGCCGGCCCGGCCGGCCTGCGGACCAGCGGGCAAGCTGCACCTCCACGACGTCCGAGGAGTGCCGGGATGAGCAGTGACCTGGAATTCGATGTGACCGTCGAGATTCCCGCGGGAGCGCGCAACAAATACGAGATGGACTACACGGCCAACCGGATCAGGCTGAACCGGATGCTGTTCACTGCGACGCGTTACCCCGCCGACTACGGCTACATCGACAATAGCCTCGGCCGGGACGACGACCCGCTGGACGCGATGGTGCTCCTGCAGGAACCGACGTTTCCGGGCTGCGTGATCCGTTGCCGGACGGTCGGTATGTTCCTTATGCGCGACGAGGTCGGCCCCGACGAGAAAGTCATCTGCGTGATGGCCCGCGACCCCCGCTACGCGCAGGTAACGGACCTCGAGGATCTGCCCGACTACGAGCGCAACGAGATCGAGCATTTCTTTCAGATTTACAAGGAAACCGAACCGGGCAAGATGGTCGAAAAGCTCCGGTGGGCGCACCGGGATGAGGCGGAGGAAGAGGTCCGCCACTCCCTGAAGCGTTGGAAGGACCACGTGGCCGAGCTGCGGTCGCTGTCGGGCTGAGCTCGTCCTGCACCGGCGCGCCTGCTTCGGATTGTCGGTCTCCCGTCAGCAAGCACCCGCGCGTCAGAGCGCGTCCGGACCGCGCTCACCCGTGCGGATCCGGGCGAGGTGCCCCACGTCCATGACCCAGACCTTGCCGTCCCCGATTCGGCCGGTGCGGGCAGCGGCGATTATCGCTTCGACGACTTCATGGACGTCGGCTTCGTCGACCAGGACCTCGACGCGCACCTTCGGGACGAAGTCGACCACGTACTCCGCGCCGCGGTACACCTCCGTGTGGCCGGCCTGGCGGCCGTAGCCCTGCACCTCCGACACGGTCATACCTGGCACGCCCAGCGCCTGGACCGCCGACTTCACCGCCTCCAACTGGAAGGGCTTGATGACGGCTGTCACGAGCTTCACAGCGGAATCCTCGCACCAGCGCGCACCGCACCGAAGTCATATGCGGCTTCGAGGTGGGTATGGGTGTCCAGCCCGTCGATCTCCTCCTGCGGCGGCACGCGAAGGCCCATCGTGCGGCGGACCACTTGCGCCACGAGCCACGTCAGCGTGAACGCGAATGCGAGTGTGACGACCACTGTCAGCGCCTGAACTCCCAGAAGGTGCCAGCCCCCGCCGCTGAACAAGCCCTCGTGGGAGACGGCGCTGTTGACAGTCCTCGTCGCGAACAGTCCTACGGCCAGCGTGCCGACGACGCCCGCCACGCCGTGGACGCCTACGACATCGAGCGAGTCGTCATATCCCAGCCGGAACTTCACTCGAACGGCCAGCGCGGCCGCGACACCACCTCCCAAGCCGATGAAAAGCGCGGCGACGCTGTTGACGAAGCCGGCCGCCGGTGTGATCGCCACCAGCCCGGCGACCGCGCCTGAGGCGGCGCCCAGCGTTGTGGCGTGCTTCGTCGAGAACTTCTCCACTGCGATCCAGCCCAGCAGGCCCATGCAGGCGGCCAGCTGCGTGCTGACCAGCGCCTGGGCGGCGACGCTGCCTGCCGACAGGGCCGAGCCGGCGTTGAAACCGAACCAGCCGAACCACAGCACGCCGGCGCCGACGAGCGTCAGCGGCAGCGAGTGCGGCGGCATGGCCTCGCCCGGCCAGCCGCGACGCCGACCCAGGACGATCGCGAGCGCGAGGGCCGACGCGCCGGAGTTCATCTCCACCACGGACCCCCCAGCGAAGTCCAGCACGCCCATCTGCGCCAGCCAGCCGGTCGGGGAGAAGACCCAGTGGGCCAGCGGCACGTACACGACGAGCGCCCACAGTGCGGTGAAGGTCAGGAAGCTGCCGAACTTCATCCTGTCCGCGCCGGTGCCGGCCAACAGAGCGGCCGTGATGACACAGAACATCATCTGGAAGGCGGCGAATGCCATCGGCGGGATGGTCAGGGTGTACCCGGGGACTGGATCCTGAGCGTTCGCGAAGCCGGCGAACTTCAGTCCCCCGATGAACCCACCGCCGCCGGAACCGAAGGCGAGAGTGTAGCCGAGCAGCATCCAGACGACGCTCACGACAGCGAGCACGCCGAAGCACTGCCCCATGATGGCCAAGACGCTCTTACCCCGGACCATCCCGCCGTAGAAGAACGCCAGCCCCGGTGTCATGAACAGCACCAGCCCGGCACTCACGAGCACCCACGCGGTATCGCCGGCGTTGATGTCCATGTCCCGTTCCTCCATCAGGCGCGCGGGACGTCACGGCCGGCCCCGGCCTGCCCCGGGTCAGGAGTCTGCCGGTGTGGCGGCGGCGAGGCCGACATTTCGCTTGTGGTTACGGGCGCCTGTCGGACCGCTGATTCGTTCGGCCGCCCCGGGCCCGCCGCGGCTGGCCGGGCGGAGGCGGGACGGGGACCAGGCTCGTGGCCGCGGTGCGCCGGTAGCCCGGCCCTACGTCAGCGGCTGGCCGGCCCCGGACAGCCAGGTGTAGATCTGCTGGTACACGGCAGGGTGGTTTGAGTATCTGGAAGTGGTGCAGCCCCCCGACGTGGCGACCCTTGTCCAACTCGAATGGGATGTGGCGGCGCCGCCCCTGGCCCGCGGCGCTGGGGAACTGGACGAGCAGGTCGCCCAGCATCGATCCCAGCGCGTGGCCAGGGTCTGCGGTCACCTCGGAGCCCACGAAGTAGTAGGCGGCGGTGTCGAGGAGCGGCCTCGGCGTCGTCTTTGCCTGCGTAGGGGTTCGACCCGCGGGAAGAGGTCGGCGGGCAGCTAAGCCCCCCGGGCTCCCCACCGGGGAACCGACCTCCTCCCCACCGGGGAACCGACCTCCTCCCCACCGGGGAAGCGCCCCCTCCCCTGGGCGGTCGACATAGGGCCTGTCGACCGCAAACTGTGATCTGTCTCCCGCTGATCGCTGCCTGCGGTACAGGTCCACCCGACATCTCCTGACATGTCGGGTGGACCAGCCAGCGTGTCGCACCGGAGATGGCGATCTCGCCCAGAGTGGTCGTCACTTGCGGTGCGCACCGGCCGGGGGGGCGGGGGATGGTGCGCACCCGGCGGGCGGGGGAAGCCGGGCGGAGGAAGCCGGGCGGAGGAAGCCGTCCCGCCAGCCAGCCCAGCGAACCGCCGGTATCCGGTCCGAGGTCCCAGCTGAAGACAGCCCCCACCCGGGCGTGCCCGCCGTAACCGGGCCTCCCCCCATGCCCCGTCGGCGCCGACGACCGCTACCTCGGGACGCCCGTCACCGATCATGTCCCCCACGGCCGGCGAGGCCATCACGACGCCCAGGGTCGGCGAGGGCCAGCCGGGCAAGACAGTGCCGTTCCCGTTGAAGGCAAGCACCTGCTTGCCACCGGTCATCGGCATGTTGCCGGTGCCGACGACGACATCGAGGCTTCCGTCCCGGTTCAGGTCGTCAAGGGCCGGGCTGGACCAGATCACCTGATCCCGGACGAACCTCGGCCACCCCGGCAATCTCCTCCCCAGCCGGTCGATGGCGGTCACGTAGCCGCCGCGGGGGCGGAAGTTCGTGTAGCAGTCCCGGCCGGGCACGCCGTCGCAGTCGTAGCCGAACACGATGTCGGGAAACCCGTCGCCGTTGATGTCGCCGATCGCAGGTGTCGACCAGCTCGTGTCCTGCAAGAAGACCGGAAAGCCAAGTCATCGAGACCAGCTGGGACCACCACCTGTACGTGTGGAACCTCGCCGGCAAGGCGATGCCCGATGACTTCCAGCTTGCCGTTCTTGTTGATGTCCGCGGCAACCGGCGTTGCGAAGTTGCCACCCAGGTGATGCCCGTCGATCCCGCTGTGGGCCCAGAACAGCCTCTTGCCGGTCCGGTCGAAGGCCACGACGTCGCCGCCCGTGTTCGCGGTCAAGATGTCCTTCTGCCCGTCGCCGTTCCGGTCGACCAGTGTCGGCGACGCGTGGACGGCTCCCGGGCCGGTCCAGTACTTCCGCGTCCGGGCGCCCGTGGCGAGGTCCCAGACGTAGACATTCCCGTCCGGGT
>JADGOW010000121.1 GCA_017882765.1 Frankiaceae bacterium
CGTGGAACGGGTAGACCATCGCCCAGTAGGCGTGCCCGGCCAGGCCACGGGGGTGGAAGAGGGCCCGCTGCCGGAACAGCGTCCGGCCCAGGTCGTCGGTGTCGACGATGAGCTCGAGCCAGGCCAGTCCGGGCAGTCGCATCTCGGCGCGCAGCCGAAGCAGGTGCTTGTCCTCGATGTCCTCGACCCGCCACCAGTCGAGGGCGTCGCCGACGGACAGGTCGACAGGGTCCCGGCGGCCGCGGCGCAGTCCGGGGCCGCCGACGAGGCGGTCGAGCAGGCCGCGTCCCCACCAGCCGAGCCGCCAGGAGTACCAGCCATTGCTGCCACCGATGCCGGTGATGACCGACCAGAGCTGGTCCGCGGTGGCCTCGACGAGGCACGCGCGTTCGTCGACGTAGAGGGAGCCGCCGGCCCAGTCCGGGTCGGTGGGCAGCGGGTCGCTCGGCGCGCCCGCGGCCGCGGCCGAGGACCAGGAGGTGGTGACGCGGCGGTCCCGGATGCGCTGCAGGGCCAGCTCGACGGCCCGGTCGAAGCCCGTGAGCCCGGCCTCGGGGTCGGGCACGTACCCGGCGATGTCGTGTTCCTTACAGACGACCTCGTTGATCAGACTCTCCACCAGCGGCCGGGCGATGCTGTTGGGGACTGGTGTGACCAGGCCCACCCAGTGGCTGGACAGGGATGGTGTCAGCAGCGGAAGCGCCGCGATGCGACGCGGTTTCAGCCCGGCGATCCTGGCGTAGGCGGCCATCATCTGCCGGTACGTCAAGACCTCGGGGCCGCCGATGTCGAAGCCGCGGTTGACGTCGGCGGGCATGGTGGCCGAGCCGACGAGGTAGTGCAGGACGTCGGTGACCGCGATGGGCTGGATCCGGGTGTCGACCCACCGGGGAGTGACCATGACCGGCAGCCGTTCGGTGAGGTAGCGCAACATCTCGAACGACGCGGACCCGGAACCGAGAATGACGGCGGCGCGCAGCACGGTCGTGGGAACTCCGCTGGCCAGGAAGATTTCCCCGACCTCCTTGCGCGATTCCAGATGCGGGCTCAACTCCTGCGCCTCCGGGTACAGGCCACCGAGATAGACGATCCGACCGACCTCGCAGCTTCGTGCTGCGGCAGCGAAGTTCAGGGCGTTCGTGCGGTCTCGGGACTCGAAGCGGGTGCCGGTGCCCAGGGAGTGGATGAGGTAGTAGGCGACGCTCACCCCGCGCAGGCATTCGGTGAGGCTGCCACGGTCGGCTGCGTCGCCCTCGACGATCTCCACCTGGTCGTACCATTCGCGGTCGACCAGATACCGGGGCCGACGGGCCATGACCCGAACGCGTAGGCCGGCCGCGAGGAGTTCCGGGACCAAGCGGCCCCCGATGTACCCGGTGACGCCGGTGACCAGGACGAGCATGGGCTCTGGCTGCGCAGGTTGGCTCATCACATCTGCCGGGGTCACAGCCGGCCCAGGGCATCCCGCATGCCGGCCTCGGCCCGGTCGCCGAGCCGGTTCAGTGCAGGCTTCAGCAACGGCGCGAGGAAGCGGGTCAGTCCCTTGAAGGTGAAGTCCGCCGTGTAGGTCACTTCCGTGCCCCTTCCGGATGTCCGGAATGTCATCGTATCGTGGGCGATGACCGTCTTGTTCTCGCCACGGAGGGCGATGCGCTGGTTCGGGACCAGTTCGTCGACGACGTAGGTCAGCTGTGTTTCCCGGCCGGCGAACCTCGTGGTGTTCCGGTACTCGGTGCCGACAGCCCCGTCGCCGGAGATCCGAACGGTCTGCACCGTACCCGGGTCCCATTCGGTGGTCGTGGCGAAGTCCGACAGGTAGGCGAACACCTTGTCCACGGGCTTGTCGACCGTGACGGTCTTGCGCAGTCTCACGGGTGTCCTTTCCGGGTCGGCTGTCGCCGGCCCTTGTTCTGGTCGTGAGTCAGTGGCCGGGGTTTCGCCGGGCGATGGCGGCGTTGAGGGCTGTGGCGAAGGCGACCCAGCCGGCATAAGGCGCGAGCATCGTGGCGGCGGTGGGGTCCGCCCGGCCCGCCCGCCGCGTCAGGTCGACAGTCGACGCCTCCAGCAGGATGATCTCTGCCAGCGCCCAGCGCGGCCGGCGGGCCTTGAAGAACAGCCAGTTCCAAGACGCGTTGAGGGCGAGGTTGGTCCCGAACGCCGCGGCGAACACGCGGCGTTTCCGCGGGTCTTCCATCCGGTCCAGGGCGCGGGCGGATGCCAGCGACATGAGCCCGTAGAGCGTGGTCCAGGCCGGGCCGAACGCAACTCCGGGCGGCTGCCACGCGGGCTTTCCCAGGCTTCGATACCAGTGGGACCGCACGTCGGTGCCGAGCGATCCGATCACTGCCGTGGCCAGGACCGCCGCGGAGGTGCGCGGCAGATGGCGGGGGAGTTCCCTTCGCACGGTGATCCTTCCTAGGTCGGCGGTTGGGCTGAGGGCTGGACGTGCCGGGGGTCGCGCGAGCGACCAGGGTCGCGCACGGCCCGGGCGAACAGGGCGACCCACATTCTCACTGGCACGAAGCGTGCCGCCTTCATCAGGATGGCCATCCGCGCCGGGAAGACGATTTCGGTGCGCTCGCGCTCCAGCCCGTCGCAGATGGCACGGCCCGCGGCGTCGGCCTCGACGATGAACGGCATCGGGAAATCGTTGCCGGCGGTCATCTCGGTCCGGACGAATCCCGGGCAGACGGTCGTGACGTGCACGCCGGTCCCGGCGACGCGGATGCGCAGGGCCTCGAGAAGGTTGATCTGCCCGGCCTTCGTCGCGCCGTAGGCCTCGGCCCCGGCCAGCCCCCGGTACCCGGCGACGGAGGCGACGCCGGCGATGACGCCCGACTGTCGGGCCAGCATCTCGGGCAGCACCGCCGAGATCCCGTTGCTCATGCCGACGAGGTTGACCTGCACGTGCCGGTTGAAGCTGTCGGCGTCCCAGTCCGTGGCCCGCATCTGCTGCCAGTAGCCGGCCGACAGGATCACGAGATCGATCGGCCCCAGCTCTCCCCGGACGCGCGCCGCGGCGGCGGCCATCGACGCGACGTCGGTCACGTCGGCCGGGACGACGAGCATGCGGCCGCCGGACACGTCGGCGAGCTGCGCCTCGCGGCGGGCCGAGATCGCGACCCTGGCTCCCCGCGACACGAGCTCGCGGGCGACCGCGGCGCCGATGCCGCTGGACGCGCCGACGACCCAGGCGACCGTGCCGTTCAGGTTCATGACGACGCCCGCGTCAGCTGCAGCTGGCTGACGCCGAGGTACCCGGCGCGGAAGCCGGCCTCGCAGTAGGCGAGGTAGAACTCCCACATGCGCCGGAAGGTCTCGTCGAACCCGAGGGTATGGATCTGCGGCCAGTTGTCCTGGAAGCGTTCCCGCCACAGGCGCAGGGTGCGGGCGTAATGGGGGCCGAGCTCGCGGCCCTGGGCGACGTGCAGGGTGGTGTGCGCGGCGAGCGTCTCGTCGACGGCCTGCAGCGAGGGGATGAGGCCGCCGGGGAAGATGTATTTCTGGATCCAGCCGAACGATCGCCTCGTCGCGAGGAACCGCTCGTGCGCCATGGTGATCATCTGGAGGCTGACCTTGCCTCCCGGGGCCAACAGCCGGTCGAGAGCGGCGAAGAAAGCCGGCCAGTAAGCCTCCCCGACCGCCTCGATCATCTCAACGCTGACGATCGCGTCAAAGGACCCTGAGACTTCGCGGTAGTCCTGCAGGCGCAGGTCCACCCGGTCGGTGAGACCGGCCGCCGCGACCCGCTGGCTCGCCAGCGCCAGTTGCTCGCGGGAGATGGTCACGCTGGTTACCTGCGCGCCTCGCTGCGCGGCCCGGATGGCGAGCGTCCCCCAGCCGGTTCCGATCTCCAGCACCCGGGCGCCCGCCACCACGCCGCCGTAGTCGAGGACACCGTCGATCTTGCGGAGCTGGGCCGCTTCGAGATCCGTCGCGGTGGCAATGGGTTCGGCCCCGTCGAACCAGGCCGACGAGTAGCTCAGGGTGGGGTCCAGAAAGGCGGCGAACAGATCGTTGCTCAGGTCGTAATGCGCCCGGATGTTGTCCCGTGACCCCTCGATGGTGTTCTCGTGCTGCGGCGGAACGGGCCGGTCGACGACGCCGCGCAGGCGCTGCAGGGGCCGGGGAACCAGGCTGGTGAGGTTGGCGGCGAAGGGGGTCAGCAGGTCGGCGAGGTCCGTACCCGAGCCCGCCTTCCAGTCGCCGGCCATGTAGGCCTCGCCGATGCCGATCTTGGTGTCGCGGCCGAGCCGGGCGAAGAAGGCCTCGGGCCGCACGATCTGGAACTCCGGCGCGTCCGTATCGCCCCCGCCGATGCGGCGACCGTCGGGCCAGGTGGCGCGGACGGGGATGGCGCCGACGGCGCGCTCGAAGAGGTGCCGGGCGACAGTGGCCCCGACGGAGGCCCGCAGCGCCGCCGTCGGCCTGCGGACGAGCAGGGGCCGGTGCACGGTTGCGGAGATGGTCATGTCAGACCCCTTCCTGAGGGCGATGGTGCGGACGGTGGACGACGGGCTGGCGGCGCAGCCACAGCCCGCCGCCGTGCAGCCGGATCAGGGTGGAGACCTGTTGTGGCATCAACGGTCTGCGCACCAGGTGACGGGCCAGGGCCGCGCGGCCGGCAAGAACGGGACGCCCGCGGAAGGTCGCGCTGAACGCCGCCGCCCCGTCCCGGTGCAGCAGCACCGTGACGGCCACCCGGTCGGGGTGGAGAGTGAAGCGCAGCTCGTAGTCCCCGGTGACGTCGAAGAACGGTGAGACGTAGAACGCCTTCTTCGTGCGGGCGACCCCGGACGGGTCGGGACGCAGCAGGTAGACGTGCCGCTCGCCGTAGGTGTTGTGGACCTCGGCGACGATGCACACCAAGGCGCCTGGGCCGTCGAAGCACCAGAAGACCGACAGCGGGTCGAAGACGTGGCCCAGGACCCGGGCGTTGGCCAGCATGACGACGCGTCCGCCCGCGCCGAGATGGATGCCGTGGAGCGACAGGTAGTTCTCGACGTTCGCCTTGATCGGCAGGCGGGCGTCGCCGAGGTGGTCGGAGGCTTTGAAGCTCGCGAAGGGCTTGAGGTACCAGGGCTGCACGGGGACCTCGTCGAGGTCGACCAGCCACTGGTAGACGCGGTGGCGGAACCCGTGACCCACCCGGCCCCGGCGGCGGTGCGAGACGTGGCCTGCCACCAGCGCCGGCAAGGGCGGCAGGCTCCGGGTGGTCGTCGCGGGCGCCGCGGTGGGCGCCATCGTGGCGGGCGCCATGGGCGCCATCGTGGCGGGCGCGACGAGGGGCGCGGGTGTCGCGGGCCCGACGATGGTCACCATGTGAGCCCGAAGTGGCGTGCCGCTTCGACGCCGGACCGGCAGCCGTCCTCGTGGAAGCCCCACCCGTGGTACGCACCGGCGTAGACGGTCCGGTCGGTCGCCAGCCCGGCCAGGCGGGACTGCGCGGCGACGGCCTCCGGGGTGTAGATCGGGTGCTCGTAGTCCATGGTGGCCAGAACGGCGGCAGGATCGATCGGCTCGCTCGCATTGAGGGTGACGAGGTAGTCGGGCGGGGAGGCGTGCCCTTGCAGACGGTTCATCCAGTACGTCACCGCCGCCGACCCGGCCGGCGACGTACACGAGGACATCCGGTAGTTCCACGACGCCCGCGCGCCACGCGTGGTGGGCAGGGCCGAGGAGTCGGTGTGCAGGACGGTCTCGTTGCGCGAGTAGTCGAAGGCCTTGAGCGTCCGCACCTCTTCGTCGCTCGGGTTTGTCAGCAGGTTCAGCGCCTGGTCGGCGTGCGTGGCGATGACGACCCGGTCGACCCGCGTGACCTGTCCGGTGCTGTCGCGAACCTCAACCCCGTCCCGGTGCCGGGTGACGTCGGTGACGGCGTGTGAGCTGCGAACGTCCGGCAGGCGCGCGGCGAGGCGCTCGACGTAGGTGCGCGAGCCGCCGACCACGGTGAACCACTGCGGCGACCCGGTGAGGCTGAGCAGGCCGTGGTTGTCGAGGAACCGGAACAGGTAGCGCGCCGGGTAGAGCAACGCCGTCGCGCGCCCGCACGACCACACGCAGGAAACGACCGGTACCGCGTAATGCGCAACGAAATGCTCGCTGAACCCCTCGCGGTCGAGGAACTCGCCGTACGTGGTGAGATCGCCGTCGTCGGACGACGCGAGGAACGCGGTGGCCCGGCGATGAAAGCGCTTCACCTGCAGCAGCGTCCGGGCGAACCTCGCGTCGAGGATCCGTCGGGGCTGGGCCAGGACGCCCCGCAGGCCCCGCCCGCCGGCGAATTCCAGCCCGCACCCGTCGCAGCGGATGCTCATGCTCATCTCGGTCGGACGCACGGCGACGTCGAGCTCGCCGAAGAGCTTGCGCAACCACGGATACGTCCGGTCGTTGTGGACGATGAACCCGCTGTCGACCGCGTACGCGCTCCCGTCGGGCCCGCTGAGCTCGTGGGTGTGGGCGTGACCGCCGAGCCTGCTGTCCGCCTCGAACAGGATGACGTCGTGCGTGCGGGCGAGCAGGTAGGCGGCGGTCAGGCCGGAGACGCCCGAGCCGATGACCGCTACCGAGGGTCGGGCAGATGCCGGGAAGGTGACAGCGGCGGATTCCCTCCGAGCAGGGCTCCCCAACCCCCGCCTGTCATCGCTGGGGGACACCGGGTTCGTGGCGTGCATTGCGTTCTACCTTCGTCTAAGGTTTGTCTAGGGATAAAGGTAGCCCAGCTCCCCCGGTGCTGTCAAAGGATGGTCTAAGTTCTGTAGAGTTTCCGGGGAGCACGAGAGGAGGGGTCGGCGATGCTGCGGATCGGTGAGCTGAGCCGTCGGGTTGGCGTGAGCGATCACGTTCTGCGCGCCTGGGAGAGCCGGTACGGGCTGCTGCGGCCGGCCCGGTCCGCGGGCGGGTTCCGGCTCTACTCCGAGGCCGACGAGAACCGGGTCCGCCGCATGCAGGCCCATCTCGCCGACGGCTACTCCGCAGCCGAGGCCGCGCGTGCGGCCGTCGCCGAGGAGCAGGCCGGCAGCATCGCGGCAGACGTCGACGCCAACCGCACCGGTCTGGTCGACTACGCCGATGACCTGCGGCGGGCGCTGGCCGAGATGGACGAACCGGCGGCGCAAGCCCTACTTGATCGGCTGCTCACCGACTTCACCGTGGAAACAGTGCTGCGGGACGTGGTGCTCCCGTACCTGAGAGAGCTAGGGGAAGGGTGGGAGCAAGGCGCGATCAGCGTGGCTCAGGAACACTTCGCGAGCCACCTGATAGGGGCGCGTCTGGCGAGCCTGGCCCGTGGGTGGGGGAACGGACATGGACCGTACGCGCTCCTGGCCTGCCCGCCCGGTGAGCGACATGACCTGCCCCTCCTCATGTTCGGGATCGTGCTTCACCGCAACGGTTGGCGGATCAGGTACCTCGGGGCGAACACCCCGGTCGGGGACCTGGCCCAGGTGACCGACGACACGGGCCCGAACCTTGTTGTCCTGGTCGCGACCACGCCGCAACGATTCGCTGAGGCCGTCCCCGAGCTCTCACGACTGGCCGGCATGGCACCCCTTGCCCTCGCCGGAGCCGGAGCGACGAGAGACCTCGCCCACGCCATCGGCGCGCGTGTGCTCACCCAAGACCCGGTCACCGCAGCGCAACACGTCGCCGGCTCCTGAGATGACCAGCGTGATGTGGTTCAGGCGCGACCTGCGCCTCGCCGACAACCCGGCGCTGCTGTCGGCGGCTTCGGACGCCACCGACGCCCGGGTCGTCCCGCTCTTTGTGCTCGACCCCGCGCTGTGGCGTCCCGCCGGCCCGGCCCGGCGCGCCTACCTCGCGGCGAGCCTGACCGACCTCGGGAACCGCGTCGGTGGGCTGGTGTTACGTCGCGGCGAGCCCGTCGAGGAGGTTGTCGCGGTCGCCCGGGCAGCGCGGGCCACCGCCGTGCACATCGCCGAGGACTTCGGCCCCTACGGACGGCAGCGCGACCACGATGTCGAGGCTGCGCTCGCGCGCCACGACATCGTGCTGGTGCGCACGGGCTCGCCGTATGCCGTCGCGCCGGGTCGAGTCGTCAACAAGAACCGCGATGCCTACCGGATGTTCACGCCGTATTCCCGCACCTGGCGCGAGCACGGCTGGCCCGCGCCACCGATGCCACCGCGGCGAGTCTCGTGGATGCGACCCCTGAAGAGCGACGACCTTGACGACGCACCAACCCCGGGAAACCTCCGCCTCCCAGCCGCCGGGGAGTGGGCCGCGCACCGGCGCTGGCGCGAATTCATCGAGCAGCGGCTCGACAGCTATGGGACTACCCGTGACCGCGCCGACCTCGACAGCACCTCTCGGATGTCGGCGCACCTGAAGTGGGGCGAGATCCACCCCCGCACGCTGCTGGCCGATCTCGGCCGGCAGCGGAGCGAGGGCGCCGCGACGTACCGGACCGAGTTGGCGTGGCGGGAGTTTTTCGCCGACGTTGTCTGGCGGAGCCCCGGCTCCGCCCGCGAGTACCTCAAGCCGCGGTTCGCACGGATGGAATATGACGAACCGGGCGGCAGCTTCGCCGCGTGGCGCGACGGGCTCACCGGCTATCCGATCGTCGACGCCGGTATGCGCCAGCTGAGGTCCGAGGGCTGGGTGCACAACCGGATCCGGATGCTTGCCGCCAGCTTCTTGGTCAAGGACCTCCACGTCGAGTGGCGGCACGGAGCCCGACACTTCATGCGGTGGCTGGTCGACGGGGACCTCGCCTCCAACCAGCACGGATGGCAGTGGACGGCTGGCTGCGGCACCGACGCAGCGCCGTACTTCCGGATCTTCAACCCCACCGTGCAGGGCAAGCGATTCGACCCTCATGGCGACTACGTCCGCAGGTACGTGCCCGAGCTGAGACACGTGGACGCGACGTCGATCCACGAACCCTGGACGCTCGACGGCGGACCACCCCGCGGCTACCCCACCCCGATCGTCGACCACCGCGCCGAACGCCGGGAGTCGCTGCGACGTTTCGAGATGCTCCGGGCGTAGATGCTCCGGGCGTAGCGCGTCATCGCTGGGTGTTGCGCGGAAGGCCGTGCTTGCTGACCGAGGGCAGATGGGTCGACCGGGTGCAGATGCCGAGCGTCAGGTACGCAGGACGTTAGCGAAGATCAACCACGCGAGCAGCGACTTGGCGGTCAGGCTCAGCCCGATGTACACGACCTCGCCGTGCACGTATTCACGCCAGCGACCGACCTGCGCGTACTGCAGCGCCATGTTCACGGCGAAGCAGAAGAAGAGCACGAACTGGACCACCGTGATCACGTAGACGAAGCCTGGGACCTGCGGTGGCTGGGCGACGTAGACCGCGATGAGCGCCCACGGGACTACTCCGACGAGCGACCCAAAGCAGAAGGCACTCCAGTCGGCCCGGCCCGGCCGTTGCTGGCGTTCCATCAACAGCCCGAACAGGATCATCGCGGTGTTCACCGCGAAGATCGCCACC
>JADGOW010000279.1 GCA_017882765.1 Frankiaceae bacterium
CGCCGCTGCTGCTGCTGTTGGTGCCGGCGGGGCCATGCCTGCAATGCCTGCCAGCGCCGACATCGCCCCCGTGCCCCCGGGGGGCGCGGGCGCGCTGTAGGCCACCGCCAACCAGCCGGAGACCCGTTCCACGGGCTGGGCGACGGGCGCCATCTGCTCGGCCCCGGTCTGTTCCTCGTCCACCGCCACGAAGGCCGTGAAACGGCTGAGCACGCCGAAGCGCAGGGACGTGGCCACGATCTGGGCCGCAAGCTCGTCCAGGCGCCCAGTGGCGGTGGCGTAGGTGTCCTCCAGGTCGCGGATGCGGGCCCGCGCCCAGATCGCCCGGACCGCCGGGGTCTGCTCGACGCGGGGCTTCACCGTGACGTCGAGCGGAGATGTCGGCTCTCTTGATGGGCGGCCGGTGACCCGCAGTCTGGCCCGTGCGGGGGTGGAGCCCGGGCTCAGTCGATATCGCCCGGACAGCACGCAGGGCGCGCCCTGGTGAGCGTCGGGAACCAGCCGCGGCGCCACCGTCCCCGCCTCGACCTCCATCCCCGAGCCTGTCACCTGGAGGTCGGTGAACACCGGCTCCGTGACCGAGCGGGTGATGCGCGCCAGGACGTCGTCGAGCCGGTCCTCACTTTCGACGAGCTCCCACTGGCCTCGGCCGGCGGTGGCGAGCCGGTCAAGGAAGCCGGCGTTGACTGCCCGGTCGATCCCGACCGCGAGCACGCGAGTCCGCGACAGCAGGGGGGCGATGGTGGCGAGTACGTGGTCCTCTCCGCTGATCTGCCCGTCGGTGACCAGTACGAGAGTGCGCTGGCGGGGTTCGTCCGGAGTTGTGTCGGCACCCGAACCCGCCAGCAGCGTCGCAGCCTGCCGCAGCGGCTCAGCCATCTCCGTCCCGCCCCGGGCCGCCAGGCTGGACAGCCAGCTGACCGCCGCGAATCGGTTGCGGTCGGTCGCGGGCATCAGCGCGTCGTGCCCGCTCGGGTGCTCGATGACGTGGTCGAAGCCGAGAACCTGGAAGCAGTCGTCGCGGTCCAGCGAATCGACGATCCGGGCGGCCGCGCGCCGGGCTGCCACGATCTTCCACCCCTCCATCGACCCGGACCGGTCCAGCAGGACGACCACATCCCGGGGCGCTCGGCCAGCCGTGCCCGGCGGCAAGGGTGCGACGATCGTCACCGACCAGGTGCCGCTGTCGGGCTCGTCGGCGTCCGGCACGACCACGGCGGAGGTCTCCAGCCGGTCCCCGGCAACGTCCCAGCGCACCAGTAGGTCCCGGTCCAGCCGCTGGCCCGCGGTCAGTCCCAGCCGAACCGTTTCGCCGGTCCCCTCGACGGATGCCGCATGCAGCGTGGAACGCAGGTTCGAGATGCGCAGCCCGGCCGCATCGAGGCGCACCGCAATGTCGAGGTCGGGGCGCTCGTCGGCGTGCTCGTAACGGGGCGGCGTCACCCGGCTGGCGTCGGGGACCGCATCGGTGTCGCGCCCCACACCCAGCCCCGCCTGCTCTCCGCGAAGTTCCGTCCCAGCCGTATACCGCTCGGCGACAACGAGCGGAAAGCGGTAGGTGGCTTCGCCGGCTTCCACGGCAACCGGCCCGGTGAGTTCCAGCTCGACCACGGCGTCCTCGCCGGGCATCAGGTTGCCGACGCGCGTGCTGAACACCTCCGGCCGGTCTTCCTCGGCGATGGCGGCCCGCTGGCCGGAGGCCACGGCGAGGTCATAGGCCTCGCGAGCCGCCTCGCGCTCCTTGAGAAGCCCGGTGATCCGCCGTCCTCCGAGGATCGCGGTGAACGACGTCACCGCCGCCCGGCCGGGAAGCGGGAAGATGTAGGTGACTTCGATGGGCGCGTCGGCGGGGTTGGCGAAGCGTTGTCTGACGCGCGTCGTTGCGGCCAAACCGACCACGACCGCGTCAACGTCGACAGCGCGCAGCGGCAGGACCCGTGCGCCTGCCCGCAGCACCCCGGTGCCCGGGAGGTCGTCGGCCGGGGCGGGCTCGGGGGCCAGGGGCAGGCACTGCAGCGTGGTCATGGGGTGCTCCTCTGTCTTGCAGGGTTGGTGGCGGGTGCGAGCAGGCCCCGGCCGGCAAGGGCGGCGAGAAGGGGTTGGGCGGCGTCGGCGACGGCCGCCGCGTCCGCCTCGTCGAGGGGGCGGGCTGCCGGCAGCAGGATGACAACAGGCCCGACGGGGACACCGGTGAGCAGCGGTCCGGCGGGGCTGGTGCCGTGGGGGCCGCCGGGGGACGGGGTGGGGGGCTGCCTGGCCGGGTCAGGTCGAACGCGCCAGAAGGCCTCCGCGCGCGGCAGCGGTGCGGGCGGTGCCTCGGCGGGGCCCGCCAGCCCCCCTGCCGCGGCGGCGAACGGTGCGGTCCAGCTCGGGTCGGCTCGCTCCGCTGGCCCGCTGGCCGCCACCACACCTGCCAGTTCTCGCAGGCTCTCATCGGTGGCGCCCGTCAGCATCGCCCGGATCTCATTCAACGTGCGACCCCGGGCCTGCAGCTTCTTGATCACAACCACCTGCAGGAGATGCCGGCGGCCGTAGTAGGCCGAGTGCGGGCCGCGCAGTTCCAGGGGCGGATCGAGCAGGCGCTGCGCCGCGTAGTACCGCAGCGTGCGCTGGGTCGGACGCACCGAGCCGTCGCCGTCACCGCCGAGCAGTTCGGCGGCTGCTTCGGCAAGTTCCGCGAGCGTCATGGCCTGATCCATGACAGTGATCGTAACAGCGACTGCGACACTAAGCAAGACAGTCGACACGGGCGGGAGGTTCGGCCCCCGCCCGTGTCGTAGCCAGGGTCTGCTATTCGGCGTACGGCTGTTGGCCGGTGCCGGAGGCGGAC
>JADGOW010000122.1 GCA_017882765.1 Frankiaceae bacterium
CTAGCCGACCCGGGCCGACATGGCACTGGCGTACAGGCGACCGGCGCGGTAGGACGAACGCACCAGCGGCCCGCTGAGCACCCCGAGGAAACCCAGGCCACTTGCCTCCTCGCGCAGCTCGTCGAACTCTTCGGGGGGCACGAACCGCACGACGGGGTGGTGTCGCACACTCGGGCGCAGGTACTGGGTCAGCGTCACCAACTCGCACCCGGCGGCGCGCAGGTCGCCGAGACTGGCACTCACCTCGTCCCGGGCCTCGCCGAGGCCCAAGATGAGGTTCGACTTGGTCACCAGGCCGGCCGAGGCGGCCTGCCGCAGCACGTCCAGCGACCGGTCATAGCGAAATGCCGGCCGGATGCGACGAAAGATCCGCGGCACCGTCTCGATGTTGTGGGCGAGCACCTCGGGCCGAGTCTCGAAGATCGTCTGGAGCAGCTGCGGCACCCCGGAAAAGTCGGGGATCAGCACTTCGACCCCGCATCCCGGCACCGAGGAATGAATCCGGCGCACCGTCTCGGCGTACAGCCAGGCTCCTTGGTCGGGCAGATCGTCACGGGCCACTCCGGTTACCGTCGCGTATCGCAGGCCCATTCGCGCGACCGAGTCGGCGACCCGCTGCGGTTCGCCGAGGTCCAGCGGCTCCGGGCGGCCCGTGTCGATCTGGCAGAAGTCGCACCGGCGCGTGCAGGCCTGGCCGCCGAGCAGGAACGTCGCCTCGCGATCCTCCCAGCATTCGTAGATATTGGGGCAGCCGGCCTCCTCGCAGACGGTGTGCAGTCCCCCTCGGTGGACGAGGTCTTTGAGCTGGCGGTATTCGGGGCCGAAGCGAGCGCGAATCTTGATCCAGGGCGGCTTGCGCTCGACCGGTGTGCCGGCGTTGCGGGCCTCCACCCGCAACAACCGCCGGCCCTCGGGGGCGACCCGTCCCTCAGCTCCCGCAGCTCCCTGAGCTCCCTCAGCTCCCTGAGCTCCCTCAGCCACCGACCGGCTCCATCCCGGCGACGAGCCCGCTGGCCAGCGCCGCCACCATGCACCGCTCGACGGCGGGGGAGGCGTCGGCGACGGTGACCCTGCGGGCGAGCTCGCGGCTCAGGCTGGTGACGGTTGCGTCCACGATTCCGCACGGGACGATGCGATCGAAGGCGGTCAGGTCGGCGTCACAGTTGAGGGCGAAACCATGCTGGGTGACGCCCCGGCTCACCCTGATGCCGATGGCCGCGACCTTCCGTCGCCCGTCATTGGTCCACACGCCGGACCGGCCGCGGACCCGCGTCGTCGCAACGCCCAGCTCCGCGCTGGCGTCGATGAGAGCCGCCTCGATCCGGCGGACATGACCGACCACATCAAGGGGGTCGGGCAGCGCCACGATCGGGTAGCCCACGAGTTGCCCGGGGCCGTGCCAAGTGATCTTTCCGCCGCGGTCGACGTCGAGCACCGGCGTCCCGTCCACCGGGCGCTCGCCACGCTCGGTCCGCCGGCCGGCCGTGTAGACGCTCGGGTGCTCAAGCAGCAGCAGCGTGTCCGGGATCTCGCCGGCCAGCCGCCGCGCGGCGAGTTCCCGCTGCAGAGCCCACGCCTCCTCGTAGGACAGGAGGCCAAGGTGCTCGACGTCCACACGTCGAGCGTACGTCGATCAGAGGCGCGTCTGCGCCGCCGGCCAGCGGCCCGCTACGCGCCGAGGCGCTCCACGGCCGTGACGTCCAGGTTGCGAAACGTCGCGGGGCCGTCGCCCAGCGCGGCCATCTGCTGGGCGAACTCGTGGGTCTCGGGCCGGTTCGAGTTCTCCATCGCCGACTCGTAGGAGTCGAACTCGGCCACGGTGAAGTAGACGCCGGGGCGGTCGCGGTCGGCGCACGAGACCACCCGGCGCGCCGTGCCCTGATTCAGCTGATCACGGTACTTGTCGACGAGCGCGCGTATCTCGTCGTACCGCGAGGTCTGGTACTCGATGATCTGGACGAACCCGGGGTCTGCCATGGGGAACCTCCCTGAGAAGCGACAGCCAGTCCACCGTCGGCGGGCACCTAGCGGCAACCCCCCGATCGGGCCATGTGCTTACCCCTCATCGAGGCGACGTGGCTCGACGCGCGTCTCGCGCACGGCGCCGTCGGCGTCGCTGTCCACCCGCCAGGCGTACGCGTCGGCGCGGTCGCTGACCGCACCCGCGAACTGCGCGCCACGAAAATGCAGCCCCACCCCGTCGTCACTTGCCCAGCCGGCGGGCAGCGCCCCACTCCCAACGAGCTCGCGGTAGAGCGGCCGGCGCTGACCCTCCGAGTCGTAGTGGGGACAATTGCTGAACGGCAGCAGAGCCAGGCCGTCGGTGACGGGCCGTAGATCCGGGCCGAACGAGTCGGTCGTGCCGCCGACGTGCCAGCACAGGGAGCCGGCGCTGCCGCCCGCGAGGACAACGCCTTGTTCCCACGCTTCCCGGAACACCTCGGCGAGGCCGTGGGCCCGCCACACCGCGAGCAGGTTCACGACACTCCCGCCGCCCACCCACACGACGTCCTGGCTCAGCAGGTGCGCCCGCGGGTCGGCGACGTTGGGCATCGGGAACAGCTGAAGGTGGCTGACCTGCACCTGCGGGCAGTCGCGCGCGAGGGCCGCGTACGCGAGCGCGTAGCGGGCGGCATCGTCACCAGTCGCGGTGTGCATCAGGCACAGCCGCGGTCGCGAGGCTTCGGACAGGGCGATGGCGTGCCGGACGACCGGGCCGACCTGCAGTCCGTAGCGGCCATCAGGCTGAAAGCCCGCGCTCGTCGCGAGGATGTTCAAGGCCGGCCGGGCCGGGGCTCTGCCGCCGGCTTGCGGCGGGCAGGGACGGCGCCTGTGGGGCTCACAGCACGACGCTACCGGCAGCCGCAGGCTTCCGAGCATGGCGCTATCCACAGCTTGCCCGCGGACCCCGACGGTCGTGCTCTGCCCCTCCTACGGTTCGGGCATGGCCCGGATCGCAGGCGACCCCACCCAGCCCGTGCCTGGCGTCGTCGTGGAGCACCGGCTGCAAGACGCCGGCACCGGCAACAACTGGCACGGCCGGGACCGGTCGGGGGCTCCCGTCGTCGTGCGGATGCTCCGGTTGCCCGTCGACGGGAAGGTTAGAGACCGGGCCCTGCTGGAAGCTCGGGAACTGATCGGGGTTGCGCACCCGCATCTGGTCCCGGTTCGCGATGCCGCGCCTACGGTCGACGGGATCGCCGTGGTCCGCGACGCGGTCCCCGGCGCCACGAGCCTGGCCCGGCTCCTGTCCCGGCGCGCCGCGCTCGGCCCGGGTGAGGTCATTACCGTCGGGGTCCCCATGTTCCAGGCACTTGCCGCCGTCCACGAAGCCGGCCACACGCATGGGCGGGTGCGGCCGGAGGACATCCTGATCGAGCCGGGCGGGCGGCCCCTGCTCACCGGGGCGGGCATCTCGGGTGTCCTGGGCGCGGCAGGGTTGCCCGCATCGGACGTGGGTGAGCTGGCAGGCCTCCTGCTCGCCGCGTTGGGGCCGCCCGCCCCGCCCGGAGAGGGCCCCGTCCCGCAACTGGCCGGCGCAGTGGCTGCCGCGCTCGCACCGGCGGTCGCGGACGAGTTGAGTCTGCGTCCGCCGGCAGCCCGGATCGCCGTGGCACTGGGCCGGTGCGGGCCCGCGGCCGCGCTGGCGCTGCGGGGCGGGGAGCAGGACGCGCCGGTAGGGGAGCTGCCAGCCCTGCCGGCCGCGCGCACCTCGGCGCGGCAAGGGCCGGATGGCGACGCGAGTAGCGCCGACGCACCCCGGGCCGCCCGCCCGAGAACGCCGGTGGCCAACCCGTTGCCCCGGTGGGGCCGGCTGCCGCGAATCCCCACGTTGACCGCCGCCGTCCTCGGGCTTGTCGCGCTCGCGGCGCTGATTGCGTGGGTCATCGTCCCGGGACAGCCAACGGGCCCGGGGCCGCAGAGCCCGGTGGCGCTGGGCGCGCCGGAGCAGACCCCGGCCGCCGAGGCCGGCCCGCCTGAGTCACGTTCGGGCGGCCCCGGCGACGACGCCGCCGCGTGGCGGGCCATCGTGGCCGGGCTCGACCAGGCGCGCGCCCAGGCCTTCACGCGGGGCGCCCGGGACCAACTGGCCGAGGTGGACGTCGCCGATGGCCCGGCCCACGTCGAGGACCAAAAGGCCTTCGACGCCATGCGTGCCCGCTCTGCCTACGCCCAGGATCTGTCGCCGCGCATCGAGGGCGTGATGGTCGTGTCCGTCGAGCCGACCCAGGCTGTCATCCGCGTGACCGACACGTTGCCGCCCTACCAGTTCGTCGACGCCGGTGGCCGGGTGCTCAAGCGGGCGTCCGGGCGGGGCCGGGCCGTGCACGACGTCACGCTCGTGCACACCCTGGCCGGATGGCGCGTGCTGGCGGTCGACGCGGCCCGCGGGACGTGAGTGGCCGGCTCAGGCGCGGAGGGCCGCTGCCAGCGCGGCGGGCAGGTCAGGGGAGCGGAAGGCGAAGCCGGCATCGAGCAGGCGACGGGGGATCACGCGCTGGCTGCCCAGCAGGTCGTCGGTGATTCCCCCGAGCAGCAGTCGAAGGCCCAGCCGCGGCGCGGGCAGGACCGCGGGCCGCGACAGGGCCCGTCCCAAGCTCTTGGCGAAGTCCCGCTGGCGGACCGGGGCCGGGGCGGTGAGGTTGACCGGGCCGGTCACGTTCGCCGCGGTGAGCAGGAAGACCATCGCGGCGATCTCGTCAGTGACCTCGATCCAGCTCATCCACTGCCGGCCGCTGCCCAGCGGACCCCCCAGCCCGAGCCGGTAGGGCAGCAGCTGGCGGCGCAGCGCACCGCCGGAGCGACTGAGGACGATGCCGGAGCGCATCCGGCATACCCGGATGCCGGCTTCGGCGGCCGGGGTCGTGGCTGCTTCCCACTCCGCGCAGACTTCGGGAAGGAACCCGGTACCAGGAGGGCCGGTCTCGTCCACGGCGTTCTCGCCCGTGTCGCCGTAGTACCCCACGCCGCTCGCGCTCAGCAGTACTCGGGGAGGTGGCTGCAGGCCGGCAAGGGTTCGGGCGAGCAGGGTCGTGCCCGTGACGCGACTTTCCCGGATCAGCTGCCGGTACTCCGTGCTCCAGCGCTTGTCGCCGATGCCCGCCCCGGCCAGGTGTACCGCTGCGCCGGCGCCCGCGAGTGCGTCGACGTCCAGCGTGCCGGCGGCCGGGTCCCAGCGCGCCTCGTGCGGGGAGGTGGGACTGCGGCGCACAAGGGTCACGACTTCATGCCCCGCTTGGCGCAACACGGGCACCAGCGCTGACCCGAGCAGACCGGACGCACCAGTGACGATCACTTTCATGCTGCCATCCTGCCCGCGCGGGTACCAACACACGACTTGGGGCGCGCTCTCGGCCACTTGAGGGCGTGCTGGTGCCTGCCGTCTCGTACCGAGGAGAGCGGACGCACACGGTGAGCAGCCGAAGAGCCGCACCCGGACACCACCACAGATAGCGATCTCCGCATCCAAGATCGCCGTACCCGGTGCGACACGCCGCATGGGCCGTCCGAAACTCCGGCGGCACGCACCGCAACCAGTGATCTTGCGCCAACTGATCGCTACTTGCGGTGCGACACTGGCGGGGTCGGGGCGGTGGCAGCGACCCTGATCGGGATGCGTGGCTTACCGCCTGCGTGACCGGCCCCAGCCTGGGCGGGCCTCGACGCGGGGGTCAGAGCCCGAGGTCGGGTGCGAACGCTGCGCCTTCAAGGCGCTTCTTGACGTCTGCCAGGAATCGCGCGGCATCCGCCCCGTCGACGACACGATGGTCGTAGGTCAAGGCCAAGTACAGCAGCGAGCGAACGGCGACGATCTCGCCGTACTCGGGGGTGTCAACCACCGCGGGGCGCTTGATCAGCGCCCCGGTCCCCAGGATCCCCACTTGCGGCTGGTTGATGATGGGGGTGTCGAACAGCGCGCCGCGGCTGCCGGTATTGGTCAAGGTGAAGGTGCCGCCGCCGAGCTCGTCGGGGGTTACGGCGTTGCCCCGAGTCCGCTCCGCGAGGTCGGCGATTCTTCGTGCCATTCCGGGCAGGTTCAGATCGCCCGCATTGTGGATCACGGGAGCGAGCAGGCCTCGCGGAGTGTCCACTGCGATGCCTAACCGGACCTCGTCGTGGTAGGTGATCGTCCCGGCGTCCAGGTCGACGCTGGAGTTGAGCATCGGGTGGACCTTGAGCGCTTCGACGACCGCAACGGCGAAGAAGGGCAGGAACGACAGGCGCACCCCCTCGCGAGCGGCGAAGGCATCCTGCGCGCGGTCTCGCAGGCGGGCGATCCCCGTGAGGTCGGCCTCGACGACTGTGGTCAACTGGGCGCTGACCTGCAGCGACTCGACCATCCGCCGGGCGATGAGACCGCGCAGCCGGGACATGCGCTCGGTGCGGCCCAGGGCCGGGGACAGTCCCGCGGCGGGGACGGGCTGCTCGGTCGCCGCCGGTGCTGCGGCTGGAGCGGGGGCTGTTGGCGCTGCTGGCGCAGCGGGCGCGGTCGGCGGGGCGGCCGTGGGCGCCGTTGTCGTGCTGGCGGCGGGGCTGGTGGCCCGGCTCGTTTCGGAGGCGGGCGTCGTGCTGGTAGCCGCGCTCGAACGAGCGGCGTCCAACACGTCCTGCTTGCGGATGCGGCCACCCACCCCCGTCCCGCGCAGCCGCGCCAGGTCAACGCCGCGCTCGGCCGCCAGCTTGCGGACAAGCGGGGTCACGTACGCCGGTGCATGGCCGTCGCCCTGCACCGGGCCGAGGGCGATCTGCTGGCCGGCGTCAGCGTCGCCGGGTGGCTCCTCGCCGGCGGGCGCCTCCGCGGCGGGCGCTTCCGTGGCGGGCGCCTCGGCTCCCGACTGCTCGGGTCCTGCCTGCGTCCCGCCGCCTGCGGCCGCGCCTGCCCCCGTCTCGTCGATCACCGCGAGTTCCGTGCCCACGTCGACGGTGACGTCTTCACTGACCCTTATGGCGACGATGACCCCGGCCGAGGGGGCGGGGATCTCTGTGTCCACCTTGTCGGTACTGACCTCAAGGAGCGGCTCGTCGGCTTCGACCCGCTCGCCTTCCTTCTTCAGCCACCGCGTGACGGTGCCCTCCGAGACGCTCTCGCCGAGGCGGGGCATCGTCACCGAGACGGACATAGTCGGTGCTCCTTCCGTGGGTCGCCTGTGTCCGCTCGCCGGGTCCCGAGCTGGTTTCCGGGGGGTCAGCCGTGGGAGTGAAGGGGCTTGCCGGCGAGGGCCAGATGGGCCTCGCCGACAGCTTCGGACATCGTCGGGTGGGGATGGATCAGCTGCGCCACCTCCCCGGGCAGGGCTTCCCAGTTTGTGATCAGCTGAGCCTCAGCGGCCAGCTCACTCACCCGTTCCCCGACCATGTGCACACCAAGCACCGGACCTTCCCGGTCCGCAACGACCGTGACGGCGCCGGCTGTGCGCAGGATCAGGGCCTTGCCGTTGCCGGCCAGGTCATAGGTCGCCGTCGCGACGTCATGACCGCGCTGCTTCGCCTCGGCAGCGGTGATGCCGACCGAGGCCACTTCCGGATGCGAGTAGGTGACCTGGGGGACCCGGTCGTAGTCGATGGGGGCTGGGTTCAGGCTCGCAAGTCGCTCCGCGACGAGGATGCCCTCGCCGAAACCGACGTGCGCAAGCTGGGGGGTCGGCACCAGGTCGCCCAGCGCGCTGATCGTCGCCACGTTCGTGCGGCAGAGCTCGTCCACGGTGACGAACCCGCGGTCCATCTCGACCCCTTGGGCCTCGTAGCCGAGCCCCGCCGACACGGGCGCGCGCCCGACGGCCACGAGGACAACCTCGGCGTCGATGGTCTTGCCGGTCTCCAGGGTCACCGTTGCGCCAGCGTCGGTGACCCTGACCCCGGCCAGCCGGGCCCCGAGCTCGAAGCCGATGCCGCGGCGCCGGAAGGCGCGCTCCAGCAGTTTGGACGATGACTCGTCCTCCATCGGGACGAGATGGGGCAGCGCCTCGACCAGCGTCACTTCCGCGCCGAAGGCCTTCCACACCGAGGCGAACTCGCACCCGATCGCGCCGGCACCAATGATCACGACGCTGGCAGGGATCCGGTCCATCCGCAGCGCGTCGTCACTGGTGATGACGCGTTCATGGTCGACATCGAGCCCGGGCAGGGACTTCGCCTCGGAGCCCGTGGCGAGCAGGACATGCCGGCCCTCGATGCGACGATCACCCACCTGCAGCGCCGTCGGGGAGACCAGCCGGCCCTCACCTGCCACCACTTCGATGCCGCGCGAGTTGACCAGCCCGGTCAGGCCTTTGAACAGCCGCGTCACGACGCCGTCCTTGTAGGCGTTGGCCGCCTTCATGTCGACGGCCTCGAAGGCGGCCTGCACACCGACTTTGCCGGCTTCCCGCACTTGTTCAGCGACCTCTGCCGTGTGCAGCAGCGCCTTCGTCGGGATGCAGCCCCGGTGCAGGCAGGTGCCGCCGACCTTGTCCCGTTCGACCAGGACCACGCGCATGCCCAGCTCCGATGCGCGCAGGGCGGCGGCGTACCCGCCGCTGCCACCGCCGAGAACCACGAGGTCGGCGTCCGGCCCACCGTCAGGCCCGAGTTCTGTCACCACCGCTCCACCGTACGGGTGCGCGCCGGCCTGCCCGGGGCCGGTCGCAGAGACGAATGTCCCGGCGCGCTCCCCGACGTCAGGCCGGTCAGCCCGCAGTGAGCTCGACCGTGCGCACGAGGGTTCGCACCGCGAACCCGGTGCCACCCTTCGGCGTGTAGCCGTAGGCGTCGCCGCCGTTCCAGGCCGGCCCCGCGATGTCCAGGTGCGCCCAGGCCGGACCGGGCGGGACGAACTCGGCAAGGAAGTGCGCGGCGGTCAGCATCCCGCCATCCCGGCTGCCGCCGCCGGGCACGTTGGCGATGTCGGCCACCGCCGAGTCGAGCCCCTTGCGCAGCTCAGGAGGCAGCGGCATGGGCCACACCGATTCCCCGCTGTCCCGGGCGGCGGCCACGACGCGTTCGCGAAGGGCCTCGTCATTGCCCATCACCCCGGCCGTCCGATTGCCGAGCGCGACGATCTGTGCGCCCGTGAGGGTGGCGACGTCGATGAGGACGTCCGGCGAGTCCTCTGCGGCACGGGCGAGGGCGTCCCCGAGGACAAGCCGTCCCTCCGCGTCGGTGTTGAGCACCTCCACGCGCTTGCCCCCGTACATCCTGAGCACGTCCGATGGGCGCGTGGCCGACCCCGACGGCATGTTCTCGGCCAGCGGCAGCCACCCGGTCACGGCAACGGGCAACGCAAGCCGGGCCGCCGCCAGGACAGCACCCAGGACGGCCGCCGCCCCGGCCATGTCGGTCTTCATCCACTCCATGGACTGGGGCGGCTTGAGCGACAGGCCGCCGGAGTCGAAGGTGATCCCCTTCCCGACCAGCGCCACGCTGGCAGCCGGGCTCGGCGGCGACCAGGTGATTCGGACCAGGCGGGGCGGGCGTGT
>JADGOW010000280.1 GCA_017882765.1 Frankiaceae bacterium
CGCGGCACCCACCACGCCGGTCGATGATCTGGCGCATCCCGGCGGCACCCAGACGTCCCGTACGGCACCGAGACCAACTACCTGCGGGTCTATATGGCCCAGCTGCGGCGCAAGCTGGAGGCCGACCCTGCCCGCCCGCGCCACCTGCTCACCGAGCCCGGCATGGGCTACCGGTTCGTCGTCTGAGCGGCCGGCTTACTGCGGCCGCTCACTGCAGCAGGGTCGACACCGCCAGGGCCACGAACAGCAGGCTCAGGTAGCTCGTCGACCACCGGAACAAGCGCAGGGGCTGCGGGTTGTCGCCCTGCCGGACCCGTACCAGCAGCCGATGCGCCTCCGCAAGAAAGGCCACGCCGAGCGCGACGGCGGCGACCAGGTACAGCCAGCCCGGATGCCCGACGGGGACGAGCAGCAACGAGGCGGCGACCATTGCGTACGAGTAATAGAGAATCCTGCGCGCGACCACCTCGGCCGAGGTGACGACCGGCAGCATCGGCACGCCGGCGGACGCGTAGTCGTCGCGGAACCGGATCGCCAGCGCCCAGAAGTGCGGAGGGGTCCACAGGAACACGATCAGGAACAGGATCGCCGCCGGCCAGCCGATGGTGCCGGTCACCGCAGACCACCCGATCAGGACGGGGAAGCAGCCCGCGGCGCCCCCGATGACGATGTTGGACGGCGTCCGCCGCTTCAGGGCGAGCGTGTAGACGAAGACGTAGAACAGGATCGCTGCATCCGCCAGCAGGGCAGACGCCCAGTTGACCGTCGTACCGAGGAGCACGGTCGCCATCGCGCCCAGGACGATGCCGAACCGGAGAGCGGCCGCCGGGGAGATCTGGTGTTGGGCGAGCGGCCTTCGCCGTGTCCGCCGCATGACGACGTCGATGTCGCGGTCGAGGTAGCAGTTGATGGTGTTCGCGCTGCCGGCGGCCAGCGACCCGCCCGCGAGCGTGAGCAGCACGGTCTGGGGCGCGGGCACGCCGCCCGCCGCGAGCATCATCGCGGGCACGGTGGTGACCAGCAGCAGCTCGATGATCCGCGGCTTGGTGAGCGAGAGGTAGGACCGGGCGACGGCGCCGAGACCGCGGGAGCGGGTCGAGGTGAGCGTCGTCACTCAGAGCCTTCCAGGCGAATCGGCAACCGGCCGGTGCGCGGGCCTGCAGGGTTGGTCGCCCCTGCGACGGGCGTCGCGCACCGCGAGTGTAAGCCAGACCTCACGGCCTTTACCGGCACACGCCTGCTCGTTCCCCCCCATCACGCAGGAAGGCAGCGTCGCGCGCGGCCGGCTGAAGCCGTCACCGCCGTCGTGTTGGGTGCCCGCGGCCCCGCCGAGACGCGAGTAACCGGCGGGGTCGGTGGGCAACTTGTCGGTGCTCAGCGATAGCGTCCATTCGCAGAGGAGAGGAGCCGTTGCCGTGGTGAGCACTCAGGAAGAATCCTCCCCCGCGGCCCCCCAGCCGCCTCAGGAGAAGTCCCAGCCGGGCTGGACGAACGATCTCGACCGCAGGGCTGTGGACGTCGCTCGGGGGCTGGCGATGGATGCTGTCCAGGCGGCCGGCTCGGGCCACCCGGGAACGGCGATGAGCCTGGCCCCGGTCGCGTATCTGCTTTTCCAAGAGTTCCTGCAGCACGACCCGACGGATCCGGAGTGGCTGGGCCGCGACAGGTTCGTGCTCAGCGCCGGGCACTCCAGCCTCACGCTGTACATCCAGCTGTACCTGTCCGGCTACGGCCTCACGATCGAAGATCTCAAGCTGCTTCGGCAGTGGGGCAGCCTCACGCCGGGGCACCCCGAGCATGGGCACACCCTGGGTGTCGAGACCACGACAGGGCCGCTCGGCCAGGGGGTCGGAAACGCCGTGGGCATGGCGATGGCCTCGCGGCGCGAGCGTGGCCTGCTGGATCCGGACGCGCCGGCCGGCCAGAGCGTGTTCGACCACACCATCTACTGCATCGCGGGTGACGGATGCATGGAGGAGGGCGTGTCGAGCGAGGCGTCCTCGCTGGCCGGACATCAGCGGCTGGGCAACCTCATCCTCCTCTACGACAACAACCACATCTCCATCGAGGGCAACACCGACGTCGCGTTCAGCGAGGATGTCCTCAAGCGGTACGAGGCCTACGGCTGGCACACGCAGCAGGTCGACTGGGCTGAGGATGTCGCGGCCGTGCGTGCTGCTCTCAGCGCCGCCCGCCAGGAGCGCGACCGCCCCTCGATCATCTCGATCCGGTCGATCATCGGGTGGCCGGCTCCGCATGCCCAGAACACCGGAAAGGCCCACGGTGCTCCCCTGGGCGCCGAAGAGGTGGCCGAGACCAAGAAGATCCTGGGTCTGCCGCCCGATGAGACGTTCTCTGTCCCCGACGAGGTCCTCCTGCACGCTCGCGCAGTGATCGACCGGGGCCGGGCGGCGCGGGGGGAATGGGAAAAGCGCTACGCGGCGTGGCGGGCGGCCAACCCGCAGCGGGCTGACCTCCTTGACCGGATGATCGAACGCCGCCTGGCGGATGGCTGGGAGAAGGCGATCCCGGTCTTCCCACCCGACCCGAAGGGCATGGCGACACGGGTGGCGTCCGGGGAGATCCTGAACGCACTTGGGCCGAAGCTGCCCGAGCTGTGGGGCGGCTCGGCCGACCTCGCCGGCAGCAACAACACCACCATGAAGGGCGCGAAGTCGTTCCTGCCGACCGAGGCTGACGACCGCGGCCCTTACGGGCGCACCCTGCACTTCGGCATCCGCGAGCACGCGATGGGCTCGATCATGAACGGGATAGCCCTGCACGGCGGCACCCGGGTTTACGGCGGCACG
>JADGOW010000281.1 GCA_017882765.1 Frankiaceae bacterium
GAGCGCGGGGGCGGACAGCCGCTGCGGGCCGGCCGCGGCCCACGCGGTCAGCGCCGCCGTCGCCGTGTCGAGCAGGGCCGCCAGCTCCGCAGCCGCCTCTCCACCGCTCGAACTCATGTTCGAAGACTACCACTGAAAGCCTCCGTCGCGGAAGTGTTCCGGCAGCTCACAGGCTTAGACGGCCGACGCCACCGGGCAGTCGCCGGCACTCGCCGCGGCATGGTCGATCTCCGCGCTTCCGGCAAGGTGCCCGCACGCAGACGCAACGCTTATAGGCTCATCGTGGGGCCGCGCGACCCTGCGTCGGCCCACCGACCAGGCAGGATCACGTGGATCTTTTCGAGCATGAGGCGAAGGAGCTCTTCGCCCTACACGGCGTCCCGGTGCCGGTCGGCCGGGTCGCGACGACTTCGGCCGAAGCCGCCTCGATCGCAGCGGAGTTGGGCGGTCGTGTCGTGGTCAAAGCGCAGGTGAAGACCGGCGGCCGGGGCAAGGCAGGGGGCGTCAAGCTCGCCGACGGTCCCGATGAGGCACGCGCCCTGGCCGACCAGATTCTCGGCATGGACATCAAGGGCCACACAGTCCACAAGGTGCTCGTAGAGCAGGCCAGCGCCATCGCCGAGGAGTACTACGTTTCCTTCCTGCTCGACCGGGCCAACCGCAACTACCTCCTGATCGCCTCCGAGGAGGGCGGCATGGAGATCGAGGAGGTCGCGGCGCAGCGGCCCGAGGCCCTGGTCCGCGTGCCGGTGAGCGTCCTGCACGGCGTCGACGACGCCTTCGCCCGCCACATCGCGGAGGAGGCGAACCTGCCCGCGTCGGTGCTCGACCAGACCACCGACATCCTGCGCAAGCTCTGGGAGGTCCTCGTCGGGGAGGACGCCACGCTCGTGGAGGTCAACCCGCTCATCCTGACGGCCGAGGGCCGCGTGGTGGCGCTCGACGGCAAAGTGACCCTCGACGACAACGCGAGGTTCCGCCACCCTGCGCATGCCCAGTTCGTCGACGTTGCCGCAGCCGACCCGCTGGAGCGTTCCGCGCGGGAGAAGCATCTCAACTACGTCAAGCTCGAAGGCGAGGTCGGCGTCATCGGCAATGGTGCGGGGCTGGTCATGTCGACCCTGGACGTGGTGGCCGGCGCCGGCGAGGCGTTCGGCGGCATCCGCCCGGCGAACTTCCTCGACATTGGCGGCGGCGCGTCCGCTCAGGTGATGGCCGACGGGTTGCACATCGTCTTGTCCGACCCGAGCGTGCGATCCGTGCTCGTCAACGTCTTCGGCGGCATCACGGCCTGTGACGCGGTCGCCGCCGGCATCGTCTCCGCGATGGAGATGCTGCACGCACAGGGCGAGCGCTTTGACAAGCCGATCGTCGTCCGCCTCGACGGCAACAACGCCGAGGAGGGCCGAAGGATCCTCGTGGAGGCCGAGCACGATCTCATCGAGATGTCACCGACGATGGACGAGGCGGCAAAGCGCGCGGCCGAGCTGGCCGCGGCCGCGATCCCCGGGGGAGCGTAAGGATGTCGATCTTTGTTGACGAGACGAGCCGGGTGCTCGTCCAGGGAATGACCGGTGCGGAGGGCACGAAGCACACCCGGCGGATGGTCGCGGCGGGCAGCAATATTGTCGGTGGGGTCACGCCCGGGAAGGCCGGCCAGACGATGGACGGCATCCCCGTCTTCGGCTCGGTGGCCGACGGCGTGGCCGAGACCGGCGCCGATGTCTGCGTCGTGTTCGTGCCGCCCAAGTTCGCCAAGGCCGCGGTGTACGAGACCATCGATGCGGGCGTCCCGCTGTGCGTGATCATAACCGAGGGGATCCCGGTGCGCGACAGCGCCTCGTTCTGGGCCTACTCGCAGGCGAAGGGCGGGACGCGGATCCTCGGGCCCAACTGCCCCGGCGTGATCAGCCCCGGGAAGTGCAATGTCGGGATCACACCGGCCGACATCACTGGTCCCGGCCCGATCGGCCTGGTGAGCAAGAGTGGCACGCTGACCTACCAAATGATTTACGAGCTGCGTGACCTGGGCTTTTCCTCTGCCGTGGGCATCGGGGGCGACCCCCTGATCGGCACGACTCACATCGACTGCCTGGATGCTTTCGAGGCGGACCCCGAGACCAAAGCGATCATCCTGATCGGCGAGATCGGCGGGGACGCCGAGGAGCGGGCTGCAGCCCACATCGAGGCACACATCTCCAAGCCGGTTGTCGGCTACGTGGCCGGATTCACCGCGCCGGAGGGCAAGACGATGGGCCATGCCGGTGCGATCGTCAGCGGGTCCTCGGGAACCGCGCAGGCGAAGAAGGAAGCATTGGAGAAGTCCGGCGTCCGGGTCGGGCGCACGCCGTCCGAGGCCGCCCGCCTGACGGCCGAAACCGTCAAGGCCGGCTGAGGCAGGTCCGCCGGCGGCGCGGGGGGCTGGCCGGGCATCCCATGCATCCGAGACAGGGGAGAACGTGAGCGAGCATCCAGGGAGCGGGCCCGGCTGGGGCCCGCAACAAGGCGGCCCCGGCGGCGGCTACGGGCAGGACCCCGGCCAGGGCGGGGCGGGCTGGCAGGGCTACGGCCAGGGCTACCCAGGTCAGCAGCCCGCTCAGGGTTACCCCCAGCAGGGCTACGGTCAGCAGCAGGGCCACCCGCAGCAGCAGGGCCACAGTCCCTACCCCGGCTACCAGCGGCAGCGGCAAGGCGCCAATGAATCCACGATCAACATGCTGCGCTTTGTGGTGGCCGGCTTGGGCATCGCCCTGATGTTCAACCTCATGTTGCCGTGGCTGTCGGTCGACGAGCGGCTCGTTCAG
>JADGOW010000018.1 GCA_017882765.1 Frankiaceae bacterium
GGAATGCGGTTACCGACCCACGCGGCGCAGCAGCGGGAGGGTGAGCCGCACTGCCGCCAGCCCCGCGGCCGCCCCTTCGGCGACGGCGCTCCACGCCTTCTCCGTCGTCCAGATCGGTTCGTACATCGAGGGGATGGGGCCGACTTGGCCGATGTCCACGTAGACCGAGATCAGCACCGCGGCCAGTGACGCCGCACCCACGACCAGGGCCGCGAGCCAAGAGAGCCGGCCCCAGAGCGGGTGCCCGCCGAGCACCAGCACTGCCGCCGCAACGATCCACGCCACGACCGCCTGGGCGAGGAACAGGTCACCCTGGCTCAGCACGGACGTGGCATTGGCGTCGTAGACCTCATGCAGGTCCCAGTGCACCCACCCGCTGTAGCCGAGGGCGGCCGCCAGGGCGACCCGAAGCCCCCAGTCCAGCACCAGCGGCAGCGGCCACGAGGCGGCTGACCACAACGACGCCCGCGCGGAGCTGCCCGGGGACCGCGAGGGGGCGGCCGGCGTGTTCGGCACCGATGTCATGCCCGATGACACGAAGCGGGGCGGCTGCGGGTTCGACCTACCAGTAGACGCCCTTCATCAGGTGCGCCAGGGCCTTGGCCTCGTTCGACGGCTGCGTCGGCTGGTCGGGGCTCGGGCCCGTGGCCGCCGCGGTCGAGTCGGGGAAGACCTTGTACGCCATGTTGAGGATCTGGTCTTTGAGCTTGGGTGCCAGCGCGCCCATGGCCGCCCCGAAGGTACCCGTCCTGGTGTTGATCTCCTTGGGCTTCGTCCGGATGGCAGTCGTCACCAGGTCCGCAGCCTCGTCGGGGGTCAGCGCCGGGAAGGCGTCATAGATCTTGGTAGGACCGATCATCGGCGTCCGCACGAGCGGCATGTGGATCGTCGTGAATGTGATCTTGTGGTGCACGAGCTCGCTCGACACGCAGTCGGTGAAGCCGTCCAGCGCCGCCTTCGACGCGACGTAGGCCGAAAAGCGCGGCGGGTTGGTCTGCACGCCGATCGAGGAGACGTTGACGACGTGCCCGCCGCCGGTGTTCCGCCAGTGCGGGATCAGGCCGATGATGAGCCTGATCGTGCCGAAGTAATTGAGCTGCATCGTCCGCTCGTAGCCGTCGAAGCGGTCGAGGCTGTGCATGATCCCGCGGCGGATCGACCTGCCTGCGTTGTTGACCAGGAAGTCGATCTTCGCATTCTCGGCGAGGACCCGCTTGACCAGGTCGTCGATCTCTTCCAGGCTGGTCAGGTCGGTCGGATAGATCTTGGCCACGCCCCCTGCGCCCTCAATCTCCGTCTTGACCTCCTGCAGCTTCGACTCGGTCCGGGCCACGAGCAGCGGGATGCCGCCGGCCTCGGCAATCCTGAGGGCCGACGTCTTCCCGATGCCCGAGGAGCCGCCCGTGATGAGCACCGTCTTCCCGCGGACGGCGCCGGCCAGCGACCGGTCCTTGAACAGATCCGGGTCGAGGTGGCGCTGCCAGTAGTCGTAGAGCAGGCCGGCGTAGGAATCGAGCGGCGGGACGCTGATGCCGCTGCCGGCCAGCGCCGCCTCGGCGTCGCGGGTGTCGAAGCGGGGTTTGAGGTCGAGGTTGTCCAGCACCGATTCCGGGATACCGAGGTCGGCGAGGATGTCCCGGCGCACGTACTTCAACGCAGGAATCTGCAGCAGCATCGAGAACACGCCTTTGGGGATCATGTCCAGGATGCGCTTGTCGATGCGCAGCCCCATCTGCGGCGCGTGCGCGGCCTTGGCGAAGGTGTTCAGCGACTCGCCGACTCGGATGCCTTTCGGGTCGGTGAGGTGGAACGCCCGGTTGTCCAGGTCGGGCTGGTGGGCGATGTGGTCCATCGCCGACGTGACGAAGTCAACCGGGACGATGTTCGTCCAGCCCAACTCCGGGCCGGCCAGCGGAATCCACTCCGGCAGGTAGTGGCCGATGCGCTGGATCGCCTTGAAGAAGTAGTACGGGCCGTCGATCTTGTCCATCTGGCCCGTGCGGGAGTCGCCGACGACGATGCCCGGCCGGTACACCCGCCAGGGCACTTCGGACTCGGTGCGCACGAGGCGCTCGGACTCCCACTTGGTGCGGTGGTAGGACGTGGGGAGGACCTGGCCTTCGTCGAACATGTCCTCGCGGAAGAAGCCCTCGTAGTTGCCGGCGATGGCGACCGAGGACGTCAGATGGAGCCTGCGCGCCTGAAGGTCCTTCGCGAGGGCGAGCATGTGCCGGGTGCCGCCCACGTTCGCCTCGACATTTGCTTCCTCGGAAGCGCGCATGTCGTAGATCGCGGCGAGGTGGAAGAAGTGGTCGATCTTGCCCCGGAGCCGGTCGACGTCCTCGTCGGCCACGCCCAGCTGCGGTTGGGTGATGTTGCCACGCACGAAGTGCACGCAGTCGGGATGGCCCCACCAGGCCAGCAGCGCGTCAACGTCGTCGTAGGGGGCGCCCATCGTGAGCAGGTACACGTCGTCCTCGCCGTTCGCGCTCGCCTTCGCGCGCTCGATGAGCCGCGCGACGAGACGCTTACCCAAGAAGCCGGTGCCGCCGGTCACCAGATACGCCACGAGGACTCCTCCCGCTGCTCAGGTTGCGGGCGAGCCTAACCAACGGCGTCGGGCGCGTTTCGTGCAGGCTTGTCCGCCTCCACCAGGCGCGGGGCGGGCCGGCGGGCCGCTCGCAGGACGACCACGAGCAGGAGCGCGGGCACGAGAAGGTAGGCAGTGCGCAGTCCGAGACTGTCGGACAGGGCGGCCAAGAGCAGCGGCGCGAACGTGACCGCGAGCCCTGATGCCAGGGACGCCCGGGCGGTCGCGACAGCGGGACGGTCCGGCATGGCGGCCACGAGCTGGCTGATGGAGACCGGGTAGAGCAGGGCGACCCCGAGGCCGGCAAGGAGCAGCCCGGACAGGGCCGCGGGAACACGCAAGCCGCCAGCCGCCCCGCCGCACCAGTAGAGAGCGAAGCCGCCGAGGGCGAGCACGGCCGAGCATGCGAGCACCCTGTCGGGGTTGGGGATCCGGCGGAGCACGGGGCTGGCGAGCGCACGCCCGGTTGCCATGCCGACGCCGAACAGCGCGCCCGCGGCGGGTGCCGCCGAGCCCGAGAGCCCGACGACGTCCTGCAGGTAGCTGACGGCCCAGATGACGAAGCAGAACTCCACGGATACGACGAGGAGCACGTCCACCCAACGGGCGACCGGGCCGACTTGGCGGGCGGCGGGGGACGTCGGGACCGGGTCATCGGCTGGGAGGGTGCGGGCGGGGTCCGCGGCGCGCGGGGTGAGCGGCGCGTTGATGCGTCCCCCCGCCAGGAAGACCGCCAGCAGCACAACCGGGATCGCCAGGAACCCCACCCTCCAGTTCATCGACAACGCGAGCGCCGCCGCCACGGCGAACGGCGCCGCCACACCAGCCGCGCTGGCGCATGCGTTGGCCTCGGAGATGGGGGTGGCCGCACGCGTCCCGTGGTGCGCCGACAGCACCGCGGGCACGAGGTAGACCAGCAGGGCTCCCGAACCGCCGAGCAGCGCGGCCCCCGCGAGCGAGAGCGCGGGGAGGGCCGTGACCGCGAGCAGGCACGCCCCGGCACCCAGGCCGGTCATGGCCAGGCGCAGGAGCCGGCCGGCCCCCAGCCGCAGGACCAGGCGATCGCCGACAAGACCCACCACGAGCAGGCCGACCCCGAACATCGCGGGGTAGCGCGCAACCGCGGCGCGGTCTACCCCCAGGTCGGTCTGCAGTGCGGGCAGGATGGCCCCCAAGCCGTTGAGCATCCAGCCCAGGCATACGAAGGCGAGGTAGGTGCGAAGCGTGAGCCTGTCACGGGTCACTTTGTTCACCCGGTGTTTGTTTCTACAGCGTACAAACATACAGTAGCACCGTGCGGAGGGTTCGGGCACTCGGGCAGCTGCTGGCGCTCATTCACGAGGAGGGTGTGAGTAGCCGGGCGGAACTGACGGCGCGGCTTGCGCTGTCACGCAGCGCGATGGGCACGCTGCTGGCCGAACTTGAAGACCTCGGGCTCGTGCAGGTGGACGAGACCTCCCCGCGGCGGCGCGCGGGAGTGGGCCGCCCGTCGCACGTCGTGCGCATCGACCCCGACGGACCCGTTGCCCTCGCCGTACAACTGCAGGCCGACTCGTTCCTCGTGGCCGACGTCGGGCTGGGAGGCAGTTTACGGGATCTCACTGCCGTGCCCCTGCCGCCCGAGCAGCGAGCCGATGTGGATTCCGTCCTCGATTTGATCATTGACGTGGTGGTCGGGCGGCTGCGGCAGTCACGCCGCCGGGTCGTCGGGGTCGGCGTGGCCGTCCCCGGGCTGGTGAGCCGCTACGACGGGTTCGTGCAGCGGGCCGTACCCCTGCGTTGGGTGGGCGTCCCGCTGGCCCAGCGTCTGGGCGAGGGGCTGGCGCAGCAGCCAGGTACGGCGTGGCCGCTGGTGGCCAACGACGAGGACCTGGCCGCGCTCGCCGAACACCGGCACGGGTCCGGGCGGGGTTCGCGCTACCAGTTATGGCTCGCGCACGAACACCTGGGGCTGGGCGGCGCGCTCGTCATCGAGGGCGAGCTCTATCTGGGCAGCGCCGGGTTTGCGATGGAGGCAGGGCACCTGGTGGTGAACCCGCACGGGCGCACCTGCTGGTGCGGGTCCACCGGATGCCTGGAAACCGAGGTGGCTCAGATCGGGCTGCTCCGATCGGCCGACCGGGACGTGCCCGACGTCCCCGATCTCGCCGGTGCGGTCGACCAGCTGCTTGCGGACGCTGCGGCGGGTGACGACGCCGCGGTGCTCGCGGTTCAGCGAGCCGGCCGCTACCTGGGCATCGGGCTCGGGACCCTCGTCAACATCCTCAACCCGGACCGGATCGTCGTCGGGGCCCTACTCGCCCGGCTCATCGACTTCGCCGAGGCGGTGGTGACCGAGCACATCCGGGAGCGTTCGCTGGTCGGTGCCGCCGCGGAGGTCCCGATCGTGGCGGGGAAACTGGAGCGCCCGGCCCTCGTCGGCGCCGGTGACCTTGCCTTGCAGGCCCTGCTCGACGACCCGGCGATCGCCGGGCGACTTCCGGCGGCCCGGCGGGCGGCTACGCCCAGCTGAGCACCCGCATCCGCACGGACCGGAGCGCCGGGCTGCGGTGTGGCGAGTGATGCGGTGCCCGTTCCTGGCCGGTCAGTCTTGATGCCGACGCGGCAGTGCGGCAGCCCACCCCTGCGCCGCGGCGAGAACCGACTTCACCGGACGGTTCAGCAGCCGCGCCGCACGCACCACGTCCTCCCATTCCGGCATCGCGTTGACGCGGGAGCCGTCGGGCAGTTCGCCCGTCTTGACCCTGATCTCCTGACCATCTACCTCGACCGTCACGCTTGCCCGTCGTAGGGCGTGCTTGGTCACTGTGACTTCCCGGATACCCAGCGTGGTCGTCTGCTCGTACACCGTTCGACGCAGCTGGGGGACCTGATCGGGGGTCGTGAGGACCGACAGCGTGTGCGCCGGCCGACCTTTCTTCATGAGGATGGGCGTTATCCAGGCATCGGAGGCTCCGGCGGCCAGCAAAGCGGCGAGCACGCTGGGCCAGGCACGCGGGTCCAGATCGTCGACGTTGGTTTCGAGCACGAGCGCGGCGTCAGCCGGGCTGTCCTCCGCCCTGCCGACGACGAGTCGGACGACGTTCGGGCGCCCGGGCAGGTCGCGGCTTCCGGCGCCGGTACCCACAGCTTCGACGACGACCGGTGGCAACGCGCCATATCCGGACGCGAGGGAGGCCACCAGCGCCGCTCCCGTTGGCGTGCACAGCTCGACGTCGACCGGGCCGCCGGCAGCTGGGGCGCCGGCCGCCCGCAGTAGCGCTAGGACAGCAGGGGCAGGGACGGGCAGGACCGCGTGCGCTAGGTGCCGGCCGGCGGCGAGCGCCGCGACCGTCGTCCCGGCGGCGGTGCCAGCGCCGTGCGCGGGGTTCTGGCCGCGCGTGCTGTCAGGGCCGGCCGCACCTACCGCGCCGGGCATGCCGGCTGCGCCGGCGAGGCCCAGCGTGCCTGTGGCGCCCCCGCCCAGCGCAATGCGCGATGCGGTCAGGCCGGCCAGGCCGAGCGCGTCGAAGCCGGCACACACGCCGACGATGTCGGCGAGCGCGTCGAGCCCGCCGACCTCGTGGAATCCGACGTCATCGGGCGCCACCCCATGCACGCTCGCCTCAGCGTCTGCCAGCGCCGCGAACGTCCGCAGGGCCCCCTCGCGCACGTGTGGCTTCAGCGGCGCGGCGGTGAGCAGATCCCTGACAGACCCCCAGGTCCGGGCGGGACCGCTCCCGGCCTCCCCGGTGATGACCACGGTGACGTGAAGGGCTCGCAGGCCGGCGCGGGTGACCGTCTCGGCGTGCAGCCGCACCGGCAACCGCAGCGATCCCACCGCCTCGGCCAGCAGCTCGAGGGCGATACCGGCGTCGACGAGGCTCCCCAACAGCATGTCGCCGCTGACCCCGCAGCTCAGATCCAGCCAGCCGACCTTGGCGCTGTCCGGTTCCGGGCGAGCGGTCACCCCGTCGCCCCGGTCGCGTCAGCTGCCCGGCCGCGTGCGACACGCGCTGCGAACACGCCGGCACCAAAGCCGTTGTCGATGTTGAACACGGCCACCCCGGGAGCGCAGGACGTGAGCATCCCGAGCAGAGCGGCCACGCCGCCGAAGGACGCCCCGTAGCCGACGCTGGTCGGTACCGCAACCACGGGCGTGCCGACGAGACCGCCGACAACGCTCGGCAGAGCGCCCTCCATCCCCGCGACCACCACGAGACATTGGGCCGAGTCGAGCGTGGGAAGGACGTCGAGCAGGCGATGCAGCCCGGCGACACCGACATCGGTGATCTGGACGACGGCAGCACCGAACGCGCGCGCTGTCAGGGCCGCCTCCGCGGCGACCGGCGCATCCGAAGTTCCTGCTGTGATGACCGCGATCCGGCCCCGGGGCTCGGGCAGGGGTCCGATCGCGATGGTGCCGCCGTCAGCGTGCGCGTAGGGATGAGCCGCCGTCACCTCGGCTGCCACCCGGTCATCGGCCCGGGTGACGAGCGCGGCACGGTCCGGCTCGGCAGCACGGAGTGCGGCCACGATGCCCAGCACCTGGGCCGGCGCCTTGCCCGCAGCGAAGACCACCTCGGGGTCGCCCGTGCGCAACGCCCGGTGCGTGTCCGCGCGGGCGAATCCCAGATCCCGGTAGCCCGGGTCGGCGTGCGGCGGGTCGCCCTCCCCCCGGGTGAACGGCGCGACCGTCAGCCGGTCGAGAGCCTCTCCCGCGGACACCACGCCGCTCGCCACCGCATCGAGCAGCTTGCGAGCGGTGTCCCGGTCCATGACCGCGACACTAATGGGCGGGTGAGGGGGGTGGCCCGGCCGGTGCAGGGGGCTGCCGGCAGGCGAGGCCACCGGGGCGGATGAGGGGGCGCCCTTGGGCCCGTGGGGATCGGCGTCGCGGTCGGCTGCTCGCTCCGGGCGCCGCTCCGGACGCCGGTAGGCTCCGAGGGTGTGATCGACCTGCGGCTGTTGCGGGAGGACCCGGACCGGGTACGCGACTCACAGCGGTCCCGGGGGGAGAGCCCCGGGCTCGTCGACGCCCTCCTCGCGGCCGACGCCGCGCGCCGCGGGGCGATCGGCGAAGCCGACGCGTTGCGCGCCGAGCAGAAGGCGCTCGGCAAGCGCGTCCAGAAGGCTGCAGCCGAGGAGCGGCGCGAGCTGCTCAACCGCGCCCGCGACCTGGCCGGCGACGTCAAGGCCGCAGAGGCCGTGGAGACAGCCACCGAGGAGGCCTTGCGCCAGGCGCACCTGGCCGTCTCCAACGTCGTCGAGGGCGCCCCGCCCGGTGGCGAGGATGACTACATCGTCGTGCGCGAGGTCGGCACGATCCCTGCCTTCGAGACGGAGGTTCGCGATCACGTCGAACTGGGGGCCCTGCTGGGCGCGATCGACGTCGATCGGGCGGCCAAGGTCAGCGGCGCCCGCTTCTACTACCTCACCGGCCCAGGCGCGATGCTTCAGTTCGCCCTGCTCAACGTGGCCCTCGAGCAGGCTCTCGCGGCCGGCTTCCGCCCGGTCATCCCCCCGGTGCTCGTGCGGCCAGAGGCGATGGAAGGCACCGGATTCCTCGGACAGGCAGCGGAAAACGTCTATGCGGTGGACGACCTCTATCTCGTGGGAACCAGCGAGGTCCCGCTCGCGGCTTACCACATGGGCGAGGTGCTCGACGGCGCCGACCTCCCGTTGCGCTACGCCGGCTTTTCGACCTGCTTTCGTCGGGAAGCCGGTTCCTACGGCAAGGACACCCGCGGCATCATCCGTGTCCACCAGTTCGACAAGCTGGAGATGTTCTCGTTCACGACCCTCGAGGACGCGGCCGACGAGCATCAGCGACTGCTGGCCTGGGAGGAGCAGTTCCTCGGCGCGCTCGGCCTGCCCTACCGGGTCATTGACGTAGCGGCCGGCGATCTCGGCGCCTCGGCCGCCCGCAAGTTCGACTGCGAGGCCTGGATTCCCACGCAGGGCCGCTACCGGGAGGTCACCTCGACCTCGAACTGCACCGACTTCCAGGCCCGCCGGCTCGGCATCAGGTTTCGCGGCGAGGACGGACGGCCCCGGCCCGCGGCGACGCTCAACGGCACGCTCGTTGCGATGCCGCGGGTCATCGTCGCCATCCTGGAGAACTTCCAGCAGGCGGACGGATCGGTGGTCCTACCCCCCGTGTTGCGGCCCTGGCTGGGCGGCAGCGAGGTGCTCACGCCCCGACCATGACATCAGCCAGGACCATGACACCCGCCGGACGACTCCCACGGGTGGTGGCGAGCGACCTGGATGGGACTCTTGTCCGCACCGACGGAACGATCTCGCTACGCAGCCGCGCGGCGCTGCGTCGGGCTGAGGCGCATGGTGCCCTCGTCGTGTTCGTCACGGGCCGCCCACCCCGGTGGATGGCCCCCGTCGCCGCCCAAACCGGGGCCAGCGGCCTGGCGGTCTGCGCGAACGGCGCGATGGTCTACGACTTGGGCAGCGGACGGCTGGTCCGTCAGCACCCGTTGCTGCCCGATGCCGCCGCCAGGCTCGTCACCGCGCTGCGCGAGGCGCTGCCGGGGGTGCAGTTCGCCGTCGAAAACGGGCTGACGTTCGGCCACGAGCCCGGCTACGTGCCGGGTTGGCCGGCGCCGGACCGTCTCATCGCCGAGGTCGAGCAACTCATCGCGGAGCCGGTGGCGAAGTTGCTTGTCAAGTCGCCCGGGCGCCACCCGGCGGAGATTCACGAGCGCGTAGTGACCATCGCCGGAGCGGATGCCGTCGTGACGTATTCGGGCGACACGCTGCTGGAGGTGAGCGGTGCAGGTGTGAGCAAGGCCTCCGCGCTGGCGGCGCTGTGCGCGGAGTCAGAGGTGGCCGCTGCGGACGTGCTGGCCTTCGGTGACATGCCCAACGACCTGCCCATGCTCGAGTGGGCGGGCCGAGCCGTGGCCGTGGCCAACGCCCACCCCGAGGTTCTCGGTGTCGCGGACGAGGTCACGGCGTCCAACGACGACGACGGGGTCGCGCAGGTGCTGGAGCGTGTGTTCGGACGCTGAGTCGCACCGCACCACGTGTCACCTTTCTTCCGAGTCATCTCTTCCGAGTCATCTCTTCCGAGTCATCGCTGGGTTCCTGCCTGCTGCGTCCCGGTCTCGGTGAGCTGGACCTTCCCGCTGCGCCCCTGGACGCTGTTCGGGGCGTTGGCGTCCAGTTCCAGCTTGACCTGCAGGTACATCGCCCCGGACGGGGCCACGTCGGTCTGCACCGGGAAGCTGCCGCTGGCGGTGCTGACCGGCCGTGTCGTGATGACGGTGGCCGGCGAGTTGCCGCAGGAGTTCGTCGCCTGGGTCCAAGCGACCGCGCAGCGGGTGACCGTGATGCGTAGGGACGGGTCGCTGGCCCAGGCGTTGTCGGTGCCGTTGGTCACGCCTGCGACGGTGAGAGCGAAGTCCTGCTTGACGGTGCCTGTGTTGTCGATGCGCAGGTAGCGGTAGACGTAGTCGCCGGGGATGAGGTTCGGCACGCTGGTCGTCCAGGCGTTGGTCCCGGTGTCGGTGAACGAGGTGGTCACTATGCCGGTCGTGTAGGAGCCCGAGATCAGGGACGACGTCTGGCTCCAGGCGGCGAGCACGCCACCGCTTGCGGCAGCGGCCACGCCGACCGCTGCGGCGGTGAGGGCGACCTTCTTCGTGACGGACACGCGACGCGGCCGGAAAGCCCGGTACGGCGTCACGTGCGCGCTCACGACTACCCCTAGCGAAGGCCCCCGGTGGCCCGACGCCGGGGAAATGTGCCCACCAGCATTTTCACGGCCAGTAATGGCCGGGCACAGAGGTGGCGGCAAGGACGGGTAGAGAGTCCTGTGACGCGGAGCACGTGATTGGGGCCAGGCGCCCTATCAAGTCCGGCTCGACGCGTGCCGAGAGGTGGCATTTCGCTGCCACTTATCTGTTCGGCGGGGCGGACCCGTGACTTGAACTGGGCGCGCGAAGAAACTGCGTGATCCGCGCGGCAAGCCGGGGTGTCGGCTCCCCGGACGCCAGGTCTACAGGTAGGGCCCCGTCGGCGGCCCCTGCCCGGGCTGCTGCGGCGTGTCGCTGGGGACGGGCACGACCCCCCCGCCGGGAAGGGCCCTGCGGCGCATCTCTTCCAGCTGGGCGCGTGCCGCCATCTGCTGGGCGAACAGGGCGGTCTGGATACCGTGGAAGAGCCCTTCGAGCCAGCCCACCAGCTGGGCCTGGGCGATGCGCAGTTCCGAGTCGGACGGGGTCGAGTCGTCGCCGAACGGCAGTGTGATCCGATCCAGCTCGTCCCGCAGCTCGGGCGCGAGGCCCGCACTGAGCTCACGGATGGAGCTCTCGTGAATCTCGCGGAGCCGGTAGCGGCTCGCCTCGTCGAGCGGGGCCGCGCGTACCTCCTCCAGCAGCTGCTTGATCATGGTGCCGATCCGCATCACCTTGTCCGGCTGGGACACCATACCGACGATGGCGGCCGCCGACCGCGACTGATCGTCGGTGTCCTCCGGATCGGCTGCCTTCGGGGTGCCGCCTGGCCCGATCACGACGATGCGCTCGTCCTGCTCGCTCATGGGCACATCATCCTCCGGCGGCCGGGCCGCTCACCCCCCGACCGCGAGGACGATCTTCCCGATGAGCCCGCCTTCCTCCATCGCCCGGTGCGCCCCCGCCACATCGGCGATCGGCACGACCCTGTCGATGACGGGCCGAACCGCGCCCGCCTCGATGGCCGGCCACACATGCGTCCGCACGCCCGCGACGACGGAGGCCTTCTGCTCTCGAGGGCGGTGGCGCAGCGACGTGGCATGCACAGACCCGCGCTTGCCGAGCAGGGCCGCGATGTCGAGTTCCGCGCGCCGCCCGCCCTGCATGCCGATGATCACGAGACGGCCGTCGGCGGCGAGGACGTCGACGTTGCGGGCCAGGTACTTGGCGCCCATGTTGTCCAGGACGACATCGGCCCCGGCGTTCTCGGTCCCGGTGTGAACCCGCTCGACGAAGTCGTCGGTGCGGTAGTCGATTGCCTCATCCGCCCCCAGCTCGAGGCAGCGGGCCCGGCCGGCAGGGCTGCCCGCCGTTGTGAAGATTCGGGCCGCCGGCCGCAGCGCGCGGGCCACCTGCAGCGCCGTCGTCCCGATGCCGCCCGCCCCGCCGTGCGCGAGGAACACCTCAGCGTCGCCCAGGCGGCCCACCTCGAACACGTTCGACCACACCGTGCACGTGGCCTCCGGCAGCGCCGCGGCCTCGATCAGCGAAACGCCGCCCGGGACCGGCAACAGCTGGCCGACCGGGACGACCACCCGCTCGGCGTAGCCGCCGCCGCTGAGCAGGGCGCAGGCAGCCTCCCCGACGGCCCAGCCCGTCACGCCGGAGCCGGTGGCCGCGACCCTGCCGCTACATTCCAGGCCCATCACGGGCGAAACGCCCGTGGGCGGCGGATAGTGCCCTTGCCGCTGCAATAGGTCGGCCCGGTTGACCGCACTTGCGGCGACATCAAGGGTCACCTCACCCGGCCCGGGGGGAGAGGGGTCCGCGGTCTCGGACCAGGACATGACCTCGGCGGGGCCAGGGGAAGAGACGGTGACAGCCAGCATGACGCCGGACGCTAGCGCCTACCCCGCGTCAGGTGTGCCCGCGGTGCCCACCGTGCCCGCGGTGCTGGCGGTGCTGGCGGTGCTGGCGGTGCTGGCGGTGCTGGCGGTGCCCGCTACGCGCACCGCCGCCGCGATCTGCTCCGGAGCTTCCAGCGGGAGCAGATGGCCGGCCTTCTTCAAGGTCCGCAGCTGCGCGCCGGGGATGGCCGCCGCGAGACCCCGGCTCGCCTTGAACGGGACGTTCGTGTCCCGCCGGCCCGCCACGACCACGGTGGGGACGCTGACTCGGCCGAGGCGCCCGGCAAGGCTGTCGGCGTCCCGCAGCAGGGCGCGCTGCTCGACGGCGGCGGCCATCCACCCGTGCTTGCGCCCCATCTCGAGCATGGCGGCGCGCAGCATGGCCACACCCTGCGGACGCAACCGCGAACCCGCGCCGCGAGCGGCGAACCCGGCCAGCATCGGGGCGTACCGGCCGAGCAGCGGCGCGAAGATGCGTACGAGCATCGCGTTCGCCAACAGCGAGTCCACCCAGTTCACGGCGCGGCGGTCGCCGACCGAGGACACCAGCACCAGGCCGGCGACCCGTGCCGGCGCGCGGATCGCTGCCTCGATGGCGGCGCCCCCCGCCCAGGAGAACCCGACGATCAGCGCCCGTTCGATGCCGGTGTCGTCAAGCAGGTCGAGCAGGGCCGTGGCGTTGCCCGCCCAGTTGGTCGCCTCGCCAGGGTCGCCGGCGTAGCCGGGACGGGTCGGCACGATGACGCGGCGGTCCTCGCGTAGCAAGGGCACGACGGCCTGCCATTCCAGCGGTGAGCCCGGTTGCCCGTGTAACAGGACGACCGGCACGGCCGGGCCCGCGGCTGCCGAGCACATCTTCGGGGCGCCCGTGTCGAGGGCGAGGCGCATGGGGCCGGCCACGCGGCCCGGCATAAGCCCGCTTGCCGACACCGGCCCGGACACCGGAGCTCGCTTGAGCACCCGCGTCCGCATCCGAACGGACCGGGGCGCCGGGGCTGCTGCTTCGGTATCACTCACCGGGCAGACCTCCCTTGTCCCAGCGTCTGCGAGAGTCATCTCCCTGCTTCTGCCGGCGCGGGGTCCGCAACCGGCAATACCGGGCAACGCTCGGTTTCCTCTATTCGATACCCGCCCCGCGAACGGACGGCGCCCCCGCGTCGTGACGGCTTGGCGCCGTGCGGTGCGGCGCGGCGTGGTCGCCGAAGGAGTGGAAACGGCGGGCAGGCCCAGGTGCTTCACGACCTCGGCTGTGACGTCCTGCAGGGCTTCCGGTGCCGCCGCCCCGAGCTGCCGGCCGCAATCAGCCACATGCGGTCGGGCGGTTGTTGACTGCGGCTGTTGACTGCGGTGATTGCGGGGAGCCGAACTACGATGAAGCCGGCATACGGGGAGCTCGAGGACTCGGGCTGAGAGGCCGGCCACGATGCCGCCGGCGACCCGCGCACCCGATCGCGGTAATGCGCGCGTGGGGAGGGCGTTCGTGGAAGCTGAGTACGGTGGTGGGGCCGGGTTCAGCGGTGTGGGCACGTCCGGTGGTGTGGGCACGTCCGGTGGCGCGGGCACGCTGAGCGGTGCCGGCACCCTGAGCGCGCCGGGCACGCTCAGTAGTGCCGCCGGGCAAGCCGGGGCCGACCCGCTGACGATCGCCGGTCGCTCCTTTGGTTCACGGTTGCTCGTCGGCACGGGGAAGTTCGCCTCGCACCTGCTGATGCGGGAGGCTGTCGTCGCCTGCGGCGCCCAGATCGTCACGGTCGCCCTCCGCCGGGTGGATCTGGACCGGATCGGGGAAGGCGACATCCTCGACTTCGTTCCCGCGGGCTGCACACTGCTGCCGAACACCAGCGGGGCCCGCGACGCGGACGAGGCGGTGCGGCTCGCCCGGCTGGGGCGGGCGGGCACGGGCAGCAACCTCGTCAAGCTGGAGGTCACGCCCGACCCGCGCACCCTGGCGCCCGACCCGGTCGAAACTCTGTTCGCCGCGCAGCGCCTGGTCACGGAAGGCTTCGTCGTGCTGCCGTACTGCGGCGCGGACCCGGTGCTGTGCCACCGTCTCGAGGAGGCGGGCTGCGCCACCGTCATGCCCCTCGGCGCCTGGATCGGTTCCAACCGGGGCCTGCGCACGCGCGATGCGATCGAGGTGATCGTGGAGCAGGCCGGCATTCCGGTCGTCGTCGACGCGGGCCTGGGGGTGCCCAGCGACGCGACGCAGGCGATGGAGATCGGGGCTGACGCCGTTCTCGTCAACACCGCGATCGCCACGGCTGCCGACCCGGTCGCGATGGCGCGGGCGTTCGCGCTCGCGACTCGGGCGGGCCGGCTCGGGTATCTGGCCGGCCGGGGGCCCGTCCTCGACGGGCGGCACAGCTTGGGAGGGCCCGGCCAGCACGGCTCGGGAGGGCCCGGCGAGCCAAGCCCGGCCGGTCCCGGCGAGCGCGGCCCGGGAAGCCCCGGCGAGCGCGGCCCGACCGGTCCCGGCGAGCCCGGCCCGGCACCCTCGTCCGGCCGCGACCGGCCGGCCACCGTCCGAGCCGCGGCGTCCAGCCCGCTCACCGGCTTCCTGGGGCCTCTCCCATGACTGCCGCGACCCTGGTGGGACCGCAAGGCACGCAGAGTGAGTTCGCGGGCCGGCTCGCTGCGCTCGACCTGCCGGCGCTGGCGTCCCTCGCGTCAGCGGCCGGCCGGTCCGACGTCGACGCGGCGTTGCATCGTGCCGCCGGCGGGCCGGTGGGGTCGTGGGACCTGGCCGCGCTGCTCAGCCCCGCCGCCACGGAACGGCTGGAGGAGCTCGCGCAGCTCGCGCGCACGCTCACCATCCGCAGGTTCGGTCGCGCCGTGCGGCTGTTCGCACCGCTGTACGTGTCCAACGCGTGCCTGTCCACGTGCACCTACTGCGGCTTCGCTCGCTTCCTGGACGTGACGAGGCGGACGTTGACCGTCGACGAGGTCGAGGCGGAAGCCCGCGAGCTGGCCGGTCGGGGGTTTCGCCACCTGCTGCTCGTGTCCGGCGAGCACCGCATCGAAGTCAGTGCCGACTATCTCGTGGCAGTGGTGGAGCGGCTGCGCTCCTTCGTGCCGTCCCTGTCCATCGAGACGCAGACCTGGTCGGATGACACCTACGCCCGCCTGGTGGCGGCAGGCCTGGAGGGGGTCGTCCACTACCAGGAGACCTACGACCGGGCGCGCTACGCCGAAGTGCACGTGGCCGGGTGGAAGCGCAACTTCGACCGGAGGCTGGCCGCGATGGAGCGGGCCGGTGTCGCGGGCGCCCGGCGGCTCGGCGTGGGGGCGCTGCTGGGGCTGTCGCCCGACTGGCGGCACGACGTCCTGGCCGTCGCCGCCCACGCCGCCTTCCTGCAGCGACGGTTCTGGCGGGCCGAAGTGACCGTCGCGCTGCCCCGGATAACGCCGTCCGCCTCGGGCTTCCAACCAGTCGTTTCCGTGCCTGACGCCGAGTTCGTGCAGGCTCTCGCGGCGCTGCGGCTCGCGTTGCCCGACGCCGGCCTCGTGCTGTCGACACGCGAGCCCGCGCCCCTGCGCGACGGGTTGGCCCGGATCGCGGTGACCAGCATGTCGGCCGGCTCGTCCACCGAACCCGGCGGGTACGGGACACCGGGCCGCGCCCAAGAACAGTTCAGCATCGGTGACACGCGCTCGCCCGCGGAAGTGGCGCAGATGCTGTCCGCGGCAGGGTACGAGCCCGTGTGGAAGGACGCGTTCGTCCTGGCGGCCGACGACGAGGCGGCCGACGACGAGGCGGCCGACGGTGGAGTGGGGAGCGTTACGGGGGCTATAGCCCCGGAAAGTCTCCCCGGTTGACGCGGTGAGAAGGGCGGGTGAGGTGAACGTGACGTTCGAGGTCGTCGTGAACGGGGCGTCCCGGACGGCGCCGACCTCCGGGCGGCTGCCCGACTTGCTGGCGGACCTGGGCCTGGCTGCGGGCAGCGTGGTGGTGGAGCTCAACGGCACCGCCCTTACCCCGTCCGAGGCCCTGCGCGTGACCCTGTCGGCCGGCGACCGCTTGGAGCTCGTCCGAGCCGTCGCCGGTGGCTGAGCAGCCGGTGGCTGAGCAGCCGGTGGGTGCGCGGCCGGTGGGTGCGCGGCCGGTGGGTACGCGGATAGGCGCCGGGCAGCCCGGCCCCCCACAGCCGAGCCCTGCCCGCGCCGCCCGGTTGAGCCGCCTGGCTCGGGCCCGGCTGTACCTGTGCACTGAGCGCCGCGAGAACTTCGGCGAGTTCGCCGGCCTCGTGGTCACCGCGGGCGTCGACATCGTGCAACTGCGCCACAAGGGCCTGGAATGGCGGCCCGAACGGGCCCTCCTCGATGAGCTGGCGGCCGGCGTTGCTCCCGCCGGCGGCCTGTCCGCGGCCAACGACCGGGCCGACCTGGTCAGCGCCTCGGGTGTGGACGTCCTGCATCTCGGGCAGGACGACATCCCGCCCGCGCTCGCCCGCCGCTTCGTCGGCGCGGACGTGCTGCTCGGGCTGTCCACGCATGACCCGGCGCAGTTGCGTGCCGCCATTGCCGACCCTGACGTCGACTACTTCTGCGTGGGTCCGGTCTGGCCGACCCCCACGAAGCCGGGCCGTCCGGGCGTCGGGCTGGGGCTCCTGCGTGCGGCCGCGGCGCTTGCGCCGCCGTTCGCCGATGGGGCCAAGCCGTGGTTCGTCACTGGCGGCGTCAGCCCCGAGACCCTCGATGACGTGCAGGCAACGGGGGCTCGGCGCATCGTGGTCGTGCGGGCGATCACGGGTGCCGCGAACCCGGCCGCGGTGGCAGCCGCCCTCGCGAGGCGGTTGGCCGGTCAGGGTCCGCAGGTCGCCGGGTCGTAGCCCAGGCGGCGCAGCCCCGCCGTGTCACCGGCCTGGTACCAGGCCTGCATCTGCGCGTCAGCCTCCGGGTACATGAGCTGGGTCGGGTCGGCGGTTTCGTGATCGAGGCCCAGGACGTGACCCATCTCGTGCAGGAGGACCGCGCCCCAGGTGATCCCCCCCGCGAATCCGCTGTGCAGTTGCTCGCTGGCGTCGAGCGTCAGGCCACCTTCGGTCAGGCGCGCGGAATCGCCTGCCGTCACCACCGACGCGCCGCCGACACCGAGAGTGGCCCCGGACAAGCGGGGCGCGTGGTCAGGGTCGCTCCAGGCGATGACGACGTCGGTTCCGCTCGGATAGGTCCCCTCATGGTCGGCGGCGGGCACGAAGTCGGTCGTCCCGGTGTAGGAGAAGCGCAGGCCTGTCATCATTTCGATCCGGTACAGCGCTTCCTGCACATCCGACAAGGCCCCTGCAGGCGCATCGGCCAGGTTGGTCTTGTAGCGAAGAAGGGAGCACGGGGTCCACCCCACGTAGTGGTCGGAACCGCTCGGATGCTCGAACTCGAGCCTGTAGGCGGTCGCGCTGCCCCCGCCCGCAGGCGGTGCGGGCAGCGGGGTCCAGTTGGCGGCAGGAACCGCACTGGTGTCGCCGACGTGGCTGACGGCCGCAGGTATCACCGCCAGTGCGAGCAGCAGCAGGACGACCAGGCCGGCGACGGGGGCGATCCAGCGCGGCACTCGTCGCCGCGGTCGCTTCTGGACGGGGTACGGGTAGGTCCAGGCGTCGTTCAGCCACCGCCCGTACGGGCTGACCGGGGTAGGCGCGGTGGACCGCCGGGCATCGACGAAGTAGCTCGCCAGCGCGTCGGGGCTCGGCGGCTGCTGGGGGTACGGGATCTGCGGGTAGCCGGGTGGCGGGTAGGGGGGCTGCGAGTACGCGGGTGGCCGGAGCGCCGGTGGCGGGTACGGCCGCTGCGCCTCGTGGCGGCCGGACCGTCCCAAGCGCGACACGATCCCTGCCTTAGTCCGGAGTCCGGCGACCCCCCCGACCGCTGGCACTCAAGGCGTATAACGAGGGCGGAGCTTGCTGCGTTGCGCGGCGGGTGTCACTGCGTTGGGCATCCGGTGGCTTTCAGCCGCGCTACCCGACTGACCGCGCTACCCGGCCGACAGGGCTCGGCGGGCCAGTAGGCCGGCCTGCGCTCCGTACCCGCCACCGAAGAGCACGGCATGCACCAGAACCGGGTGCAGCTGATGGAGCGGCACCCTGCGCTGCCACCCGTCCGCGAGCGGAGCGGCCTCGTCGTAAGCCGCGAGGATGCGGTCCAGGTGCGGCGCCCCGAACAGGGCCAGCATCGCGAGGTCAGTCTCCCGGTGACCTCCGTGCGCCGCGGGATCGACCAGCCACGCACGGCCGTCGGCGGCCCAGCGGACATTGCCGGACCACAGGTCCCCGTGCACGCGCGCCGGCGGCTCGGCAGGTCCGGCGAGGTCTTCGATGCGGTCCAGGACGCTGCCCACGGCACGGGCGTCGGCGACAGAGATTGCCTGGCGGTCGGCCGCGTCGCGAAGGTAGGGCTGGACGCGCGCGCGTGCGTAGAACCGCGCCCACGTGTCCGCGGGCCGGTTGGGCAGGGGGGCGCTGCCGATCCACCCGTCTCGGGAGCCGCCGAACGAGGGTGCGCCTGCGCCGTGGGTCGCCGCGAGGGCGCGGCCGAAGCCCTCGGCCGCAGCGGCACTGGGGGCGCCAGCGGCTACCCACTCGAGGACGAGGGCGTCGGGGTGGACCGAGACCACCTCCGGCGTCGGCACCGCGTCGGGGCCCGCGCCGGCGAGCCACCGAAGCCCCGCGGCCTCGGTGTCAAAGAAGCCGGGGGGTGCGCCGGGACGTTCCTTGACGAACACGCTCCGGCCGTCTGCGAGGTCGACGCAATACGCCGCGCAGATGCACCCACCGCTGACGGGTGTGGCCCGCACGGCGGCGGCCGGCAGCAGCGCAGCCAACCGGTCGAGTGCGCCCATCAGCGGTGCATCTCTCGGGCGACGTGGGCGACGACCCCCGCAGCGGCGGCTTCGATGAGGGTGAGCACCTGTTCGAATCCGTCGTGGCCGCCGTAGTAGGGGTCGGGAACGTCGAGGTCGACGCCATCCGCCTCCGGGTCGTAGGAGCGCAGCAGACGGAGCCGGCCGGCCGCATCCCGGTCCGGGGCGAGCCGCTGCAGGGCGCGCAGGTTGCTTTCGTCCAGGGCGAGAATCAGGTCGCGGCTCCCGAACCAGGCCGGATCGAACTGGCGGGCCGCGTGGCTCAGGGCATAGCCGCGCCGCTGCAGCACCGCCCGGGCCCGGGGGTCGGCGTCCTCGCCGATGTGCCAGGCGCCGGTTCCCGCGCTGTCGACGGCCACCCGGTCGCCCAGCCCGGCACGCGCGAACTCGGCTCGGAGCACGGCCTCTGCGATCGGGGACCGGCAGATGTTGCCCATGCAGACGAGCGTGATGCGGTACCGGCTCATGGGCCCATCGTGGCGGTCGTGGCCCGCGTGCGACCTGTCTCTCACCCGTTGGGGGGACTGTGTCCCTCTATGGGACTTTTCCCCAGGTCGCAACGTTAGCTGTGTTATACGGCGAATTTCAGAAGGGCAACACGGGTGACGGTGATGGCGGAGGCGCCTGCGAGCGTCGCGGTGGCCGATCGGTCGGGCGACGACGGGGCAGGCGATGCCAGCGCACGCGGGCTTCGACGGTGGGTTTCTGTCGGGCTCGTGGCTGTTGTGGCCGGCGCACTCACCGGGGGGTTGGCCTGGGTCGAGGCCAGCCAGAAGGTCGTCACGACGGTCAGTCCCGCGACGCCGCAGCGTTTGGTCGTCGCCCCGGAGGCCGCCGGCCTGTACCAGGTCAGCTCCCCGCAGCTGGACGCCGTCGCCGCGGCCACCCGCGAGGGTCTCACTCAGGCCGGCACGCCGAACGCCGTTGCGGCCTTCTACGGCCCCGGCGCTGTCGGGGACCCCTCCGTCTTCGTCGCCGGTGGGAGTGCGGCTGCCGGCGCAACGGGGAACGCGGCGCTGCACACGCAGCTCTCCCAGATCGTTGCCGCCGCCCGCGAGCGGGGTGCGGTGCTCGGCCCCCTGCGCGCCTATGACGCGGGAGCGCCCGGAGGGACGCTCGAATGCCAGTCCGTGACCCGCGGGGCCCTGAGCTCTGTCTGCGCCTGGAGCGACGCGGACACGGTGGCGGTCGTCAGCTCGCCCGCACTTGCGGTGCAGGATCTGGCCGTGACCACGGCGGATCTGCGCACGGCGCTGAAACAGCCGGTGACGGGGTCGCCGGTGGCGCCGCCCGGAACCGTGTGACGGCCGACGGCCCTGTCGCCGTTTAGCGCGAGGTCGTGTGCGGCCGACGATTGCTCACTGCGACCGAGGCGCACTCCGCAGGCGGCGCGTCCAGCCGCTCGTGCAACTCGGCGTCGAATCGTGCGGTCAGTCGCTGTGCGGTACAGGCGAGGTCAGGCTGAGAGATGGAGAACTGGCGCAGTGCCTCACGGACTACCCACAGCTCGCGCTGGGTCAGACTGGTCATGAACGCCGACGCCTCCCTTGGCAGGCCTTCCTTCGGTCAAACGCGGGTGTGGCCGTGGCGGTCGGGAAGCCTCATACGGGCCTCCAAAGGCGGCCCCGTTCGGTTGACGCTAGAGCCGGTCGCCCTCCGCGGAAATGGGCCGTTGGTCCCGAGGGCATCGAACCGGCTTGAGCGTGCCGGTCCTGAGGACCGTGGAGTAACCGAACGGCGCTGACCGCGCCGGTTGCCCGGCGCGGCCAGCGGATGGAGTGAACCCGTTTGGGGGACGGCCGTGGCGGGTTAGCCCACCGCCTCAGCCGGTGCTGCCGTACCTCTCACCCTGTCCGGTTTGTCGATCGCACTACCTGTTTCGGGCCGTGCGGGGGCGAAGAGTTCACCCGTACGGGTCAGGTCACGAAAACATCGTCACCCTTCTTGGTGACGCGGCCGCGACCGAGGGGCATGACCTTGGTCCACATCTTGAAGGACCAACCCAGGCCCGGGACCTTGGCGAAGACGCCCTGCGGGCCGCGGACCATTCGGCCGGTCTTGACGTCGTAAGCGGACTGGTGCCACGGGCAGACCAGGCAGCCGTTCTCGTCGATCGTTCCGCCGGCCAAATCGGCACGCAGATGGCGGCATCGGCGCGTCACCGCGAAGTACTCGCCGTTGTTCCCGACGGCGTATCGGCCGGCTCCGGTTACTGTGCCTGGCGGCAGGTCGGCTGTGCCTCCGACGTGTGTCTCGCTCATGGCGCGTGCCTCCTTGTCGGAAGTGTCTGCCCCCGAGGCTATTTCGCTATGAGGACGGCGGGGACCGGCACGGGGAAGTTCCGCTGTTCGCTGAACCTCATTCCGCTCGGCGGAACTCCGCCACCCCGATCATGAGCATGCCGATGCCGAACGCGGCGACGACAACGAGTTCCAGGTAGATCGGCACGCGCCAGCCTCCCCACGTGAGCCCCGGAGCAAGGACCTCCCGCGCGTGAGCGCTGACGTCGAGATGGGCAAACACACTGCGCCGGATGGGGTCGACCGCGTAGGTCAAGGGATTGACCCGGGTCAGGAGGCGCAGCCAGCTCGGCAGGTTGCCCAACGGGAACAGCGCCCCGGACAGGAAGAACAAGGGCATCAGCAGCATCTGGGTGAGTGCCATGAAGGCCTGGAACGACTTGATCCGGGCGGCCGCCATGATGCCGAACGCCGTGAGCGTGAACGACAGCAGCATCAGCTCGCCGAGCACGGCCAGGATCAGCGTCGGCGAGTACGGGACGCCGACCAGGCCCGCCATCGCCAGGATGACCACGCCCTGGAAGGTGGCCACGGTCGCGCCGCCCAGGGCCTTGCCGACGACGATGGACGCGCGGCTGATCGGCGCGACGAGCATCTCCCGGAGGAAGCCGAACTCCCGGTCCCACACGATCGACCCGGCCGAGAAGACCGAGGTGAACAGGACAGTCATGGCCAGCGCGCCGGGGAACATGAACGTGCGCAGGTTCACGCCCTGGGTGGTGCCGGTGGTCAGCTGTGACAGGCCCGTCCCGAGCACGAACAGGAACAGCACCGGCTGGATGAGGGCCGTGATGATCCGCATCCGGTCCCGGCCGAACCGGATCAGTTCGCGCTGCCAGACAACCTTCACAGCCCGCAGTTCGTGCGCCATGCCCGTTTCCGGCACGCGCACGCGCGCCACCTCGTGGGCCCTCGGACCTTCGCCCGCCCGACGCGAATCGATCAGGGCTTGGTCTTCGGAGACCGCCATGTCACCTCCTGGCCCGAACGGCCATCCTGATGAAGTCCGAAGACGAGGCCGCCTCGGCGTCCCTGATGGTCGTACCCGTGTAGGACATGAACACGTCGTCCAGGGACGGGCGCGCGACGCTCACGGACGTGATCGGCACCCCCAGCTCGCCGAACAGTCGCGGGACGAACTGTTCCCCGCCGGGGACGGAGAACATCACCGCCCCCTCTGACATCTTCGCCTCCATCCCGAACCGGTCGCGCAGCGCGGCGATCGCGGCGGGATCGTCCGTGGTGGAGATCTTCACTCTGTCCGTGCCGACGCTGGCCTTCAGCGCCTCAGGGGTGTCGATCACGACGATCTGCCCTGCATCCATGATCGCGATCCGGTCGCAGTACTCGGCCTCGTCCATGTAGTGCGTGGTCAGGAAGATGGTGATGTCCTCGGCCCGCTTGAGCTCTTGGATGTAGCCCCAGATCGAGCTGCGCGTCTGCGGGTCGAGGCCCACAGTCGGCTCGTCGAGGAACAGGACCCGCGGTGAGTGCATCAGGCCACGGGCGATCTCCAGGCGGCGCTTCATGCCGCCCGAGAAGGTCATGACCACGCTCCTGCGCCGCTCCCACAGGCCCACCATCTCCAGCACCTGGCGCATCCGGTCGGGCAGGCTGGCTCGCGGCACGCCATACAGCTCGGCGTGGAAGCGCAGGTTCTGCTCGGCGGTCAGGTAGCTGTCCAGCGTGGTGTCCTGGAAGACCAGGCCGATATTGCGTCGGACCTGGTCGCGTTGCCGGGCGACGTCGTAGCCGGCGACCAGGGCAGTGCCGGCGGTGGGCCGGATGAGGGTGCAGAGCACGTTGATGGTCGTCGACTTGCCGGCGCCGTTCGGCCCGAGGAACCCGAACACCTCACCGGGAGCGACGTCGAAATCCACCCCGCGGACGGCCTCGACCGCGTCGTAACGCTTGACGAGGCCGCGGACCGATACCGCGGGAGGGGAGCCCCCCTGGGGCTTCACGGAGACGCTGCTCATCCCGTCCCTTCCGGTCCCGGGCCGTGCTCTTCCCTTGATCGGTCTCTGGCGGTCGCCGACCGCATTTCGCCGGCAACCGGACGAGCGGTCGCGCCCATGAGGGGTGGCTGCTCCCGGGGGTGCCCTTGGAAACGGTGCCCTATGAGCGACGCGCCCGCGCGCGGATAAGCGATCGCAGCACGAGCAGCGCCACCAGTGCCACGAGCTGCCCGGCCAGGATCACCCTGTTCACGTCGACTGCCGGCTGCCAGCTGACCTTGTCGTTTTTGATCACGTAGACACCGGCGGGAGCTGCGCTCATGCCGAACCCGGCGCCGGAACCCGTGCCCTCACCCGGCGCGCCGCCGCCCCCTCCGCCGCCCCCGCCCGAGATCTTGGCTACTGGGACGATGGTGACGCCGTCCTTGTCGTAGGGCTCGCCGAAGACCCGTTGCACGGTCAGGGCGTCGCGGGTCTTGTCCAGAAGCTCCAGCGGTTCCATGTGTCTCCCTCGATCGCCTCGTCCGTCGCGGCGGGGCTGACCCGTCGTGACGGCTGTCCCGACCCATCCGCAGGTCGCCGGCTAGCTGGCGCCGGCCGCCACCGCCTGCTCGCGGCCCGCAAAACGGATCAGATTGACCTGCTCCAGGACGGCCATCCCGTGGTCGACCAGCTTCTCCAACTCAGGCAGGAACGCCCGGATGCGGCTCGGCTCGTCGACGATGACGACCCGCACCGGCCGCTCGTTGCGCAGCCGCATCACCTGGGTGGAATGGATGCAGCTGGAGGCCCCGAACCCCTCGACGCCGTGGAACACGGTGGCACCGGCCAAGCCCGCCTTCCGGGCGCGCCGAACTATCTCATTGCCGAGGGGTCGGTGGTGGTAGGAGCCGGTGTCGGTGAGGAACACGGTCAACCGGATAGCGGGGCTTTCGACGCGCATCGCGCACCCCCTTCATCCGTCCTCATCCCAGTATCCCTCGCGGTGGGACCATGCGCTGAGAACTGCCAGGCGCCCGACGGAAGGACCCGAGCATGCCGACGCCCCGTCCCGGCAAGCGGCTGACGGTCATCATCGGCGAGAACGACCGGTGGCAGCACAAGCGGCTGTGCGACGAGATCGTCCGGCGCGCGCGCGAGGCGGGGCTGGCAGGGGCCACGGTGGAGCGGGGCATCGAGGGCTACGGCCGGGCCGGACACCTCCACACCAGCCGAATCCTGGACCTCTCCCAGGATCTTCCCCTGGCGATCGTGATCGTCGACTCCGCCGAACGGGTGGAGGCGTTCCTTCCCGAGCTCGAGGGACTCATCCCCGAAGGCATGGTCGTCCTCGACGACGTCGAAGTGATCAGGTACGGGCCGCGGGAAGGGGAGGGCGCAGGCTGATGTTCGGCCGCCGTGTCTGGTGACCTTCTGCGCCTGACCCGGCGCCGCCGCTGACGCGAGGTGCGGTCACGGAGACCGCGCCCCCTCCGGATCGCGCGCTGCGTCGTGCTCGGGGGTGCCAGGCAGCTCCTCCGGGTAGGCGTCCGAGGTCGTCGCCCCCCGCCCGCCTTTGGGCAGGGGGTCGCCGGTGGT
>JADGOW010000282.1 GCA_017882765.1 Frankiaceae bacterium
GACCACAACACCGACACCGACTTCGGCGCCGAGAAGGTCACGTCGTACAGCGCCCGGCCCGCCCGAACACCCCCACCCGCCGGCGCCGGCAACACCTCACTGCCATCCCCGAGCCGCCCGCCGTCCATCACCGCCGCCAACTGCTCGCGGTCCACCAGCCCCCGCGGCGCCCCCAGCCGATACCGCGCCAGATCCTCCGCCGCCCCGACCCACCGGCCCGGCCGCGCCGCGTCCGTGCCGTAATAACCGGCCAGACCCGCCTCCCCGGCCAGGGCCTCCCGCGCCGCCGCTTCCGCCGCTTGAGACTTGTCCGCCGAGTCCTCGTGGTAACGCCAGCCCCCCGCCCCCTGCGCCTTCACCGACACCACCACGGCGCCGGACGCTACCCACCCGCCAAGATCGACACGGCCGGACACGCTGACTAGCAACTAGTGTGCGAAAGAAATTGAGGAGGGTGATCAAGGTAGGGTCCCGCCCAGAGCAAGCGAGGGTGATCGCGAGCGCAGGGGATTGTGGGGCTGCTGGTGCCAAGCGCGAGGTTGCGTTCGTGGCGCGGCTGGTAAGCCGGGTGAGAAGTGGGCTCGCGGCAAGCGAGAGGCGCGGGCAGTGCCCCGCGTCACCGGCCCCGCGACTACACCCCACCTCGACCAACCCCGGGCCCGGGTGCCGGAGCCACTTAGGGGAAGACAGCCATGCCCGCCGGATCGACACGCCCGACGCCGCTACAGGATCTGTAACTACAGGACTAACTACAGGGGGAAGATCGAAAGAGCGCGTGACCTGCGGAAACGCGAGGGGGGCGCCACCGGATATTCGTACGGGGCGCCACCGGATATTCGTGGAAAACCCCGCCAGAGCGCCACCGGATATTCGTGGAAAACCCCGTCCGATCTTGGTCGGAGCCGGCGACCGTGCCTTGATCGCGCAGATCTGTGGACAACCAGCATCCGACGTGCCCTCCTGCCGGAGGCGCCACCGTTTATTCGTGGACTGACCTGCGGTTTCGCACTTCGCCTGACACGCCGGGCGAACAGCACGACGCCCCGGGGTCCCACCAGGGACCGGCCGGGGCGTGCACTCTCTCGGGTGGGTGTACAAGATCGAGAGGGGGTCTATCGTGCCATATCAGACCGACTTGTCCGAGCTCATCGCCGTGGCGCAGCAGGTCGAAGCCGAGGACGCGCACGTGGCCGGCGCCGTCGGCTACATGACGGCGGTGCTCGTGCAGACGACGCTGCCGCACTCAGCCAAGACGGCGGCTGGCACCCAGTTCCGCCGGCAGAACGGCGACCACCACCTGATCTTGACCGACGCGCTCGGGGTGGGCCTGCCCTACGGCACATACCCACGCCTGATCTTGCAGTGGGTGTGTACCGAGGCGGTCCGCAGCCACAGCCGCACGCTGCCGCTCGGCGACTCCCTGTCCGAGTGGATGCGCGCCCTCGACGTGATCCCGGCTGGCGGACCGAAGGGGACGATCCACCGCCTTCATGACCAGACCACACGGCTGTTCAGCGCCACGATCGGCTACCGCGTCGACGAGGCCGGCCGGCCAGCGAAGGGCAGCCTGCGCCACGTCGCCGACGACTTTGAGCTGTTCTGGGAACCCCGCCGCGCCGACCAGTCGACCCTCTGGGCCTCCTATGTCACGCTGTCCGAGCGTTTCTACGCCGACGTGGTGGGCCGGGCCGTCCCCCTCGACACCCGGGCGCTGCGGCTGCTCAAGGGCTCGTCGCTCCGGCTGGACCTGTACACCTGGCTGACCTACCGGATGAAGACCCTGCAGCACCCCACCGAGATTCCCTGGGAGCTGCTCGCCCTGCAGTTCGGCGGCGAGTACACGCGCCTCCGCGCCTTCAAGGCTGCGGCGATCGAGCATTTGCGCCGGGTGCTCGCCGTGTACCCACAAGCCCGGGTCGAGGAAACTGCCCGTGGGCTCAAGCTGCTCCCCTCCCCGCCGCACGTGCTGGACCGCCCCAGCCGGCGCCGGGCGCTGTCGGCACAGTCCTCCACGCTGCGTACCCGGCGCGCTCAGGGCCCCGCAGCGCCAAGATCGGGCGCCCCCGAGGGGGACCCCCGTTAGGTGCGCCACCTGCGGAGACGCTGAAGTCGGTCATGCGGCCGCCGTGGTGCGGGCAGTGCACCGAGCAGACGCGTCGCCGGGAGGATCCGACCACCGGAGCCGACCTGGGACGGTGTCCGGTCTGCCATCCCCAAGCAACTGCGACGCAGCAGGTGCGGTCGGGCCGAAGGTGGGAACCCTCAGTTCGCGTTCGCGCTGAGTGCTGAGCCGTGGGGCTGCCTCAGCCGTCTTGGCCGCTGTTTGCCAGAGGTCGCTTCACAGATCATGACGGCTTCCCCGCGTCCGGTATCCCCCGGACATAACTGCCTCGACGTCGCGGGCGCTTCCAGCCGCCGTCACGGCGCGCCCGCTCGCCGCAGCCGATACCGACCCCTGGGTCACCCCTGGGTGCGGTTCAGCCCAAGCGGGATTCGCGCAACCGGGCTAAGCCATCCCTCCTGATTCTCGCCTAACAAGATTCGGGCAGCCGGGCGATACATCGTTCCCTGAGCGCCGTCGATCTACTCACCATGAGGCTGGTTCCCACTCGCGGGCGCATACGACCTAAATGCGATGTTACCGAAACGATGACGACGCCGCATTGGCTCATATTATATGGGCGCCCGTTAACTGGGGAGTTGTCAATACGGGCCGCAGCTGACATCAATTGCGAGTCCAACATCGCCCTTCCGACCGCCGGCCGGGATATGCGTCGTCCCGC
>JADGOW010000283.1 GCA_017882765.1 Frankiaceae bacterium
CCTCGGCGGCGCAGGTGTAGAACTGGTCGAGCTTGGCGCGGATCTCATACGGCCGGACGCCGCCGTCGACGGCGTCGAGGAGCTGGCGTAGGCATTCTTGTCTGTTTACCGGCCCTCCCGGGCTGGCGCTGCGACACCGTTGCGACGTCCCCGATGCGGGTGGCTGCAGGCCGCATAGTTCAGCGAAGAGGAGGCGCCATGGCCGGCATCGGGGTGATCGATGGCGGCGAGGGTCACCGATTGATCGGGGCGGCGTCGGTGGTGGGGTTGGCGAATCGCTTCCTGGCACACCTGACGGTCCGCGGCTTCTCGGCGGCGACGGTGCGCGGCTATGCCTATGATCTGGCGAACTTCGGCAACTTCCTGGCCGAGCGGCGGCTGAGCTTGGTCGAGGTGGTGCCCACAGACCTGTTCGACTATCTCGACTGGCAGCAGTCAGCGCGGGCCGCGGCGGCGGGCACGGTGGTGCCGCTCGCCGCTCGTCGTCCGGCGCCGGCGACGATCAACCGGCGGGTCGCGGCGGTCCGCGGCCTGTTCGAGTACGCCGTGATCACCGGCTCACGACCGGACAACCCGGTTCCGTCGGCTCGCCGGTCCAGCGGACTGCGCGCTCCTCGCCGCGGGCTGCTGGGCCATCTGACGCCGCGCGGTGAACGTGGCGGCGGGCGGCTGGTGCGAACTCCACACCGCCTGCCGGAGAGCCTTCCGGGCGCGGACGTCGAGGCGTTCCTGGCGGATCTACTGACTTACCGCGACCGCGCGATGGTCCTGGCGATGCTGCTCGGCGGGTTGCGCTCCGCGGAGGTGCGTTCCCTGCGCCTCGCCGACGTGGACATGGGTCTGCGCCGACTGCGGGTGGTGGGTAAGGGCGAGCGGGAAAGGGTCGTCCCGGTCGATCAGGCGTTCTTCGCCGAGACGGCGGCTTATCTGCGTCAGGAACGCCCTGCCGGCTGCGCGACCCCGGAGTGCTTCGTGGTGCTGCGAGGCCCGACAGCAGGCGCCCGGATGACCGAGGCCGGCCTGCGCAAGATCTTCCGGGTGCACCGGGCGAGTTCGGGTGCGACCCGGGTGCGACCGCACCGGCTGCGACACACCTACGGAACGGAACTGGCTGGGGCCGGGATGGACCTGCTGGTGCTGCGCGAGCTGATGGGCCACGCGTCACCGGAGTCCACCGCCGCCTACGTTCATCTCTCCCCGGAGCACCTCGCCAGCCAGTACCTGGCCGCGCGGGCTGGGCGGACGCGGTGAGGACTCTCGCGGCGCCGGCGGCGGCGACCCTGGATGTGCTGAGCGCCTACCGCGGGTACTGCGAGTCGCTGCCGGGGCTTGAGCACGCCTGGCGTCGCCGAGTCGGCGACGCGTCGGCGTTCCTGGCCGTGCATCCCGATCTGCACGTTTGGATGGATCGGCCGTTGGTCACCCGGCTGGCCGATCTGCGTCGCCGGCCGCGGGCCTGGCCGCTGATCAGTCACGCGATGCTGACCGGCCGGCTGCGCGCCGACGTCGGACTGCTGGCCGGGAAGAACGCTGGACGGAGCCTGGCCCGGATCACCGCCGACCTCTACCCAGAGGAGTTGAACTCACTGAGCTCGGCCGCGGGCCGGCTGGGGTTGTCCGTGACCTGGACCTCGCATGTGCTGACCCAGACCTTGCCGTTGGTCGTCGCCGAATGCGGCCGTGCACCGGCCTCGTTGACCGTCCAGGACCTGGACCGGGTGCACCGCGGCCTGCGGAGCTGTCCGGTGGTGTCGGCGTCGATGCGTCGGGCTCACCTAGGTCGGTTGCATGCGCTGCGCCGGCTGCTCTACGAGGCCCGGATCATCGATGCCCCGGCAGCCCGTCGGCGCGGCGACGGGCCAGCCAGCCGCGCTCAGCATCTGCAGGTCGTGGCCGCAGCGCAGATCCGCCACACCATGCTGGCTTATCTCGACGTGCGCTCCTCGGTGTTGCGGCCGGCCAGCCAGGCCAAGTTGGTCAGCAACCTGGCCAGCTTCGGAGAGTACCTGACCGTCAACGTCCCGGAACTGGCGACGCTGGCCCGCCTGGAACGCCGGCATGTCGAGGGGTACCTCGCCTGGTCCGCCACCCGCCCCTGGCGCGGCAGCCGGGCCTGCGACCGGCCGATCGGCCGCTACAGCGCTGTCCACGCCGTCCTGTGCCTGCGCACGTTCCTAGACGACATCGCCGCGTGGGGATGGGCCGACAGCCCGCCGCGGCGGCTGGTATTCCCCGCCGACGTCCCCCGGCCGCCCCAGCCGCTGCCCCGCGCGCTCGCCCCCGATGTCGACCGGGCCGTGATGGCCGCGGTGGCCGAGCTGGCCGACCCGTTCGCACGCGTCGGCCTGCAGGTGCTGCGCGGAACCGGGCTGCGAGTTGGTGAGCTGCTCGACCTCGAGCTCGACTGTGTCCTGGACTACGGCGCCCAGGGCAGCTGGCTGCGCGTCCCATTGGGCAAGCTGAACACCGAACGGACGGTGCCTCTCGACGAGCCCACCCTGGCCGCGCTCGTCGGCTGGCTCGCCACCCGAGGACCGCAGCGGGCGCTTCCCCGACCCCGCGACGGGCGGCTCGCCGACTTCGTCTTCACCACAGCCGGCCGGCGTCCCGGACCTAGGCCGCTGCAGCAGGGGCTGAGCGAGGCGGTGCGCGCCAGTGGGCTCACCGGCGCCGACGGAACACCACTGCACGTCGTCACCCACCAGCTGCGCCACACCTTCGCCACCGCCCTGGCCAACGCCGGCATGTCGATCCAGGCGCTGATGGCGCTGCTCGGGCAT
>JADGOW010000123.1 GCA_017882765.1 Frankiaceae bacterium
CGTTGCCGCTGCCGTCGTCCTGTCCGGGTGCACAGACATTCTTGTCTACGGCGACAGCCTGACCAACGAGTCATCAGGTCAGATCGAGTCCAGTGCGCGCGACAAGTCCGTGGTCGTGCATGCCGAGGGCGGGACAGCGTTGTGTGACTGGGTGCCGGAGATGGCGGCGGACCGGGCGCAGGACCATCCGACGACCGTCGTCATCGCTTTCGCGGGGAACATCGCCACCTGCGTCGACCACGCGTGGCGGACGGGAGGCCCGTCGGCCGCGGTCGCCAACTACGAAGCTGCACTCCGAGCCGTCCGCAAAGCTTTCCCAACCGAGCGGATCATCGTTGTCGGCGCGATCGCGGCACAGGACCGGGTTGGATGGTCTCCCTTCGTCGGGAACCCCCAGTTGAATGCCATGTACCGGCGGGTCGCCAGGGAAATCGGTGCGACCTACTCACCCTGGGCCGACTGGGCCCTGACCCCTGGACACGTATACGTGGAGTACCGCCCTCCCTTCCCCTGCCTGGCACCGGACACCGGGAAATGCGCTCCCGTCCTGGTACGAAGATCCGACGGGGTCCATCTGACGCCCGAGGGTCAACGCTGGTACGGCTGGGCGCTGACTTTCGACGCTGTCAAGCCGTAATGGACGAGTCCTCGGCGTCCCGGCTGTCCCACTCCCTCAGGACAGATAATGATCGGATCGAGATTCCCGGGGCAACCCGCGCGAAGATTACGCTTGCGCTGGCTGTAGCCACGGAGTCACCTGCGTAGCAGCCCGGTCATCGCCGCGCGAGCCGCTGCGGTGGCTACGAGGCGGCAGCCGCCATCTCGGCCTTCCGGCGCCAGCGGATCTCGGCTTCAAGGAAGGCGTCGACGTCGCCGTCCAGGACGGCGCCGGTGTTGCCCGTCTCCATGTCGGTGCGCAGATCCTTGACCATCTGGTACGGGTGCAGCACGTAGTTGCGGATCTGAGAGCCGAAGTTGACGTCCTGGGGGCCGCCGGTCAGCCGCTGCCGCTCCGCTGCCTCCTCCAGCCGCCGCCGGTCCAGCAGCTTGCCGCCCAGCACGGTCAGCGCCGAGGCCTTGTTCTGCAGCTGGCTGCGCTCGTTCTGGCAGGTGACGACGATCCCGGTCGGGATGTGGGTGATCCGCACCGCGGAGTCGGTCGTGTTCACCCCCTGCCCGCCCGGCCCGGACGAGCGGAAGATATCGACGCGCAGGTCCTTCTCGTCGATGTCGACGTGGTCACTGGACTCGACGACGGGCGTGACCTCGACCCCGGCGAACGACGTCTGGCGACGCGCCTGGTTGTCGAACGGGCTGATCCGGACCAGGCGGTGGACGCCGTGCTCGCTGCGCAGCGTGCCGTAGGCGTACGGCGCCTTCACCCGGAACGTCGCGCTCTTCAGACCCGCCTCCTCTGCCTCGCTGGTGTCGAGCACCTCGGCCTGCCAGCCGCGCCGCTCGGCCCAGCGCAGATACATGCGCAGCAGCATGGACGTCCAGTCGGCGGCGTCGACCCCGCCGGCCCCCGACGACAGCTGGACTATGGCTTCCCGCTCGTCGTACTCCCCCGACAGCAGCGTCCGCACTTCCAGGGCGTCGATCTCCTTGCGGAGTAGCGGGACATCGGCGGCCGCCTCGGCCATCAAATCCTCGTCCTCGAGTTCCAGGGCGGTGCGCGCGTCGTCAAGGCGCGCCCGCAGGCCCTCGACCCGGGCAATATCCGCCTTGCGGTAACTGAGCCGGCTGGTGAGGGACTGGGCGCGGGCCTGATCGCTCCACAGGTCGGGGTCGGCTGCCTCTTCCTCCAGTGCGGCCACGTGGCGCCGCATCCCGTCGATGTCGAGCACGTGCTCGATGCCGGTCAGGGTGGCGTCGAGCTCCTTGCACTCCTCGGTCAGGTCGGCGGCCATACCGTCGAGGGTACGGGCCGCTCCGGGCGCGCGCTCAGCTCGTGACGTCGCGGGTCACGAACGCCGCCCAGGAGGCGCCGAGCAGCACCACCACGTAGACGGCCTGTAGCGCCAAGCCGCGTTCCACGTCCCGCCACAGGATCGGGTCGCGGAACAGGTCCACGAACGACAGCCAGTAGTGCGTGGGGAGGTAGGGACGGATCGAGCCGGCCGCCCCGAGCTGGTCGAGCACCCCACTGGTGACCAGCACCGCCAGCCCGCCCAGCGTGGCGCCCAGCGGCGCGTCGGTGACAGTGGACAGGAACAGCCCGAACGAGGCCACCCCGAGCATGGACACACCGACGTAGAGCATCGAGAACGCGATGCGGAACGACGCCTGACCGCTGTTCAACGGCTGCCCGCCGGACAGCGACGGCAACGGCTGCGTCCCGAACAGCAGCGCCCCGGTGATGTAGCCGGCGCCAGCGACCAAGATGACGGCGAGCAGCACGAAGACGACAACCGTGACCAGCTTGGCCACAAGCAGCCGCGTGCGCCCCACCGGCCGCGTCAGCAGGTAGCGCAGCGTGCCCGCCTGTGCCTCTCCCGCGATGGCGTCCCCGGCCACGACGAGCACGGCGATGGGCAGGAACAGCGGCAGGACGATCGCCAGGGCGGCCGCCGCGTACAGCGTGCCGTTCGACAGCACCTGGGACAGGAACGCCGGCCCCTCCCCCGGCCGCGGCGCCACCCCGGTAGCCTCGACGAACACGGCGACGATCACAGGCAGGCCGACAAGCAGGCCGATCGAGATCCACGTGCGCGGCCGGGTCACCAGCTTGCGCAGTTCGACTGCGATCACAGCGGGATCTCCCCGGCCTCGGTGAGGTCGAGGAAGACCTCCTCGAGCGAGCGACGCTGGGCGACCAGCTCCGTGACGCGCACGCCGGCCGACACCAGGGACGCATTGAGCCCCGCGGGGTCGTCGGAGGCGATCGTCAGCTGGTCGGCGTCGCGGCGCAGCACCTTCTCGCCGAGCAGGCGCACCGCCATGTCGGGGTCGGGGGTGCGCACGTGCACGTCCCCGGTCGGGGAGCGCAGCTCGTCCACACTCCCGGACACCACCATGCGACCCGCGTTGATGATCGCCACGCTGCTGCACAGCGCCTCGACCTCCGACAACAGGTGGCTGGACAGCACGACGGTCGTGCCTTCCCGGTTCAGCTCGGCGAGCAGCTCGCGGACCTCATGGACGCCCTGCGGGTCCAGCCCGTTGGTCGGCTCGTCGAGCACGAGCAGCCGGGGCTCCCGCAGCAGTGCCCCGGCCAGGCCCAGCCGCTGCTTCATCCCCAGCGAGTAGGCGCGCACCGGCCGCTCGTCCACCCGTCCCATGCGGACACGGTGCAACGCAGTCTCGACCCGCTCCCGCCGGGTGCGGCGCGGCCCGCCGGGGCCGGCGGCATCGAACAGGCGCAGGTTCGCCCGCCCGGACATGTGCCGGTAGTAGGCCGGCCCCTCGATGAGCGACCCGACCTGCGGCAGCACGCTCTTGCAGCCCCTCGGCAATGGCGCACCGAGCAGCTCGGCGCTTCCGGCGGTGGGGAACACCAGCCCGAGCAGCATCCGCAGGGTCGTCGACTTGCCGGACCCGTTGGGGCCCAGGAACCCGAAACGGTCCCCTTCGACGATGTCGAGATCCAGCGCATCGACGACGAGTCGGCGCCCGTAGCGCTTCGTCAGGCCCTTAGTGCGAATGACCGAAGGTAGCTGCGGCACCCACCCATTGGTGGTCACGGCTCGCCACCGCCGCCGGAGACTGGCGCGCCGTCGGGCCCGGGCTGTGCGGGCGGCACCGTGAAGCCGTAAGGGCCGTTCACCAACTGGGCGGCCGCCTGCTTGAGCACGTCGGGGGTCACGGTGCCGGCCAGCAGCCAGCCGTCTTTGATGTCGGCCACCGCGAGCGCGCTCACCAGCGGTGTCTCGACGATGCTCGCCTCCCCGAACTTGCCCTGAATGGGGGGCCGGGACGGGCTGTCCAGCTGTGAGCGGATCGCGTCCACGAGAGCCGGGTCGACCGGCACGACCGCCAGCAGGGCGTAGCGCTGCCCGTAGGTGGCGACACCCGTACGGGCATCGGAACGCTGCGGCAGCCCTGCCAGGCTGCGAGGCAACCGAACCGGGGTTCCCGGCGGCGGAATCGGGAGATCGCCCTGCCCGGTGTCGGTGATGACCTGCGCCCCTTTGGGGTTGAACCGTAGGTCGGCGGCGGCGGGGGCGGTCGGGTCGAAGTCGAGGTAGCGAGTGTCGAAGGTGGCGCCAGGATCGGTCTTCGGGACGACGCGGACCGCCAGCGGGACCGCCGTCTCCGGGTCCACGCACACCGCCACGTGATCGATGCTGGACCGTGGATCCTGCGCGGGCACGGTCAGCCCGACACAGGCCCGGCCGGCCACCCGAGCATCGCTTTCGCGCCTGACGACCCCGGGCGGCACGCCCGCGAGCACGCGCCGGCCCAACTCCGCGGGGAGCAGGTCGGGCGGCATCGGCAGACGGGACTGGCTCACCCTGCGCACGAGGGTCGCCGTCTGCAGATCCGAATCCCAGATCCAGAGGCGGTTGCCGGCGCGATAGTAGTCCCGCTCACTGGCCAGACCGAGAGCATCCACGCGGTAGCTCGTGGGGCCCGCGTACCAGACACGCATGCGGGTCCGGTCGGAGAACAGCGCGGCCGCCGACTCGAATATGCCGAGATCGGGCAGGTTCAACCGTCCGACGGATTCCGCGTTGCCCACGTAGGCCACCGTCGCCGAAGCCTGCACCCGCGAGAGCAGCACCGGCATCGACGGCGCCTGCGGGCTGGCCGGCCATGCGGCAACGACCACCGGCGCCAGCAGCAAGACGACGACCCCCCCGACGACGATGACCCATCGCCGGACGGCGCCGGGTCGCGAGAGCACCTCGCCGATATGACCCGGTGCCGCTACCCCCACCGGGTCCAGGCTATTCGCCGGGACACCCGTCGGCAGACTGACCCTACTGCTGGGGAAACCGCACGGACCTGGGCCATGCAGTTGCGCGTCGGCGCAACCCACGCGTGCCGCCCGGCGATCCGCGGGTTGCTGCACTCGGTCGGTAGTCCGCCTCGCCGGGAGCGTCGATCCCACCTTCAGGACGCACGCGGCGCCGCGATGGCGCCGCTCAACCCTCGGCCGCCAATGAGACAGCCACAACGCGCGAATCGTTCGCTACACGTGTGGTCACCGGACGACGAATGAACTTCCCGCACACCGCGTTCCCGGTTTCGGCGCGGTCCGCGCAGGCCGTGCCCGGCCTCACAACCAGTCGCGGCGCCGGAAAATGACATAGAGACCCCCGCAGACCAGCGCCATCAGGGTCAGGGCGAAGGGGTAGCCGAACACCCACGACAGCTCGGGCATCTGCTCGAAGTTCATCCCGTAGATCGTGCCGATCAGCGTCGGGGCGAACAGGATGGCGGCCCAGGCGGAGATCTTCTTGACCTCCTCGTTCTGCGCGAGGCTGGTCTCGGTGAGGCTTTTCATCTCCTCGTTCTGCTGCTGGGCGACCAGGGTCGCATTGACCGTGAGGATGTTCTGCAACAGCTGCCGGAACTCGTCGACCCGCTCCACCGTCTGAGTGACGTGGTCCGCGACGTCACGCAGGTAGCGCTGCAACTCGGCGTCCACGCCGTACTTGGTGAACCCGGCGGCGAGCCCGGCGAGCATGCCGGTCAGCGGCCGGGTCGACCGCTGGAATTCGATGACCTCACGCGACAGCTCGTAGATTCTCCGGGACACCTCGGGGTCGCGGCGGAAGACGCCCGTCTCGATCTCGTCAATGTCGTTGGCCAGGCCGGACACCACCGGCGCGTAGCCGTCCACAACCCGGTCGAGAATCGCGTACAGCACGGCCTCCGGCCCACGTCGCAGCAGGTCGGGATTGCTCTCGACGCGGCGGCGGACAGCCGCCAGGTCGGGGGACTGCCCGTGGGCGACTGTCACGACGAAGTCCCGCCCCACGAAGACGTGGACCTCGGCGAAGTCGATCTCCTCAGGAGCGTCGAGGTAGCGTGCGGGGCGGAGGACGACGAACAGGGTCTCGCCATAGCGCTCGAGCTTCGGCCGCTGATGGGCCAGGATCGCGTCCTCGATCGCCAGCTCGTGCAGGCCGAACTCGGCGGCCAGGGACGCGAGCTCCCGCTCGTCGGGCTGCTGCAGGCCGATCCAGGCCATGCTGCCTGGCTGGTCGTCCAGACAGCGGTAGGTGTCGGTCAGCGAGGGCGGCGAGGCAGTGCGGTGCCCGTTGACGTAGACACCACAGTCAATGGCGCGCCTGGCCCGGCGCGGGGCGGGAGGGGCATCCGTGCCGTCGACTTCGGATTCGGCGAGCCGCGCATTACGCGCACGGCTCGCGGCGGGCCGCAGAACGGGAAGGCGCCGGACAGCCATGGCAGACTCCTGGGCGGGCGTAGGAGCAGGGACGTCGCCTGGACGCCCCGCCGCGGCAGTCGGGGTCAATGCCCGTTCGGGCCGCTTACCAGAGGCGTCACAGAAGCCTGGTACTGGGAGGTTCGCCACGCATGGCCGACCACCTCCTTCGGCGCCGTCAAGCGCTCACCAGCCCCTACGGGGCTCTTACCCACTAACACCGACAGTACTTGCTGTCTCATGAGCTTGCCCAGCCAGGCCGACGATCGCCCGCCTCCGCTGTCGCCCTGGGTCGGCCGCTGCGGCTGCCGTCAGGGGCGGCCGCAGTCACGCGACAGCGACGAGGTCGCCAGCGGCTGGACCCCCGCTTCGGAGTAGTAGGGGGCCCGGCTGACTGCCTCCACCGTGAATGTCGACCGGGGGCAGGCGCGGTTTGACTGAGTGCCGCTTTGGGCCGCGGCGACGGCTGGCCCCGTCGCACTCGGCTGCCAGGCTGCGGCGGGCCAGATAGACCATCGACGCCTCCGCCACCACGAACGCGAGAACGAGCACGACGACGAGGTAGACCAGGGTCATGAGCGCGATAGAGCCGGCGTCGCCTGCGTTGCACGCCCGGCCGAGGACTCCATCGGCCGGGACGCTGCCGGTGTGGCGGTTCAGCTTGCCCTGGCCAACATCCGCTGCGGTGCAGGACCTTCGGCTCTAGTCCGCGCCATGAGCATGGCGTCCATTGATCCCAGCGACGTATTTGGGTGCCGCCATGCGCGAGGCACCGGACCAGGGATTTGCGCCATGGCATCGACGGCTCCAGGATCTGCAGCGCTGCTGCGCAGGGTTACGGCCTGCATGGCCATCCTCATCGTCTTGATTTTGCCCGCCTGCGCGACGAGGCCCACGCTGCAACTGGGGTCGCGCGGGCCGGCTGTCGTCACTTTGCAGCAGCGCCTGGCCCATCTCCAGTACGACGTGGGATCTGCGAACGGCGTGTTCGAGGACGGGACTCGGCACGCCGTAGTCGCCTTCCAGAAGGTGAACTCACTGAACCGAGACGGCGTCGTCGGCCCGGGCACCTGGGCCGCGCTCGACCGCCCCTACATCCCGCGCGCCCACTACAACCCCTATGTCGGGGGGCGGTACGTGACCGGATTAGAGATTGACTTGTCACGTCAGGTGGTCTTCCTCACATACCGGGGGGGCGTGACACGCATCATCGACGCGTCCACCGGTGACGGAAGCCGGGGCCCTCCGTACAGCTACACCCCCACAGGCAGATACGCCATCTACCGGATCAACTCCACGGGTTGGGAGTACGGCTCGCTGGGGGCTCTGTACAAGCCGGCGTACTTCCACGGTGGCTACGCCGTGCACGGCTCGACCTCCGTGCCCCCGTACCCCGCCAGCCACGGCTGTGTGCGAACGACGGTGGCCGCCCGCGACCGGCTCCAGCCCTGGCTGTGGGTAGGGATGCCCGTCGCCGTATATAGCAGGTGACCGGCTCACCGGCACGGTCCACGAACCAGGGAGACGTCGGCCCCGGCCCCCTGTCCGTCGCCCGAGGCGAGACGCCGCAGGCCGACGGCTCACTGAGCGGCGGTCCGTCATCGGCGACCGAAGGCGGACAGAAGCCGACCAGCAAACCGGAACCGGCGGTGATGCCCGCCCGCCGGCCTGCCGAACTGGCCGAGCAGATGGTGCTTGAGCGCCGCCCAGCCGACCGGTGCGTTCCGCTCGTAGTACTCGGCGACCAACGGCAGGTCCGCGACCTCCCGGGGAAGCTGGATTTCCGCAGCCGGCGCCTGCACGAGGAGGTCCCAGCCTGACGCGAGCGCCATCAAAGGGGATCGAGGGCCGATCCGGCAGGCCATAACAAACACTTAATCGTCACAACCAGCAATCTGGCAGAGATCAACCCGGCCGGTCGATTCGGGTGCGGCTGGCAGTGCCCCCGTGCCGCGACGGCGATGCCGGGCAAGCCGCAACGGGGTGCTTTGCGGGCGGTGCTTACCGACGAATTCCTCCCGCCGCCGGTCGTATTCGGCACTGGCGAAGTCGCTCGCCATTCGTGCCTGTTCGCGGGCCCGGTAAACCCCCAGCGGTGTGGCATGTTCGTCTAGAGGCTGTCGCGCAAGTCCCGTTCACGGCGGTTCGGTTAGTTTGTCGGGCGGGCGGAGCATGAGTGGGATCTGGCTGACGATGGTCATGGCTTCGTGGGCCAGCGCGGTCTGTTCGTAGTGGCGGGCAAGCCGACGGCAGCGGCTCATCCACGCGAAACTTCGTTCGACTACCCATCGGCGGGGCTGGACGGCGAACTGACCGGACCCGGCCGGCGGTTTGACGCCGCTGACGAGCGCGAGGGTGACGCTGAGGGCCGCGACGGCTGCGGTGGGCGGGGCGCCGGGGTAGCCCCGGTCGGCCCACAGCAGCTCCAACGTCGGGCAGCGGGTCGTGACCTCGGCGAGCAGGTGGGGCAGCGCGGCCCGGTCCTGGGTGTTGGCGGCGGTCACCGACACGCCGAGCAGTAGCCCGAGCGTGTCGACCACGACGTGCCGTTTCACTCCGTTCAGCTTCTTGGCGCCATCGAATCCACGCGGGCCGGCCGCCGGGGTGCTTTTCACCGAACACGAATCGGCGCCGCCGGCCGTCGGCGAGGACGCCCGCCCGACATCTTGTCTGACCTGCTCGGACAGGTCGTCGAGGATCCGCTGCCACCGGCCGCGCCGGGCCCAGCGCAGGAAATGCTTGTGCGCCGAGGACCAGTGCACGCCAAAGTCGTACGGCAGCGCACGCCACGGGCAGCCGGTGCGGACCACGTAGAGGATCGCGTCGAGGTACTCGCGCCAGCGTTGCTCCGGGCAGGGCCGGCCTCGCAGCCGGGCGGGGACGATGTGCGGGCGGACCCGGGACCAGGCGGGGTCGGACAGGTCCGACGGGTAAGAAAGCCGGGACA
>JADGOW010000124.1 GCA_017882765.1 Frankiaceae bacterium
GCCCGATGAGCGCCCGATGAGCGCCCGATGAGCGCCCGATGAGCGCTGTGGCTGGCTCTGGCCGGCTGCGCAGCGTGGTTCTTGCCGCCGGCGGCAGCGCCGGACACGTGGAACCGGCGCTGGCAGTGGCCGATGCGCTGCGCGAGGCCTACCCGGACCTCCTGCTGACCGTCCTCGGGACGGCTGCAGGCCCGGAGGCTCTGCTGGTTCCTGCGCGTGGCTACCGGCTCTCGACGATCCCGCGGGTGCCGTTGCCCCGCAAGCTGTCCGAGGATCTCGTCGCTGTCCCCTGGCGGCTGGTCCGCGCCGGGCGCGCGGCCGCTGCTGCGTTGCACACCAACCGGGCAGATGTTCTCGTCGGCTTCGGCGGCTACGTGTCCGCGCCGGCGTACCTTGCGGCGCGGCTGCACTCCGTGCCGATCGTCGTGCACGAGGCCAACTCGCTGCCGGGCCTCGCCAACCGGATGGGAGCCCGGCTGACCCGGTTCGTGGCTGTCAGCACGCCGGACACCCGCTTGCCGCATGCCGTGCTGACGGGGATTCCCCTTCGACGGGCGTTGCTGACCTCGCGCGAGCGCCAGCAGGTTCCGGCTGCGCGGGCCGAGGCCCGCCGCGGGTTCGGCCTGGATCCCGATCGGCCCACGTTGCTGGCATTCGGCGGGTCGCTGGGGGCGGTCCACCTCAACACGGCCTTGGTCGGGGCCGCGGCGCGGCTGACGGCAGCCGGTATCCAAGTGCTGCATTCGACGGGGGCGCGCCACTACGAGGACGTCGTTGCCGGTCTGCGGGGTGTCGGCCCTGCCGGCGCGTCCTACGTGGCCGTTCCCTACGTGTCGGACATGCCGGCGGCCTACGTCGCCGCCGACCTCGCGGTCTGCCGGGCGGGTGCCATCACGTGCGCCGAGTTGGGTGCGGTAGGGCTACCGGCGGTGTATGTACCGCTGGCGGTGGGCAACGGGGAGCAGCGGCTCAACGCGTTGCCGATGGTCAAGGCGGGAGGCGGGGTGATGGTCGAGGACGGCGCGCTGTCAGGGGACGAGCTCGTGGCCCGGATCGTGCCCCTCCTCAACGACCCCCAGCGCCTCGCCGCGATGCGGAGCGCGGCCGGCGACAGCGGCCGCCCCGATGCCGCGCAGCGGGTCGTGCGCCTGATCGAGGAGGCAGCCGCCCGCCCGGTCCGGCGGCGGCGTACGCAACGATGAGAACGTGAGCGTCCCCCCAGTGCCGGCGAATCTGCGCCGCACCCACCTCGTGGGTGTCGGCGGCGCGGGGATGAGCGGGATTGCGCGGATGCTGCTCGCCCGTGGGGCCGAGGTCTCAGGCAGCGATGTGAAGGACTCCCGGGTACTGCACGTCCTTGCCGCCGCCGGGGCGCAGATCGCGGTCGGGCACGACGCCCGCAACGTAGGGAACGTGGACTGCGTCGTGGCATCGACTGCGATCCGTCCCGGGAACCCCGAGATTGACGAGGCGACCAGGCGGGGTATACCGGTCCTGCCCCGCGCTGCAGCGCTGGCCGCGCTCATGGAGGGGTACCGCGACGTCGCCGTCGCGGGCACGCACGGCAAGACGACGACCACGTCGATGCTCACCGTCGCGCTGCAGCATTGCGGCGCCGACCCTGCCTTCGTCATCGGCGGCAGCCTCAACGAGGCCGGCTCGAACGCGCACGCGGGGACGGGCGACGTCTTCGTCGCCGAAGCCGACGAGAGCGATTCCTCGTTCCTCCTGCTGCGTCCGCACCTGGCGATCGTGACCAACGTCGAGTGGGATCATCTCGATCACTTCCGCACGCCCGCAGACGTGGCTGCCGCCTTCAGCGACTTCGTCGGCCGCGTTCGCAACGGCGGTGGTGTGGTGCTGTGTGCCGACGATCCCGGCGCCCGGCGGCTGGAAGAGGTCGCGCGCATGCGCGGGCTTCGGGTCACCACCTACGGACAGGCCCCGGACGCGGACCTCAGGCTGCTCGACATCGCCCTGCACTCCAGCGGGTCCCGGGCGACGGTGGTGGCGCGGGGACGAACGGTGGGCCAGTTGACGTTGCGGCTGCCGGGCCTGCACAACGTCTCCAATGCCGCCGGTGCCCTCGGGGCGGGACTGGAGCTGGGGATGCCGGCGGTGTCGCTGCTCGCTGGCCTGTCGGCCTATTCGGGGGTCCGGAGGCGCTTTGAAGCCAAGGGGGTCGCGGACGGCGTCCGTGTGATCGACGACTATGCCCACCACCCGACCGAGGTCGCGGCCACCCTGCGGGCCGCGCGCCTGGTCTGCGGGGAGGGCCGGGTCGTGGTGGTCTTCCAGCCGCACAGGTACTCGCGGACGGCGGCCTTCGCGGGAGAGCTGGGGCGCTCTCTCGGGCTGGCCGACGTGGTCGTGGTCATGGACGTCTACGGGGCGGGTGAGGACGCGCTGCCCGGTGTGTCGGGCGCCGAGGTGGCGCAAGCAGTCCCGCTGCCCCCCGAGTCGGTTGTCTTCGAGCCCTCCTGGTCGCGGGTGGCCGAGCGGGCGGCTGGGCTGGTCCGGCGTGGCGACCTGGTGATCACGATGGGCGCCGGGGACGTCACCCAGATCGGTCGCGAGCTGCTCGACGTGCTCGACATGCTCGCCGATGCCGGGAGCTGACCGTCGGCGAGAAGGCGCAGCGCGGGTGGCCACGTCGAGCAGCCGGGCTGTTCCGTCCACCTCGACGGCAGAGGGGCTGCGCAGGACCCACTGCGGCTCGGTCCCGCCCGCCGCGGCCCTTCCGGCTCGCTCGCCCGCGCCGAACCCCGACCGGGCCCGACCGCCGGACCTGCGGAGCCGCGGACGCCGTGCCCGGTCCTCCTGCGTAACAACAAGCGCGGCAACACGAAATCACGGCGCGCCGTCTTGACCCGAGCCGCAAACCGTCTACTAAAGTCCCTCCCAACCTCTAGTTGACATAACTCTCAGCCTGTAGTCGAGGGTGAGGGTTAGCGACCGGAGGTTCTTCCCCGCAGTACGCGACCCAACTGGGCGTGTGCATGCGTGTTCCGGATCCTCCGGGCGCGCATTTGTTGAGCGGACAAGGCTCGCGCAAGCATTTGCGCGATACAAAGGAAAACGACCCGGAGGGGACCTGCTGGATGGCCGCGCCACAGAACTACCTGGCAGTTATCAAGGTCGTCGGCATTGGCGGCGGCGGTGTCAACGCAGTGAACCGAATGATCGAGGTCGGTCTCAAAGGCGTCGAGTTCATTGCCATCAACACCGACGCCCAGGCTCTGCTGATGAGCGACGCCGACGTCAAGCTCGACATCGGCCGGGAGCTGACACGAGGCCTCGGCGCCGGTGCCAATCCCGAAGTGGGGCGCAACGCTTCTGAAGACCACCGGGAGGAGATCGAGGAGGTCCTCAAGGGGGCCGACATGGTCTTCGTCACCGCCGGCGAAGGCGGCGGCACCGGAACGGGGGGAGCCCCTGTCGTAGCCAGCATCGCCCGTTCCCTGGGCGCGCTGACGATCGGTGTCGTGACACGGCCGTTCGCCTTCGAAGGGCGGCGCCGCGCCGGCCAGGCCGACACGGGCATCGAGGGCCTGCGCAACGAGGTCGACACCCTCATCGTCATTCCGAACGACCGCCTGCTGGCCAACGCCGAGCGGGAGGTCAGCGTCCTGGATGCCTTCCGCAGCGCCGACCAGGTGCTGCTGTCCGGGGTGCAGGGCATCACCGATCTGATCACGACGCCGGGCGTCATCAACCTCGACTTCGCCGACGTGAAGGCGATCATGGCCAACGCCGGCAGTGCCCTGATGGGCATCGGGCGGGCGCGCGGAGAAGACCGTGCCGTCGTCGCGGCCGAGCAGGCCATCTCGAGTCCGCTGCTCGAGGCGTCCATGGACGGGGCGCACGGCGCGTTGATGAATATCTCCGGCGGGTCCGATCTCGGCCTGTTCGAGATCAACGCAGCCGCCGAGTTGGTGGCCGAAGCGGCGCATCCCGAGGCGAACATCATCTTCGGTACGGTGATCGACGACGCGCTCGGGGACGAGGTGCGGGTCACTGTCATCGCGGCCGGCTTCGACGGCGCGCCCGAGCGCAGGCCGTCCCGAGGGCATGGCGGGCGGCGGCTGACCATCGACCCGCAGGGCGGCGGCCAGCAAATGGTGCGTGACCTCCGCGACCCGGCACCAGAGCGCGCCTACCCCAGCGAGAGGCCCGCTGCGCGCGCCGGCGCCACGAGCTTCGACCGCGTCGGCGACGCCCCGCTGCGCGAGCCGCGAGCCAATGGGGCGCGCGAGGGTGAGCAGATCGTCTTTACTGCCCGTCCGTCCGCACCGCCGCCGGCTGCCTCGCCACCGCCTTCGCAAGCCTCCCGCCGGCGCGTCGTCTTCGATGAACTCGAGGATCTCGACGTCCCTGACTTCCTCAAGTAGCCCGGGCGTGGGGGCTGTGACGCCCCACGAGCCGGCGGGGAGCGGCATCGCTGCGGTCACCGCTGTGTTCACCGACCGGCGCGGCGGGGTCAGTTTGCCTCCCTACGCCTCGGGCAACCTCGGTGAGCATGTGGGCGACGATCCGGGTGCTGTCGCGGAGAACCGGGCTCGCCTCGCGCGCCGGCTCGGGATAGGCGCTGGGGCCTTTGTCTGGATGGCTCAGGTGCACGGGGCCGAGGTCGTCACCGTCTCGGCCCCGACGCCCTCCCCCGTGGCGGGAACGGACGCGCTCGTAACGAGCACGCCCGGTTTGGCCCTGGGCGTTCTGGTCGCCGACTGTGTCCCCGTGCTGCTCGCCGACCCCACAGCGGGGGTCGTCGCCGCAGCGCACGCCGGGCGTCGCGGTGTCGCGGCATCGATCGTGGCAGCCGTCACGGCGCAGATGCAGCTCCGTGGGGCCCGTGCCGAAGCCACCACCGGGTGGGTGGGCCCCGCCATCTGTGGCGCGTGCTACGAGGTGCCCGCCGCGATGCGGGCTGACGTGGCGCGGGTCGTGCCGGCCGCTGCTGCGCAGACCAGAGTGGGCCGGCCCGCCCTCGACCTGCCGGCGGCCGTGGTCGGCCAGTTGCGCGCCGCAGGCGTCCTCGCAGTCCGGGTGGACGGCAGGTGCACCGCCGAGGATCCGAACCTGTTCTCCTACCGCCGCGACGGCCGGACCGGCCGCATGGCCGGCGTTGTCTGCTTGGGCTGACTGCCGTCCCCCCGACGGCGTTGGGGCGGGTGCGTCGTAGACCCGGTCTCCGCGGTCTGGCGCGCACACCTGCCACCGCCGAGGTTGGTCGGCGGGGAGGGGGGAAGTACCGCGGTCGTGGACGTGGCCCAGGGATCGCTCGTAGCACAATGGTGAGCGTGGCTGAGGCCGGGCACCGCCGTGCGCACGGTGCCGTCCGCTCGCCGCTGAGTGACCTTGTCACCGGCCAGCAGCAGGCCCCTCTCGAAAGCCCCGCTGGCCGAAGCAGAATTCACCGGCTAAGGGCACGTGGGCGGCGCCGCATACTCCGATTGCGGTCCAGCCTGGGCGGGAATGCCGCGGCCGTGCTGCGTGACATCGCCATCCTCGACAAGGCGATGCTGCTGACCGCGGTGTCGTTCGTTGCCTTCGTCCCGCTCCTCCTCGTTTTGGCGGCGGTTTCTCCGATTCGCGAGGTGCACACGTTCACCGGCACCCTGCAGATGGCGATGGGGCTCACCAATGATGCGGCCGGTTCGGTGGCGAAGCTGTTCGCGCCTCCGAACAGGATCGCGGCCGGGACAACCGTCGTGGGCCTGATCATCCTCGCGACCACTGCCGTCGCTTTCGTCGGGACGCTCCAGCAGAACTACGAGCTGATCTGGAGCATGCCCCGTTGTCCGCGGGTGCAGCGCTGGTGGCGCCATCCGGTTTGGCTGGCGGTGTTCCTGTCCTTCGGCCTCCTCCTGGCAATCATCCAGGTAGGCATCGAGGGCAGTGCGAACGAGAACGCCACGGCCGACGTTGCCGCAGTCATCGCGACGGCGATGTTCTTCTCCTGGAGCGAGCACTTCCTGCTGGCCGGCCGGGTACCCCCACGTGAGGTGATACCCGGTGGGATCGTGACCGCCCTCGGGCTGCTCGGGCTGCACGGATTCTCGAAGCTCTTCTTCTCCGGGATGATCGTGGACCAGGCCCACGACTACGGCCTCATCGGGGTCGTCTTCGTGCTCATGTCCTGGCTTGTGGGCGCCTGTGTCGTCCTTGCCGGCGGGCCCGCGGTCGGGGCCGTGGTCAGCCGGCGGATCTTCCATCCGCGGCACCCCCACTACGTCTACCACCTGCACTACTGGCGCTCGCGGCGGCGCGACCACCGAACTTCCGGCAGGCCGGCGCACCGGGTGCCGGTGCACCGGCCGGCAGCCCGGGTGCACCGGCCGGCAGCCCGCAAGCCTGCTAGGGACGACCCCGGCACCCGCGAGCCCACCCTCCAGAAAACGACATCGCGCCCCGGGCCCGTAATGCCGGGTCCGCCCGCATAGCCCGGTGAATGACGTTTGCCGGCGGGGGACGCTTCGTGCGCGGCGGGTGCCCGGCGTGTACGGGACGCCTGTTGGATGAGCGCGTGGCGCGACGCGACGAGCTGGCGGAGGCAGTCGCGGCGACCGAAGTCAGGATCGCGGCTGCCGCGCGGGCTGCCGGGCGCGAGCGCAGCGAGCTCACCCTCGTGGCGGTCAGCAAGACGTGGCCGGCGTCGGACGTGCTCCTGCTCGCCTCCCTCGGGTTGCATGACTTCGGCGAGAACCGGGTGCAGGAAGTCGTACGCAAGGCCGCCGACGTGGCTGCCGGGATGGCCGGGGGAGTGCGCTGGCACTTCGTGGGCCGGCTGCAGCGCAACAAGTGCCGCACCGTCGCCGGGTTCGCCACTCTGGTGCACTCGGTGGACCGCCCCGAACTCGTCACGGCGCTGGCCGGCGGCGCGGTCGTGGTGGGTCGGCAGCTGGACGTCCTGCTCCAGGTCAGTCTCGACAGAGATCCGAGTCGCGGCGGCGCGCTGCCGCGCGACATCCCTGGCCTGGCCGGCGCTGTCACCGCGTCGCCTTCGCTGCGCCTGCGTGGGGTCATGGCTGTCGCGCCGCTGGGGGCGCCCCCGCGGCCCGCGTTCGCCCGCCTGCGGGAGACGTCCGAGGCGCTGCGCCGTGACTATCCCGATGCCGTCATCGTGAGCGCGGGCATGTCCGAAGACTTCGCGGATGCCGTGGCAGAGGGCGCGACACACCTACGGATCGGCTCTGCGCTGTTCGGTAAGCGTCCCGCTGTCCCTTAGCATCGCCCGCATGGGTGCGCTGCGGAAGACGATGGAATACCTCGGCCTCGTCGACACCGACGAGGAGGAGGAGTTCGACAGCGAGCAGCCCGCTCGCGACCGGCCCCGTCACCATGAGACGGCCGGGGCACCCCGGCACGAGGCACCCCGGCACGAGGCACCGCGGGCGGAGCCCGCGGTCCGGCGCGAGCCGGCGCGCTCAGCCAGATACGCGACGGCCTACAGCGGCGGGCCGGCGACCGGCAACGGCTCGGCAGCCGTCGAGACCCTGCGTCCCGTCAGTGCTCCAATGCCACGACCCAAGTCAGAAGGGCGGCCGGTGCAGGCCATGTCCGTGCAGGAGTACGCCGTGGCCGACGAGCCACCCGCCTACCGCATCGTGACGTTGCAGCCTCGCAGCTACAACGAGGCCCGCCAGATCGGTGAGGAGTTCCGCGAGGGCACTCCTGTGATCATGAATCTCACCGACATGGACGACGTCGACGCGAAGCGGCTCGTCGACTTCGCCGCCGGGTTGATCTTCGGTCTGCGCGGGTCCATCGAGAAGGTGACCAACAAGGTCTTCCTGCTGTCACCGCGTAATGTCGAGGTGACCCCCGAGGACAAGCGCCGCATCGCCGAGAGCGGTTTCTACAACCAGTCCTGATGCGACGACCTGATAACCATCCCGCAGGAGCTCCCCCATCAGCGCACTAGGTCTGACGCTCTATTGGCTGATCATGGCCTATGTGATCCTGCTGTTCGGCAGATTCGTCTTCGACCTGATCGTGACGATCAATCGTGGGTTCCGGCCGTCGGGACCGCTTCTCGTCGTCGCCGAGGTGGTCTACACGGCGACGGATCCTCCGTTGCGCCTCCTGCGCAGGTGGATACCTCCGCTGCGGATCGGTAGCGTCGCCATCGATCTGGGCTTCACCTTGCTGCTGATCATCTTACTGGTCCTCGCCTCGCAGGTTCGTCAGCTGTAGCCCCGGGTCACACCGACCAGAGCACGACAAGACTTGCCGTGGGCGCCCCCCCGGGTAGTCCTTCGAGGAACCGGTCGGAGACACTGATCGGCCAGCACGGTGATGGCCAGCAAGGAGGAGACATGCCGCTCACGCCGCAGGACGTGCGGGACAAGGTCTTCCGGCCGACCAGAATGCGCCGTGGCTACGACGAGGACGAGGTGGATGGCTTCCTCGACGAGGTCGAGGCCGAGCTTGGGCGCCTGCTCAACGAGATCGGTGAGCTTCAGCGCCAGCTCCAGGCGCAGGGCGGTGCCGCACCCTACCCGGCCCCCACACAAGCGGGCGCGGCACAGGCACGTGAGCCGGGGGCCCCGACGGGTCCGGAATTGACCAAGTCGCCAGCCGCTCCCGTCCCGGTTGAAGCGGCCGAGCACGTTCCGGCGGCGGCGCTGCCCGCCGGGCAGCAGGTGCCCCAGCAAACGGCGCCTCAGCCGACGGCCGACCGGTCGCCGCATCCTGAGCCGGTCGCACCCGCGCCCGGCTCGCCTGCCGCCGACCTGGACCGGCTGCCCGACAGCGAGGCGGAGCAGTTGCTCAGGAGGACGCTCGTGCTCGCTCAGCGGACGGCGGAGCAGGCCATTCAGGAAGCCCGGGTCGACGCCGAGCGCCTGCGCGGGGACGCGCAGCGCATCTACGAGGAGCAGATCGGTCGTGTGGAAGAGGACCGGCGGCGACTTGAGGGACAAGTCGATCAGCTGCGTTCCTTCGAGCGGGAGTACCGCACCCGCCTGCGCGCCTACCTGGAGTTGCAGCTGCGTGAGCTTGACAAGGCCGGCGCGCCGCAGACCGGGCCGGGCGCTGTGCCGGGGTCGGCGCGGCCCCCGCTGACGCAGGGAACGCCAAGTCCGGCCGGCCCGGGAGCCGCTGGCACTGCCGGCACTGCGGCCGCTGCCCCAGGCCGGCTGCCGGCCGCGGGGCAGTCCCAGGGACTCCAGGGGGGGCCCGGCCCAGGGGCCGCCGGCGCCGCGCCGGGGCGTCCCGACTCGCCGTTCTCCGCTGCGCCGCTGGTCGGCGGCGCGCAGGGGCCCGGT
>JADGOW010000284.1 GCA_017882765.1 Frankiaceae bacterium
GATCGCGTTCAGCGGCCCGTAGTCGCCGGCCGGGTCACCGGGCCACTCGGCCCGCCAGTACCGGGTGTCGCCGATGTCGGCGATTCGCGGGGAGAACCGATAGCCCAGCAGCCCGAACAGCCCGAACACCATGTCCGAGTACGACGCCTCATCAGTGGCGATCATGTCCGGTTTCGGCCCGGCGTCGAGGTTGAGCAAGACGTCGAGGATGTGCAGGCTGTCGCGCGGGGTGCCGGGCACGACCTTCGCGCCGATCCCGGCCACCTGGTCGTTGACCGCGTTCAACCAGGTCAGGCCCCGCCGGTGGCCGAAGTACTTCGGCGAGGGGGCGGCGTTGATGGTGCGCACGGGGACCACGAAGCGCAGCCCGTCGACCGAGGCGAGAAGCCCGCCGCCCCACGCCTGCGCGATCGGCACCGTGGCCTGGGCCACGATCAGCCGGACGTTCGCCGCCGCGTGGGTGTCGGCCCGCAGGTAGTTCTGGTCGACGTGGGAGAGCCGCCCCCGGGTCAGCGCCTCGATGTTCGGGTCAATCACCGGGGTGAGCCCGACGTTGCAGGATTCGGCCAGCAGCAGCGCCGCAACCGAGATCGGTAGGTCCGTCATCCTGGCCTCGGCGCCGGAGGCGTGGACGTAGGCGTCGAGGAACCCGGTCCAGGCGTGGACCTCCAGCAGCAGCTCCGGCAGGTCGATGCGGGGCAGCATCGCCGCGGTCAGCTCCCGCAGCTCGACCAGGCTGGCCGGGATGTCGAGAGCGTCCAGCCGTTCCACCGACAGACGCATGCGGCCCTCGGCGTCCGGCACCACCCGCACGATCGCGGTGTCCCCGGCCTCGGCCAGCCGGTCGGCCATCTGCCGCCACGCCGCGTCCAGCACCGCGGCCTGAGACCGCAGATGCGTCTGCACCGGCTCGGTGAGCCCCAACCCGTCCAGGACCTCCCCGCGCACCGTCTCCCACGCCGGGCCGTCGAGCAGCTGGGCGCGGGGGTCACCCCAGCGCAGCGACGGAACCGCGAACACGTCGCGCACCCGCAGCGCCTTGTGCAGCTGCTCCAGCACGCACACCACGTAGGCGTCGCGGTCCACCGCGCCGGGCGGCAGGCCAGGGTGGTGATAGACCGCGTGCTTCCACACCGGTGGCACCAATCCCGCGTCGATGTCGGCGCCCAGCAACGGCTTGATCTTCACCTTCCGCGCCGCCAACCCCGGCAGTGCCTGGACCGCCGTCAAGACCTTCGCGCCGCCGGCGGCCGCGAACAGCGACGACGATTCGCCCAGCAGCGGCAGGAACGGGCGCACCGTGCGGTAGCGGTCGGCCAACGCGACGCGCATCGCGGCGTCCGCCGTCAGGTCGTCGTCGGGCACCAGCTCCTCGACCAATGCCACCGCGCCGTCCACCTCATCCCGCGAGGCGATCCTCTCGATCGCGGCCCATGCCGCGGCGACGTCGAGCCCGGCGTCGGCGAGGGCAGCGGCGTCCAGCGCCCGCATGAGCTCGCGGTGGACCCGCGCCAGCGTCCGCGAGGCCCGCGCCAGGCGCGGCAGCCACCCCAGCCGTTCGCTGTCCGACGCCCGCCGCGCCGGGTTGATCAGCCGGGTGGCCATCAGCAGCGCGAACAAATCCAGCGCGTCGTCGATGGCGACCGCGTCCAGGTGGCGGGCCATCGCCAGCAGCGTCGCGGTCCGCCGCGGCTCGGCCAGCCCTTCCAACGTCGGCGCCTTGCTCGCCAGCCCGTACCGGGCCAGCAACGCCATCCGGTTGGCCGGCACCGCCGAGCAGTCCACCCTCCGCACCCCCAGACCAGCCAGCTCTGCCGCCCGGTCCAACGCCTTGACCAGACCCGGCCCCGACACCCGAGTCGGAGACCGGCGCCACTGCTCCAACTCCGACCACCGCGACCCCGCCGGCACCCGCAGCGCCGCGCGCAGCCGCCCCGGCAGCATCGGATCCGCCTCGTCGGCAGCTGTCGCGAGCACGCTGTGCATGCGGTCGGCGGCGGCCTCCCGCACCGTGTTGACCAGCCGGGTCAGCACGCTGATCCCGGGCAGCAGCACCCGGTTGCGGCGCAGCCATCCCACGCCCTGCTCGAACAACGCCGCAGGTCCCTCGGCCTGCGTCCACGCCCGGCCGTCCAGGAACCGGCGGAACTCCGCGGCGACCGGAGCCTCGTCGAACATCCGGAACCCGTAGGCGTCCCGGATCTCCCACGCGTGCTCGTAGGCGGTCTTCGGGCGCTCCGTGTAGCGCTTCGCACACGACGGATCGGCCACGCCCAACTGCTCGGCCAGGTACTCCACCACTGGCCACGGCACCGCCAGCGGATCCTCCAGGAACACGCCCAGATAACGCACGGTCGTGGCCTGCAGCATGAACCCGAGCCGGTGGTGATCGCCGCGCCGATCACCTATCCGCTTCTTGTCGGCGTCGTCGAGCAGGAAGAACCGCTCCAGGTCGGCCCGCGACGGCATGCCGTCAAAGCGGCCATAGGCAGCGACCTGCGCATCAGACAAGAAATCCAGCGGCACGCAGTCAGACGACCACCAGCGAGCCGGACCCCGGGACCCGACCGGCCAAACCGCTGCCCGACGTGTGAGCCCGACACCCCGAGGCCTAGATCATCGCTACCGCCAACGGCTGTACGGATCCTCCTCGACCCCCAAGCCGCGGAACGCTACGCCCTGGCGAGCAAGTCGCCCAACACCCTGCGCGCCTACCGGAGCGACCTGCGCGATGCCGAGGAGTGGT
>JADGOW010000019.1 GCA_017882765.1 Frankiaceae bacterium
TCGCGTCAGTGCCTGGGTGACCACGGCATCCTCGCCCGCATCACGGCGGCTCCGGCGGTGAGGGCACCCCTGGCCTTTCCCGGGACCTTGCGAAGGCCGGCACCGGGAAAGCTGGGGCGCAGATCCGCGAGCAGCACGCGCGCGGCATTGCGTCCGCTGGCCCCGAACACGCCGCCACCCGGGTGCGTTGACGCGCCGCACAGGTACAAGCGGTCCAACGGGCCCCGGTAGCCCGCCATGCCCGGGAGCGGCCGCCACGCGAACATCGCGTCGAGCCCCATCTCGAGGTGCATCACGTTCCCGTGCCGGAGATCGAGTTCCCGTTCCAGGTCGAGGGGCGTCTGGACGTGGCGGTGCTCCACCGTCGCGGCGAAGCCGGGGGCGATGCGCTCGATCGCGGCGACGAGCTTGTCGCCTTCCTGCTCGCCGACGTCCTCCCAGCGCGTACCGCCCGCGAGCCGGTACGGGTGCCACTGCCCCCACACCGTGATGTTGTGACGCTCCGGGGGCGCGATCGTGGGGTCGAGCGCGCTGGGCGCCATGACCACGACGGGGGGCGCGTCGGGGGTCTCGCCGCCGAGATAGCGGCCGTAGGCGCGCCGCAGCGCGAGCCGGTCGGGTGCGGCGAGGACCAGCCCGTTGTGCACCTGGGGCGGCGCGCCGGGGTAGCACGGCAGGCCCGTCGTCCCGAGCCGGATGGCCATGCCCAGCCCGTTGCCCACGCGCAGCCGGCGGCGGTCGGCGTCGAGTTGGCCGTCCATCGCGTGCCCGACCAGGTCCAGCGTCGTCGCGATGTGGCAGCCGGCGAGCACGGCGCGGGCGGCGATGCGGGCGCCCCCAGCGGTCAGGACGCCGCACACCTGCCCGGCCCGCGTCTCGATCCGGGCCACGGCGTCGCCGAGGCGCACGTGCCCGCCGTGGGACTCCAGCCTGCGTCGCAGCGCGGCAGTCAGGGCCCCACTGCCGCCCACCGGCCGGCCCGGCGCGCGTCGGTGCAGCATCGCGTTCCACCCGACCAGATCCGCGGTCGCCACCTCGTGCACCGGCGGGCCGGCCTGTGCCCCCAGCCACGACAGCGCGGTGCGCAGCCGCTCGTCGTGGAAGGTCGCGTCGAGCAGGGCGTCTCCGGGGGACATGAACTGCCGGGCGATCTCTACACCCGGGAGCCCAGTGGGGCGGCCGACCCCCCACAGGCTTCGCCCGAGGTTGCCCAGGGTCGGCGCGGCCTGGAAGGCGGCGAAGATCCGCTCGTTTCGGGCGGCCCAGTCCTGCACGAAGTCCCGGTAGGCAGCGGCGTCGCGGCTACCGCAGACCTGTGAGATCGACTCGCAGGTGCGCTCGAGGTCGGTCCAGAAAGTGATTCCGCCGCCTGGGGCATCGGGGACCGGATGGAAGCCCCACGGGTCGCAGTCGAGGTAGGTGAGCCCGACGTCGGCCAGCCCGAGCTCTTCCACGATCCCGGTATGGCGGATCATCACGTGCAGGCTCGATCCGCGGTCCACCAGATACCCGGGAAACCGTTCCACCGTGGACACCGCGCCGCCCAGCACCGTGTCACGCTCGATGACCTCGACGTCGAGCCCCCCGCGGGCGAGATAGCAGGCGGCGACGAGCGCGTTGTGCCCGCTTCCTACGACGACGACGTCTGGCATGTCCCGCCCGTCAGGACCGCGTCACGGCCGAAACGCCGTCGAGGGCGTCGTGCCCGTTCGGACGCCGGAGGCGTTTGACCAGGATCGCGTACTCGGTCGGGCTGCCCGGAAAGCGGAACCGGTCATGCAGCGGACGGAACTGCTCGCTGTCGTAGAGGCGCCGCGCCCGCGTGTCCGGGCCGGCGAGAGCCGACAGGGCGGCGGTGCATTCGGGCACGTCCGACAGCAGCATGCGCAGCAGTGTGCGGCCGATTCCGTGTCCCTGCCAGTCGGGCAGGACATGCAGTTCGACGATTTCGAAGCAGTCGGCGAACCAGGTCTGCGCGACCGCAGGTGGTACCGACCGGGTGACCACGTCATGCCACCACTGGCCATCCCGGCCGGGATGGCCGTACGCGAAGCCGACCAGGGCGTCCGGTGCCGTGGCCGCTGTTGGGGCGGCCGGGGTCGTGGGGGGTGCAGCCGGTGGTGCAGGGGCCGGCGCCACAGGGGCAGCCGGCGGTGCAAGGGCCACCAGTGCGCGTATCCCGGGACGGTCGAGGTGGGTCCGGGCGTGCGCTCTGCGCTCGGCCGCGGCCCGGTCCGGGTCGTGCTCGTAGACGTCGAGGAATGCCGCGCGGTACACCCCGACGACCTCGTCCAGCCGGGTGCGCAATGTCGGCACGTCCCATACCTGGAACTTCACGGCCCGGAACTCGACGGCCCGGGACTCCACTGTCTGGAACTCCACTGTCTGGAACTCCACTGTCTGGAACTCCACTGTCTGGAACTCCACGGCGCGCTCCCGGCTTGGCACGAGGGAGAGGTTACGGGTCGCCGCCCGGCCGGCCGGCTCAACCCGCACCGGACAGCGGGTCGCGACCGGCGACAGTCCCCCCGCACTCCACCACGGCGAAGCGGGCGAACAGCTCCTCGGCGTACCAGCCTTCCCGCCAGGTCCGGTCGACCACAGCACGATGAGCTGGTTCCCCCTGCGCGAAGGACCGAAGCGCCGAGGCGTCCCGCCACATGCTGAACGTGCCCTGAAGCCCGATGGGCGCCTCGCCGATGCCGATCGCCCACAGCAGGCCGTCGGCTCGGTCGGCGGCGGCAGCCACCGGGGGGACGGCCTGCCAGAAGTGATGGGCGCGTCGCCACCGCAACCGCGCGCGGGTGATGGCCGCGATGGGCATGCCGGCGGCGGGCCCCTGGGCCGGCTGGATGCTGCCGGCCTGCTGGGAGGCGCCGGCCGGCTGAAACCTGCGGGTCGGCTGAAACGGTTCTTGACGAGCCCATCTGCCCCGGGTCGCCACTGGTCGCAGGACGGCACGCCACCGCTCGTTGCTGCGGGCTTCCCAGCGCTGCAGAACGGGATGGGCGTGTTCGAAGGAGGCGAGACACTCCGGTGCCGACCACACCGCAAGAAGCCCCCAGTGCCGCGGGTCGGCGTCGCGCGGTGTGAAGGTGCGGGCGTGCCCGGTGCCCAGCAGCTTGGCGAAGGTGCAGCCGGTCGCCCCCGCCACCCGGCGGCGGTCAACCGCCACGGCAGCGAGGGCGGAGGGAACCCGCCGCGCCGGCACACCCCACAGGTGCAGGCTCACGATCTGATCGGTCTGCACCTCGCCCAGTGTTGTCTGCGGGAGCGATGATCGCTGTCGGCTTTGTGCCGGACCTGTCGGCCGCGGGCGCGGCGGCTGCTGGAGCGTCAGGCCCGCAGGGCCGGGGACCGGTAGAAGGGGTCGCGGGGCGGGGGCGGCTGCAGTTCCGCGCGGGGGCAGCTGGCCAGGGTCAACCCGGCGAAGGAGAAGGCCTCGTCGCAGAGGCCCTCGACGGTCAGCCCGGCCGTGACGCCGTCCTCGGTGAGAGCGGCCCGGTAGACAGTGATGCTGCCGATCGTCGGCGTGCCGTAGACAACCGCGATGGAGCCGAGCAGGACAGCGTGGCCGCGGGTCTCCAGGGGACCGTCCCAGGCGCGGTTGTAGCGCTGCCACAACGTCGGCGTGGTGTGCCAGACGCCACCCAGCGTGACATGCCGGGTCTGCAGGGCGACGAGTATCGCCTGAGCTGCCCGCTCGGGCAGCACGGCTGCTGGTCGAATGACCGCCTGAACCCCAGCCACCGCCGAGCCTCCTGACCTACCGCCGCTGCTGTATGCCCATCGACCTAGGTCGGTAGGACCTAAGTAACTGCCCCAACACGGTCAGTTTCGGCAACCAAGTGGACTATCTGGAGTGCTCCGTCTGGGGGGGTCGGGAATTGGCCCATCTGGGCGCCAACCGCTCGTCCGAGACACGTTGACGGCCCGGTCGCTGCCCGATACCGTAACGTTGTTCGAACACACGTTCGAAGAACATCTCATCACCAGCGTCCCATGCCTTACGTGTGGATGCACCCATTCGGGTTGACCCGATGCATGCAGTTGCGGCAGTTGTCGGCATCAACCAGAGCAGGAGGCGGCAGTGGGACGGCGTCGTGCGGAGCCCATCGAGGTCTTTCGCCGAGACGACGTGCCAGAGCAGTTCCTCTGGCACGACCGGCTCTACCTGGTGCGTGAGGTTCTCACGTATTGGCGGGAGGCGGGGCAGTGGTGGAAATCGTTGGCAGCCGTTACGACAGGGGATGCTCTCGGCGCGTCCACCACTGGCTCTACCGGCCTCGCCCCGCCCCGGGCGGAGGGGTTCACCCTCGTCCTGACGCCGCCGCGGGAGGGGCGCCACGCGTCAGGGGAACCTGCCCCCGATATTCCGGCCGCGGTCGGCCCCCTGGCGGTGGATGACCGCGTGCGGGAGTTCTGGCGCGTGGAGGCGGTGCCGGAGCGCACCACGAACAGCGGCATCTACGACCTGTGTTTCGACTGGTCCGGCGGTCACTGGCACCTCATCCGAGTGGAGGACTGACACCATGGGCGAACCGGCTACCCAATGGCTCCCCGTACCTTTGATCCCCTCGCCCGCCCGGGCCGCCGTGACCACCGCACCGGTGACTGCGCGGCGGCTGCGTGCACCGTCGCCGGCTGCCTCGCCGCTTCCGCCGCTGCTGCCTGCGCCGCCATCTGCATCGGGAAGGGCGCCGGCCCGATCGAGTACCTCCCTTCTGCATGCCGCCTGGCGGGGCCTGGCCGAGGCGGCGTCGGCTGGGACGCCCAACGAGCGCTACAGCCTCGCCCACCTGGCAGCGCTGCGCGCGGCCGCCGCGGTGCTCGCAGCACGGGCCCGGCCGGAGCAACGGCGGCGGGGGCGGCCGGTCAGTGCGTGGAACCTCCTTGTCGTGGTCGCGCCGTCGCTACGGGAGTGGGCATCGTTCTTCGCGGCTGGGGCCTCGAAGCGGGCTGCTGCAGAAGCCGGCTTGCCGGTCATCACCATCCGCGAGGCCGATGACCTTCTTCGTGATGCTGAGCGGTTCCTTTCCCACGTCGAAGATCTTCTTCACCAGTCCAGTCAGCCGCCCCTGCATGCAGTCGCAGATCACCGCGCGATCCGGCCTGCGGGTTCGCGCTCCTCATGAGGTGGCGCGGTAATGGACCCGTTCGTCCACCTCCACGTTGCCTCCGGCTATTCCCTGCGGCATGGCGCCTGCCTGCCGCCGGTGCTCGTCGAGCGCGCGGCCGAGCACGGGATGGAGGCGCTGGCTTTGACAGATCGCGACGGTCTTTACGGCGCGGTCAGGTTCGTCAAGGCATGCACGCAGGCACGCATCCGCCCGATCCTGGGTGCCGACCTCGCCATAGAGCCGGCACTCGGTGGAGAAAGCGCTCCGGCCGGTAGAACTCCAGTGCGAGGTGGCGCTTTCGTCGATTCTTATCTGCCGCGCATCACCGTTCTCGCCTCGGGTCGCAGCGGCTGGGCCGCACTTTGCCGGCTCGTGAGTACCACCCACCTTCGCGGGGAGCGCGGGTCTCCGGTCACCACGGCCGCGCTGGTGGCCGAGCATGCCGGGCAGGCCGCCAACGGCGGGGGAGGGCTCGTACTTCTGGTCGGCCCCGAGTCGGAGTTGGGACGGGCGCTTGCGGGCCGTCGGCCGGATCTGGCGGAGAGGTCCCTGCGGCAGTGGCGGCAGCTGTTGCCGGAGATCGATCTGGTAGTGGAGGTGGCGTCCCATCGCGGGGCGGGGGATTCGGTGCGGGCAGCCCGGATGGCCGGTTTCGCGGCGGAGGTCGGGCTGCCCGCCGTGCTCAGCAACCTCGTCCGCTATGCCGACCCGGCTGAGGGGCCTGTGGTCGATGTTCTGGACGCAACCCGCCGGCTGGTCGCACTCGACGTCCGGCATGTGGATCGCCGGACAGCTGAGGGTTATCTCAAGAGCGGTAAGGAGATGGCGGAGATCGCCGAGGAGGTCGCGCGGCTGGCGGGGCTGGGGGACGGGGGTGCCGGGCTGCTTGCCCGCACGCGCTCTCTCGCCGACAGGTGCGTGCTCGACGCTCGCCACGACCTCGGGATCGGCACGATCCACTTTCCCGAGCTCGACATGGGGGGCGCCGGCGCCGATCCGCACAGGCGGGGCTCCCTACCCGACCGGATGCTGCGGGAGCGTTGCATGGCCGGGCTGTCCCGCCGTGGGATGGCGCCGGCACAGGCGGCGCTCGACCGGCTCGATGACGAGCTTGACGTCATCCGCGACTTGGGGTATCCGTCGTATTTCCTCACGGTGGCCGACGTCACGGACCTCATCAAGGGGATGCGGGTGCGCTGCGCCGCGCGCGGGTCCGGGGCAGGCAGCCTGGTCAATTACCTCTTGGGTGTCTCCGACGTCGATCCGATCCGTTACGGGCTGCTCATGGAGCGGTTCCTCTCCCCACTGCGACACCAGTTGCCCGATGTCGACATCGACGTGGAATCCGCCCGGCGCACCGAGGTGTACGAGCAGGTCCTCGCCCGGTACGGCGGGGAGCGCTGCGCCTGCGTCTGCATGATGGACACCTACCGGGCCCGGCATGCGATCCGTGACGTGGGGGCCGCGCTCGGCCTGCCGCCCGGTGAGATCGACGTGCTGGCCAAGTCGTTCCCCCATATCCGCGCGAACCAGGTGCGAGTCGCGTTCCGACAGCTACCGGAGTTACGGGCGAGCAGCCTCACGACAGGGGGCAACCAGGCGCGACTAGATCTCCTGCTCCGGCTCGTGGAGCGGCTGGACGGGCTGCCCCGCCATATCGCCCTGCACCCGTGTGGCGTCTTGCTGTCCGATCGCACGTTGCTGGACCGCACGCCGATCGAGGCCAGCTTCCTCGGCTTCCCGATGAGCCAGTTCGACAAGGACGACGTAGAAGATCTCGGTCTCCTCAAGCTGGATCTGCTGGGCATCCGGATGCAGTCGGCAATGGCGTATGCGGTGCAGGAGGTGCGCCGCGTCGACGGGGTGGCCGTGGACATCGACGGCGTGGCTCGCGATGACTCCGCCACGTTTGCGCTCATCCAGTCCACTCGAACGCTGGGGTGCTTTCAGATCGAGTCCCCGGGTCAGCGTGAGCTGATCGGGAAGTTCTCCCCCGAGTCGTTCGAGGACCTGATCATTGATATCTCGCTGTTCCGGCCGGGGCCGGTGAAAAGCGACATGGTCCGTCCCTTCCTCGAAGCTCGACATGGCTGGGCCGAAGCGACCTATCCCCACCCCGATCTCGTCGAGGCCTTGGCCGAGACCTGTGGGGTCGTGGTCTTCCACGAGCAGGTGCTCCGTCTGGTGTCGGTCCTGACCGGGTGCTCGCTGGCCGAGGCCGATGAGGTTCGACGTGCTCTCGGCGACCCCACCGGTGAACCGGAGGTCCGGACCTGGTTCGTACCCCGGGTGCTCGCCCACGGGTACGGCCTGCAGGTCGCCGAACAGGCATGGTCGGTGCTGAAGGCCTTCGGCTCCTTCGGTTTCTGCAAAGCACATGCCGCGGCATTCGCGTTGCCGACCTACCAGTCCGCGTGGCTCAAGGCGCACCATCCTGCGGCGTTCCTCGCGAGTGTGCTCACCCACGACCCGGGGATGTATCCCAAGCGACTAATCCTTGATGACGCGCGGCAGTTCGGCATCGCGATTCTGGGGCTGGACGTCAACCGTTCCGACGAGGTGTACCGGGTAGAGCACGTCGGGGTCCTCGACGAGCCGCCATCCGAGATTCTGGGCTCACCGCCACGGCACCAGCCTGTGCCGGGCCTGCCTGACGGGCGGGCCTACGGCATCCGGATGGCATTGACCGACGTCAAGGGAGTCAGCGAGGCCGAGGTCAGCCGCATCATGGCGGGTCGCCCGTATGCATCGCTGTCGGATTTCTGGTACCGGGCGGTCGTGTCCCGTCCGATTGTGGAGCGGCTCGTCCTAGCCGGGGGTTTCGACTCGGTATATGGCATTGGTGGGCCAGCGGGGTTGCGCAGGCGCGGGCAGTTGACGCGGCGTGACCTGCTTCTCCAGATCGCCGAACTCGATGCCGAAGCCCGAGCCGGGCTGCGCCAGGCGCGCAGGCGAACGGCTGGTAAGCGCGTTTCGGCGGGCGGTAACGGCGGTGGTCCCGGCAGCAGTCCCGGCAGCAGTCCCGGCGGTGGTGCCGGCCCGCAGGTCATCGAACTGGCAGCGCGTCAGTCCCAGGCCGCGGCAGTGGTTGTGGCAGCACCGGTTCAGCTCGCGTTCGAACTGTGTGATGACTTCGCTGGGATGGCCACCGGGTTGCCCGAGCTCACCGAGGGCGAGCAGGTGCATGCAGAGCTGGAAGTGCTGGGTCTCGACGTCAGCCGCCATGTCCTGGATTTCTATGTCCCGCTCCTGTCAGCACTGCGGGTGACCTGGGCGCGCGACCTCCTCTCCTGCAGAAGCCGGCAGGAGGTACTTGTGGCAGGGGTGAAGGTGGCGACCCAGACCCCGCCGGTGCGGTCGGGACGGCGGGTCGTATTCGTCACGCTCGACGACTCGACCGGTCCCCTGGATGCCACTTTCTTCGAAGACGCGCAGGCAGGCTGTGCGAGCACGATCTTTCACTCCTGGCTGTTGGTCATCCGGGGCGCTGTGCGCCGTACCGGCAGGCGGGGTATCTCGATTAATGCGACCGGCTGTTGGGATCTCTCGGCTCTCGACGCGGCCTGGAAAGAGGGGGGCCGTACCGGGGTTGCCCGGGCGATGGGCGAAGGGGCGGTGGTCAGCGAGCAAGCGGTACACGGGGCGGCGAAATCCCGTTCCACCCGGCCGGTGATAGTTGGGCCGCCTGCCGGATCTCTTATGAGATCCACAATGGGATCTTCTTCTGGATCTTCCTTTGGATCTCCGCACGATTCCGGATCCGCACCGCGGCGTCTCTGGCACGCCAGTCCCGGCAGCTCCGGGCATTGAGCGCAAAGCCGTGAAATTCACCCGTATACGTCAAAGACGGGGCGAAAGGACCAAGCTATTGCTCCAGTTGCCTCTCAGGTGGGCCGACACAGCTCTTGAACTCCGCTCAAGAGCCCACCGAGAGGGATCTCCCCGTGTCCGCCTCACCGTCGCCCCGCGCCCCGGCCCACGGACATCGTCTACACAAGACGCGCGCGATTGTCTTGATCAGCGCGGTGCTGGGACTCCTATCCGTGATCTTACCAACCCAAGCCGGTGCCGCGGCGCTGCCGCCGCCACCGCCGACCCCGGTCTTCGGGCGCACCATCGAGCCGCTGGCCGCATACGTGCCCGGGACGACCTGCGACCCGACGCCGAAACCGGGCGTCGTCGCGTTCAAAGACATGATCCTCAAGCGCTACGGCGGCGTCGACTGGGGCATCTCCAACAACAACTGCGGGGTCGTGCAGGAGCACAAGGAAGGTCGCGCCTGGGACTGGCACATGTCGGTATACAGCCCTTCCGACGTCGCGAAGGTGAACTCGCTGTTGAACTGGCTGTTCGCCACCGACCAGTACGGGAACCAGTACGCGATGGCTCGCCGACTCGGGATCATGTACATCGGGTGGAACCAGCGCCTCTGGGGTTCGTACCGGCCGCAGGACGGGTGGCGCCTGATGTCCGACCGCGGCAGCGACACCCAGAACCACAAGGACCACGTGCACTTCAGCTTCTCCTGGGACGGCGCGCGGAAGAAGACGTCCTTCTGGCACGCTCCTGCTTACAGTGGCCCGCTGCCGGCAGTGCTGTCGGTCTACAAGACCACCTACAACACCCAGAAGGGCACCGTCGAGTACCCCTACACGCTGGTGGCGGGTCGGCGTTACCTCGTTTTCGCCAAGCACGCATACCTCTACGCGACGCAGGGCGCTGCCGGGTTCGCCGCGGATCCCGAGTGCAGCCAGTCGCTGACGAAAGTGTGGAGCAGCCTCAACTTGGTGGACTGGCTCACGCACTCGGATACGTATCTGGATCTCAAGGTGAACGGGCAGTCCACGTGGATGCCCACCATCTCCACCGGTGGTGGATGCAACCTCAAGGATCACACCTACGCGATGGGGATCGCACCCACCAAGACCCAGAAGCTCAACCTGCGGACCGTGGACGTGATCCGCAAGGACAACAGAGGGTCGATGGCGGTGGAGGTCCGCGAGTACCAGCGCTGACGATGCGCCCGGGCGGGGTGCCACTCCGCCCGGCCCACCATTACCTGCGTACCACCAAGATTTCGACAAGCGGTTTAGGCTCCTGCGGGTCAGCCCCCATCGGGCGACCAGCAGGAGCCAAGCGCATTGTGCGGTTCTCAGTGCCCATCGGCTTCCGCTGGCTGTACTGGCAGGAGGATTTCCGATGTCCGCCGGTGTGCGCTCCAGTTCGTGGACGGCTCTACGCCGGAGCGTGGTCTGGGAAGGGCTCCAGGACGCTCTGGAGGCGCTTGGCGAGGGTCCGCTCGCCGTGGTGGATGCGGGCGGGGGTTCCGGCGGGCTGGCGGTGCCCTTGGCCGAGTTGGGGCACAGGGTCGGCGTGGTGGATCCCAGCCCGGACTCTCTGGCGGCGCTGGAACGCCGGGCTGCCGAACGAGGGGTCGGGGACCGGATCGTGGGGCGCCAGGGCGACCTTTCCACGTTGCCCGAGCTCGTCCCATCGGGCAGCGCCGATGTGCTCCTGTGCCACGGCGTGCTTGAGGTCATCGACGATCCGGCGCGTGCGTTGGCTGCGGCGGTCGCCGCGATCAGGGAGGGCGGCATGGTCAGCATCCTCGCCGCCAACCGGATGGGGGCCGTCCTCGCGCGTGCCCTTGCGGGGCATCCCGATGAGGCGCTGGCCGCCCTCGAGGATCCTGCCGGGCGATGGGGCCGCAACGACCGGCTGGCCCGGCGGTTCGACCGGCCGGCACTGCTCCGCATGGTCACCGAGGCAGGGTTGGAAATCGAGACGGTGCACGGGATACGCATCGTCCTCGACCTGTTGCCCGGTTCGATGGCCGATGCCGACCCGGAGGTCACCGACGCCCTCGCGCGGCTGGAGCGGGCCGCCTCTCGCCAGCCCGTACTCGGTGGCGTCGCCACCCAGTTCCACGTCCTCGCTCGCCGCCCCTGATTGTTTCTCCACCAGGAGGAGCGGATCGTGACGCGGGGCAACGCCGTCGGTCGGCCGGGCAGAGGTCACGACGACGCAACCTGCCCGATTCTGCACGTGGACATGGATGCCTTCTACGCCTCCGTGGAGCTGAGGCTGCGGCCAGAGCTTCGGGGCAGGCCCGTCATCGTCGGTGGGTCGGGCAGCCGTGGGGTCGTTCTGTCCGCCACCTACGAGGCACGTGCCCATGGCGTGCGCAGCGCGATGCCGATGTTGCGGGCACGCCGGCTATGTCCGGCGGCGGAGGTGATCCCACCTGACTTCAACACCTATGTCCAGGTGTCCCGCGGCGTCATGGAGATCTTCCGATCCATGACGCCGCTGGTGGAGCCGCTGTCGCTGGACGAGGCGTTTCTCGACGTGCGGGGGGCACGTCGATTGCTCGGCCGGCCCGCGCAGATCGGAGAACTCATCCGTGCTCGGGTTCAGGACGAGCAGTCCATCACGTGTTCCGTCGGGGTCGCCCCGTCGAAGTTCGTGGCGAAGTTGGCCTCCTCGCGCTGCAAGCCCGACGGCCTGCTCGTCGTCCCCCGCGACGAAGTGATCGGTTTCCTGCACCCGCTGCCGGTGAGCGCTTTGTGGGGGGTAGGGGAGCGGACCGAAGAGCACCTCGCCAGGCTCGGGCTGCGTACCGTCGGCGATCTGGCGGGTGTTCCGGTGGCCACGCTTCAGCGTGCCCTGGGTCCGGCGGTCGGCGCCCACCTTTCCGACCTTGCCTGGGGCCGGGATCCGCGGCGTGTCACCCCGAGCGAACCGGACAAGAGCATCGGGTCGGAGGAGACGTTCCCCCACGATGTCGACGACCCCGAGCACATCCACCGCGAGCTGCTCCGGCTGTCGGAACGCACGGCGGCCCGCCTCCGCGAACAGGGCTACGTAGGCCGGACGGTGAGCGTGAAGGTCCGCTTCGCCGACTTCACCACCTTGACCCGGGCGCGCACATTGCGCGAGCCCACGGATGTGGGGCAGGCGGTGTACTCGGCCGCGCGCGCATTATTCGATGGGCTGAATTTGCAGCGTGCCCGGCTTCGGCTCGTCGGCGTCCGGATGGAAGGCTTGATCCCGGGCAGCAGGCAGCCGCACCAACTCATGCTCGGCGAAAGGGATTCGGGGTGGCGCGAGGCGGAACAAGCCGTGGACCGGGCAAGTCGCCGATTCGGCCCCGGTGCGGTACGTCCCGCGACCCTCGTGCGCGTCCCAAGACCGGACTAATCGCGATCTGAAAGCCGGTATCCCGTGGCTGCGGGATCCTGCCCGAGAGAGGCCCCCATGCGGCTGTCGTCCTGACGAGACCCCGCCTATCCTTGAAGTGGGCCCCGTTCCAGACACACCTGCCGCGCCGCGTACAAGGAGCGCACCATGCCGCTCTCCGAGCACGAGCAGCGACTGCTCGAGCAGATCGAGCGCGCGCTCTATGCGGATGATCCAAAATTCGCCAGCACCGTCCGGTCCAGCGACCCCCGCAATTACCTCCGCCGCAGGGTGTGGCGAAGCCTGCTGCTGTTCCTGTTCGGCCTGGTTGTTCTTGTCCTGGGTGTCGTCATCAACAAGGGCGCCCTGACCGTCGTGCTCGGTGTCGCGGGGTTCGTCCTCATGTTGGCCGCTGCCCTGCGCGGGGCCAGTGATCTCAAGCGGCTGTCCGGGCGGCCCGAGCCGACCCGCAGGTCGGCCCGGCCTGCGAAGCCCTCTCCTATGGAGCGGCTCGAAGAGCGATGGAAGCGGCGCTGGGAAGAGCGCGGCTGAGCGCGCGCCGAGCCCTCCTCCGCGGCGAGGATCTCATCGGGTCTGACCCGATCCACCCTTAGCCCCGTGCGGCCCCTCGCCACGGCGCTCATGGCGGCGTGCCCACCGACGTCGAGGGCCAGTTGGCGTGTGTCCGCGTCGTATTCGAACAGTTCGCCGTGACGGCCCCAGCCGATGGCGATGTCGAGCTGGACGTTGGCCTCTTCCTCACTGAAGGAGCGGCGGAGAAGGTCGACGAAGAAGTTGCGGCGCAGCTTCCCATCCGGCACGGCTGCGAGCGCAGTGCAGATCGTCTTGACCAGCGGCACCCGCTCGCGGACGAGCCGGGCGAACATCTCCTTGGCGGCGAGGATGTCAGAGCGCGCGTATTCCCGGCCCTCGTCTGTGACACGCACGCTCGCGCCCCGCACCTCCAGCAGTCTCAGCAGCACCGCGAAGTCCACGAGCGGAAGCAGGTCGTCCACCTCGAAGAGCAACTCCTCGGCAAGGTCGGCCAGGCCGGCCTGGCCACCTCTGGCATGGACGATCTGCACCAGACCACTCATACCGCTGACGCTGGCATGGGGTATCCGGGTGTCCGCGTGTGTCGGCGCAGGTGACAAACGGCCCTGTGCGGGGATTGCGACCCCCTCGGGGGCGTGGCCGGTGAGGATGCCGTACACATCGTCGACGTGGCGCTCGAACTCGGGCGAGCGCCGGTCGCGGGGGCGCGGCAGCCTGATGTTGATCTCAGCCTTGACCCGGCCCGGATTCGACGACAGGACGAGGACGCGGTCCGCGAGCTGAATCGCCTCTTCGATGTTGTGGGTGACGATCAGCACCGCCTGGGTTGGCATGTCGCTGCCCGCCCACAGCCGCAGCAGCTCAGAGCGCAGATTCTCCGAGGTCAGCACGTCGAGTGCGGAAAATGGCTCGTCCATCAGCAGGGCGTCGGGCTCGACGACGAGGGCCCTCGCGAAGCCGACCCGCTGCCGCATTCCGCCGGACAGCTCCCGCGGGTAAGCCGACTCGTACCCATCGAGGCCGATGAGGTCGATCGCGCGGAGAGCGCGTTCCCGCCGCTCAGCCGGGGTCACACCGTGGGCTTCCAGCCCGAGTTCCACGTTCTGCTGCACCGTCAGCCACGGCATCAACGCGAACGTTTGGAAGACCATGCCCACGCCGGGGTTGGCGGCCCGCAGCCTCTCGCCGCGATACCGCACCACGCCCGATGTGGGGGCCGCCAGCCCCGCGATGCAGCGCAGCAGGGTCGACTTGCCCGAGCCGCTCTTGCCGAGCAGAGCGACGATCTCACCCTCGCGGAGATCGACGCTGACGCCGTCGAGGACACAGTGCTCTCCGCCGTCGGGCGTCGGGTACACCTTGCGGATGTTCTCGGCGGAAATGATCGGGACGCTCGCCGTTTTCGTCGTGGCCACGATCGTGGTGCTGGTGGTGGTCATAGCGAGTATCTTCCTTGCGCGAGTTTGTACAGGCGACGCCAGAACAGTCGGTTCACAACGACGACGTAGACGCTCATAACGACGAGCCCGACGAGAATATCGGGGAAGTTTCCGGTGGCGGTGGCCTCAGCGATATAGGCGCCGATCCCGGCGGCGGTCAGGGTCGTCCCGTAGGTCACGACCTCGGCGACGATGGAGGCGTTCCACGCCCCACCGGAGGCGGTTATTCCGCCGGTCACATAGGACGGGAATATCGCCGGGATAACGAGCCTTCGCCACTTCTGCCAGCGGCTGAGCCGGAACAGGGTCGCGGCCTCCCGCAGGTCGTTGGGAATGGTTGACGCGCCAGCGATGACGTTGAACAGGACGTAGTACTGGGCGCCGAGAGCCATCAGCAGGATGCTGCCCCAGTTCAGGCTGATACCGGTGGCGATGAGAACCGCGACCACGATCGGGAACACGAAGTTGGCTGGGAAGCTCGCGAACACCTGGACGACAGGCTGGGCAATGCGGGAGACCCGCGGGTTCATCCCGATCCACACCCCGATAGGCACCCAGACCAGCGTGCTGAAGATCAGTACGATCACGACACGGCCGAAGGTAAGGGCGCCCAGCCAGAAGGCGTGCACGAACTCGCCGAGGCCGACTGTGTCGTGCACATAGTCGAGCGCGCGCCAGACACCTACTGCGACCAGGGCGACAATGACGAAATCGAAGACCGCGTCGCCGCGCCGTTTGGTTTCCGCCTCCGGGGTGACGCTGGCGGTCGTCACGCCGAACACGCGCGTCGCCCGGTCGAGCCACCTCCCCACCGGTCGCCACGGGCGAGCCATCAGGCTGGGCACGCTGGAGCGGCGGACGACATCGAAGACGACGCTTCGCGGCACGTCCGCGGCGACGGAGTCCTCGATACGGAACTTTTCTGCCCACGCGACCAGAGGCCGCCAGAAGAGGAAGTTGACCCCGACCACCATGACCACCATCACGCAGATCGCAATGGCGATCTTGCCCAGTTGCTTTTCACTCGACGCCGTGGCAACGTAGCTGCCTATTCCAGGCAGGGCGTACTGGTGATTGAGCACGCTGATGGTCTCGGACGCGGCAAGGAAGAACCAGGCGCCGCCGAAGCTCAACATGCCGTTCCAGATCAGCGGCACCATCCCGCTCGGCACATCGAGCTTCCAGAAGCGCTGCCAGCGGGTCAGCCGCATGAGCCGGCCGGCTTCGTCGAGCGGTTTGGGCTGACTCCGCAGTGAGTAGTAGAACGCGAAGGCCATGTTCCAGGCCATCGCCGTGAAAATGGCGAAGATGGACGCGCATTCCAGGCCGAGCGCCGAGCCGGGGAACAGCGCGATGAACGCCGTGACCGTGATCGACAGGAAGCCCAGGACCGGGACGGATTGAAGAATGTCCAGCACCGGGATCATAGCCTTCTCGGCGCGCTTCGAACGGGCCGCAACGGTCGCGTAGATAAAGGTGAACACCAACGAGGCGGCCAGCGCCACGAACATGCGCAAGAGCGAGCAGGCCGCGTAGAAGGGAATATTGCCGGGATCGGTCGAGATCGTCGGGCCCACGTTGGACGGCACGAACGGCACGTCCATGTCCTGCCCGACCCTCAGCACCAGCCCGAGGACGACGAGAATCGCGCCGCCGACCACCAGATCGACCCACCGCAGCCGCGGCCGCCGCAATGTCGCGCGGACAGGCAGCATCCGGGTCATCGCCATCGCCGAATACCTCCAGGGACGCTGTCAATCCGCCAGCGCTCGCCCGCGGGTGTCCACCCGGAAGACGAGCGTGATGACCGCCCCAACAAGGCACAATATGCCAATGACGATCATGGTCCTGCCGGTCCCGAAGTGACTTGTGGCAGCGGGGAGGAGGAAAGTCCCGAGCGTGGCTCCGACTTTTCCGCATGCCGCCGCGAAGCCATGCCCAGTGCTGCGCAACCGGGTGGGGTACACCTCGGCAGGCAGCAGGTACGTGGTCGCGTTGGGACCGAGGTTGACCGTGAGGTTGAAGATGATGAACCCCGCGATCACAAATGACGTCGTACTTTGATCACCTGAAAGGGCCACGACCAACATGCCGATGGCCATTCCGATGAAGCCGATGATCTGCAGCTGGATCCGCCCGACGCGATCCACCGCGTAGAGATTGATGACAAATCCGATCACGAGGAAGATGTCGGCTACCGTCGCGGCCGCCGTAGCCTTGAGATCCTGCGTCAGGAAGCCCGTGTGTCCTTTCGATACGATCAGTGTGGCCAGCAGGACGGGTGTGAACAATCCGATTCCGTACAGACCGATGTCCATGATGAACCATGGGATGGTCGTGAGGGACGTGCGGGCCCGGAAAGCTGGGCGGAAAAGTTCTCGAACCCTGCCCTCGCGCGGTTCTCGCTCCGGCGCCCACCCTTTCTGCGCCATCCGCTGTCGCTGTCGGTCGACGGTCTCGCGTCCCAACAACCAGACGAGGGCCTCCTCGGCCTCCGCCATGCGCCCACGCCGGGCCAGCCATCGGGGGCTTTCCGGCAGAGACCGCCGCAGCAGGGCAACGATGCCCGCCGGCACGGCGCCCGACAACAGCATCCACCGCCAGGCGCTCTCGCTATCGAGGATCAGCAGGAGCAACGTGGCGACCGCCGCCGCCGCCACCATGCCCACCGCCTGGAACATGAAAGCGCCCGTAACCCATCGTCCGCGCCGGGCGCGGGGCATGGTTTCGACGACGATCGACGCGCTGATGGGGTATTCGGCCCCCACCGCAAATCCCTGCCAGAACCGGAAGAAGATCAGCGAGAGCGGGCTCCAGGCGATCGCGCACAGAAGCGATGTCAGGACGAACAGAACCACGTCCAGTTGAAGGATCGTCCGGCGGCCGAACCGGTCCGCGAGCACTCCCGAGATGAGCGCCCCGGGAACGGCGCCAAGAACTGCGGCACCGGCGAGCCAGCCCGCCATCAACGACGAATGGTTGCCGAAATAAGCCTGCACGACCGGCAAGGCGGCGCTCATGATGAACAGGTCATACCCGTCGAGCCCGATTCCGCCGGCCGCCAGCGCCCATACGCGCTTCTGCCGCCGGGTCGCCACAGATTCATCGAGGGCGTGATTGATGAATCTGCGCCCGACGGCCTCGGTCGGCGCCACGAAGGTGTGAACCGTCATCGCGGACCCTTCGTTCGGGGCGGCCGGGCGCAGCCGGGCTTTCGCTTGTTAGCTTCGGAGACTGTCGCGGCCAGCTGGAGGACCGCTTCGGTGACGAGCGGATGAACGGCGCGGAATCGGAGCCGCGTCAGTCCAACCGCGCTGGACCGACCGCTCCGGTGACCGGCCCGCCTACCGAACCGGCGCCCAGGGGTCCCGTGGGTCGCCGGCGGTGCGACTGACCGGGCAAGGGCTGGACAGGATCGAGGGCGGCGCAAAGGCAGCCCGCGCCCGGCGCTGCAGCCCCTGGCTTCGGGCCAGCTCCGCCCTCAGTACCGCCACGTCCTGCGCAGAGCACGCGTCCCCGGCCCGGGGGCCGGCCGTGCCGGGCGGAGCGAACCGGGCCCGCTCCAGCGCCGCGCCCAGCCTCTCCAGGGCAGCTGTCCCCTCCGCTGACAGATGGCCGGCCAGCCGTGCCCGCAACGTGCGCACCGTGTCCTGGCGCAGCGGCGGCAGACCGAGGTCCACGAGAGTGTCCGACAGCTCGTCCCAGAGCTGATCGGGCCGGCCTTCCCGCAACCGCTGCCGGCGCCTGCGCCACCGCAGGGCCGGCGGGGCGAGCAGCACACCTGCGAGCAGGATTGCCAATGCGACGCTCGGCACCGCCGAGCCCGACCCGAGAAGCCCCGCGGAGCGCGCGGCAGCCGCGGCCGGGACCACCTGTTGCAGTGCCGTTGGGGCCAGATCGGCTATCCCGGCTCGGTCGGGGGTCTGCACGCCATCGGAACCCTCGGACGGCTGCGCGGGCCCGGATGCGGTGCCCGACGTTCCCGGCTGACTGTCCTGTCCGGTGTCCCCGCCCGATGCCGCGTCGGACGGCTGGCCCTGCCCCGGCGCGTCGGTGGCTGTCGACGGCGCCGGGGCCTGGGCGCTTTGCGCGGCGTCCCTGGCGGGCGGGGTGGGTTCGAAACGGATCCAGCCCAGCTCCGGGAACCACAACTCCGGCCAGGCGTGGGCATCCACCGCCCGGACCTGGTACCGGCCGGATTGGAGGCGAATACCGGGTGCGTACCCGATGGCCAGCCGGGCCGGAATGCCCGCCACCCGCGCGAGGACGACCATTGACGTGGCGTACTGGACGCAGTACCCGCGGTGGGTTTGCAGCAGGAACCGAGTCAATGCGGTATCCGCGGATGCGGGCGCGCCGTTGAGGTCGTAGGTGAACTCCGGGCCCCGCAGGTACTGCTCGATCGCCTCCGCCTTGCCGTAAGCCGAGCTCACCCCGTCGGTCAGTCTGTTCGCCAGGGTGCGCACCTGCCCGTCCAGCGAGTCCGGGAGATCGAGGTCTTTGGTGCGGGGGGCCGGGACCTGGCTCGGCGGGCCGACCGCGGCGATCTGCGCCGGCGTCGGCTTGGGGACCTCGGCCGTGGCCGAGTAGTTCAGCCCCGCTGCGGTGTCCGAGGAACCGGACACGACCGTCGAGGTGGCCTCGTCGTAGCGCCAGTGGCCGCCCACGCTGACGGTCGACACGGGCCAGGGGACAGGCAGGTACCGGCCTCGTAGCCGTTGCGAGACGAACACATCCACTGAGACCCGCTGCCGCGGCACCACAGCGTCTTCCCCCGGTACCTGCGCCCGCAGCTGGGGGAGGCTGGCGACGTCGGTGGTGGCAGGACGGAAGGTGGTTCCGTCGAACACGTCCAGGGCGGTGAGGCGCAGATAGCTCGGCGAATCCGCCCTGACGGTCATCAGGGGCCGGGGGTCGTTGCTGTGCAGCTGGGCATTGAGCGCGACGACGGGCGACAGGCTGGCGTCATCCGACGGGGCGGCTGACCCCGTCCGGGCGGACAGCAATCCCGACCCCTGCAGCGGCAGCGCCAAAGGGGCCGCCACCGCGAGGCAGACAGCGATGATCCCGACAGGTTGCGCCGCGGCGCTGAGCCTGGCTTGCGGTCCCGGCACGCCGGCCCAGGGGGCGGCCCCGTTGTCCCTCGCTGTTCGGGCGCCCGCGGCAGCAGACCCTGCGGCTTGGTTGGGGGGCCGGCCAGGTGCCTGATTGGGGGTCTGGTTGCGCTGCACGAGCAGGAGGCCCACATAGCCTACGGCCGCCGCGATGAAGGCGGCCGGCCCGAGGGGATGGCGGGCCAGCATGGCGGGGACGGCGAACAGCAGGAGTAGAGGAAAGCCGGCCAGCGCGGGACGCCCGAGGAAGGTAACCAGGATGTCCACGACGCCGCTCACCGTGAAGACCGCTGTGACCGCGAGTAGTACCAGGCCCGGCTTCGCCGGTACCGGCGCCACGAGCACCCGGATGTCCGAGGCTGCCTCTTGCAGGGTCGTCTGCAGGGCGCCCCACGTCCGCCCGGTCGGGATGAAGCCCAGGATTGCGGTATGGCGGGCGAAGACGGCGGTGACGTAGGCCACGAACGCGGTGGCCGGGAGAAGCCCCGCAACCAGTACCGGCAGGGGCCAGCGGCGCACTGCGGCCCCACAGGCCGATGCGACGATTGCCGCCCCGACCACCGGCCAGACCCACCGGGCGTCGCCGAAGACCGCCGCCAGCGAGCATGACGCGCCGAGGACGGCGGCGGTGGCCATGACCGGGCCCGGGACGCGCGCGGCCATCAGCGTGCGCTCGTCCAAGTGGGGGCGACCGGCCGGTGGGCCCCTGACCCCTGCTGCGCCGACTCCGGAACCGCTGACTCCTGCAACGCACGGACCGGACCCCCGGCATCGAGACTCACCCACAGCGGCGCGAACGGCAAGCCGGGCGCGCCCCACACCACGGTCCAGCCGGCCTGGCGCAACCGGCTCACCGTGCCGGGGTGCGGTCGCGGCACGCGCGCCCCGGCGGTCAGCACTGCGACCCTGACCTGCCTGCCTACGCCGCCCGGCAGCCGGCACAGGTACGCCGCGTCCGCGTCGCCGACGTTGCCGAGGATGGCGAGCACCCAGCCGCTCGCCGGAGCGGCGGCGGCCGCGGCGGCCAGCGTGGGCGTATCCGCCGGCGCAAGCCCGGCCAGGCCGACGAGGAGGGCGGCAGTGGACTGGGAGGTCCGCAGCACGTGCGCGCGCCCGTCGGCGTGCACCAGCCGGACGGGGCGTTCCGAAGCCAGAAGGTGCGCGCCGACCGAGGCGGTCACCGACACCGCCCATTCGAAGGCCGGAGAGCTGGACTCGCCGGCGGCGAGCCCGAAGGCGCACCTGCGCGAGTCCAGGATGAGCGTGGCCGGGGGCCGCCGCTCGTGCTCTTCCCGGCGCACCATCAGCTCGCCGGCACGCGCGGTAGCCCTCCAGTTCACCCGCCGGACGTCGTCGCCGACGTGATACTCACGCACCGCCACGTCGTCGGCGCCGGCAGTCGGGACGACGCCGGTTCTCTCGTCGCCATCGAGCGAAACCCCGGGCAAGGTGATCGTCGGCAACGGCACGACGACGGGAGTGACGGTGACGAGCGCGGTGCCCTCCAGCCGGGCGCGCCGCGAGCTGCACCCGAAGGGGTCGGTGCTCTCGCAGGTGAGTGGCCCCAACGAGTGCACACCTCGGGCGTGGGGGCGCACCTCGTAGACGAGGTTGCGGATGGCGCCGGCCGGTATCGGGTCGAGGCGGAAGCGGGGCAGGGCGCCCAGCATGGGCGCCATCTCGTCGGTCAGGACCAGCGAAGGCGTCGCACGCCGCGCGTGGTTGGACACCCGGACCACGATGGTGCACGCATCGCCGGGGCGGACCGTGGGCGGCAGCACCGACCGTGAGCAGGAGAGCCGATTGTGCCGGCGGGCCAAGGCCAGCGCCGCCAGGACAGGAAGAACCACGACGAGGGCCCCTGCGCGCACCAGATCCTGTGCCCCGATGAAGACCCCGCTCGTGGCGCACGCCAACCCCGCCGCGACGAGGCAGCGGCCCCGCAGGGTCAGCGAGCCCAGCGCCTTCACGTAGGCGGCTCGCGGCGGTCGGTCGCTCATCGGGTTTCCGGCAATCGAGGGCGCTATCCGCGGTGCCGCGGGCCCCGGATCCCGGGTACCGGGACGCGTCCGACTATCTCGCTGATCACCGTGTTACCGGTGTGCCGGCGGAGCCCGGCATCGGGCGCGAGCAGCAGCCGGTGTGCCAGGACCGGGCGTGCCATGGCCTGGATGTCGTCGGGAATGACGTACGGGCGGCCGTCGAGGGCGGCCGCACTTCGGGAGACCCGCAGCAGATGCAAAGAGGCTCGGGGCGATGCCCCGAGCCGCAGTTCCGGGTGCCCGCGCGTGGCCGACACCAGATCGATGACGTATTGCCGCAACTCCGGCGCGACGTAGACGGTGCGGACGGCGTCCGCGAGCGCTGTCACCTCCGCCGTGCTGCTGACCGGTTCCAGCGTGTCCAGCGGGGACGCGGCGCCGTGCGATTCCAGCATCAGCATCTCAGCGGCCGGGCCGGGATACCCCATCGCGATCCGCGCCATGAACCGGTCGCGCTGGGCCTCCGGCAGCGGGTAGGTGCCCTCCATCTCCACGGGGTTCTGGGTGGCCACCACGAAGAAGGGCCGGCGCAGCGGGTAGGTGACCCCGTCGACGCTGACCTGGCGCTCCTCCATGCATTCGAGCAGTGCGGACTGGGTCTTCGGCGAGGCTCGGTTGATCTCGTCGCCGACAAGGACGTGGGCGAAGACCGCGCCGGGCTTGAACTCGAAGTCACGCCGGCCCGGGTCGTACACGCTGACGCCGGTGACGTCGCCGGGCAGCAGGTCAGGCGTGAACTGGATTCGCCGCGCGCCGACGCCCAGCGCTCGGGCGAGCGCCTTGGCCAGCAGGGTCTTGCCGACCCCGGGCACGTCCTCGATGAGCAGGTGGCCCTCGGCGAGCAGCACGGCGACTGCGACCCGGACCACCTCCGGCTTGCCGTCGACCACGGAGTCCACACAAGCGGCGATGCGCCGCGCGGCGGCTGCGACCGCTTCCGGGTTCAGGGGCGGCGGCGGGATCTCGGGGTCGTCGACGACATCAGGAAGGACGAGGAAGCCTGGGCGGCCTCGTGACGTGGGCGCTGCTGTCAATGACGACGGCCGTGGCTCCTCTACCGTCATGCTCGCTCTCCCTCCCTTCTTCGCGCACACGACCTCTCTCGGGCGGACGCCTGCGGCCTCGCCGACCTAGGTGTGAGTCTTACATCTGCCGGGCGAAGCCGGAGCATTCCGCGCATCCGGGCGGGGCATCGACAACCCGCTCGGTGTGGGCGGTTCTCGGCTGCACGAGTGGGCGTTCGCGACTCGCACGGGTCCCCGCGTGCACGGGATGGACGGCCGGGCAAGGGCACGCTGTTGCCCGACCTGGGTGTGGACCTGGGTGTGGACCTGGGTGTTGCAGGCGACCGCGACTACGTAGCTGACCCTGCGTTCGCGCAGGTCTGCCCGGAACGCCGCGTCCGTTCCTTCCGGACCCGCGCATACCCATCCGGCTACAAATCCCGAGGCACCGATCCGTGCAGTGCGACCGTCGTACTAGCGATAAACTACGGTCAGCGCTCCGGTACTGGATGACCATGTGATGGAGCCATACTGGAAGTCATTGCGCCGGCCGCCCGTAACGGAATACTCATCCGTTGTGGGATAACGAAGACGGCCTCGCTCCCAGCCCAGCGACGCCCACTTCGCCCGGATCGAACCGTAGACCAGATGGGCGCCGGTTGACGGCGTCCAATAGATGCTGCGGCCGCTGGTGAAGTGATTGTACCGACCGACCCCGTCAGGCGTTGTGGACTCATCGGTGCTGGGCAGACCATAGTGCGCCGCATTTCCGGCCGCCCGGTACTTCGCCAGAATGGCACCGTGCACTTCGTGGGCGCCGGTCGCCGCCGACCAGTAAATGCTGCCGCCCGCAAAGTCTTCCACCCGGGCGCCGGCCACGCCGGCCACGTTGTACTCGTTGTCAAGCGGGTTACCGAGAAAACCGGAAGTACCGCCCAAAGCCGTCCACTTGGCACCGATCGCCCCGTACGTACCACAGCCGCAGTACGTGTTCCAGGGAGGGACCGGGGTGCCGATCAAGATCGGTCCCGGGGTGCGGAAGGACACATGCACGTGGTCCTGGTGGTTTTGGGTCACGCTGCCCCGGTCCGCCATGTAGCGGACACCGTCACTGGCCCGCGCAATGTTGTAGATCTGGGCCGACCAGCCGATGTATTGAATCCCGAGCGGGCCGGTGTTGGCCATCAACCAGTTGGCCAGCCGGGTGCCGTTGGCCGCGCTGGTCGGGCGGATATCGACGGCGCGTCCCATGCTGGGGTCGTGGCCGGGGTAGGTCGTGGCGCCGAACCCGGTGGCGTTGCGGAGGAACCGCACGGCGGGCTGCACATCGGAGTCCCACGAGGTCAGCGGGGTCTGCCCCCACGCCACCCACGACGACTCCTGGGGCAGGTCAGCCCGGTAGATGTACTGCGTCGCGATCCGGGGTGCCGCTACCGCGTGCGGATGCTGAGCGTCCGCCGGCGCGCTGGCCGGCGCGTTCGGGTTCGGCAGCGTGTGGGTGATGTCGTCGCGCGCGTGGGTGGGGGCCGGGACGGGCCCGGCAGTCGCCGGCGTGCCGGGGGTCTTCGGCCCGGGTGACCCGCTGGCGGCACCCGCACCGCCGGGTGGCTGCGGAAACGTGGTGCATCCCGCGGCCACGGCCGCGGTCAACGCGCAGGTGAGGACGGCTGCGCCGGCCCGACGCACGGTCTGCCGCGCTCGCGGGGGGCCGGGGCTGCGGCGTGCCGGGGCGAACTTCGAGGGCATGAGGAGTCTCCTGGGCGGATCGCTCACACCGGCGGGCCCAGGCCGGGCGACCACCCTCATGCGAGCTGCAAATGCTCCGTTCACAGGAGTGCTCGGACGGCAAATGCCGGTCGGTAATCCTCCGATCGGGTGAAGTGGCACTGTTGCGTTCGTCCCGAGGACGTCGCCGGGCGATTACGCATCCTGGAGTGGTGAGATCAACACGTCGGCTCGCCGCTGCACGCTCGGAGTTCGCCGGGTTTCGCTTCCCACCCGAGGTGATCACGCTGGCGGGGCGCTGGTACGTGCGGTGCGCGTCGTCCTACCGTGACGTCGAGGAGCTGCTCGCCGAACGCGGTATCGAAGTCGACCACACCACGCTCTTCCGCTGGGTGGCGCGGTTCACCCCGCTGTTCACCGAGGCGGCCCGGCCCCTCCGGCACAC
>JADGOW010000285.1 GCA_017882765.1 Frankiaceae bacterium
CGACAGGTCGGCCTGGACGCCCACGGTCACGTTGTAGTGGCTGTCGACCTCGGCGGGCGACCGGCTCAGGTGGACGATTCGCTTGTCGCCGTCGGGATTGAACCTGACCGGGTCGAACTCCTGCAGCTCGTAGCCGACGCTGACGATCACGTCGGCCTCGTCGAAGCCGAAGTTGACGTAGTCGCGGCGCATGAACCCGACGGCCCCCAACGCCTGCGGGTGGTCGTCGGGAAAGACCCCCTTGCCGTGGAACGTGGTCGCGACCGGCAGCCCGAGCCCTTCGGCGAAGCGGCGCAGCGCGTCCCTGGCGCCGGCCCGCGCGGCACCGTGACCGGCGAGGACGACGGGGCGCTGCGCCCGGTCGAGCACGTCGGCGGCACGGCCAATCTGGGCAGGCGACGGGTCGTCGGGCCGTGGAACGTTGACGTCGAGCGGGCCCTGTTCCGGCGGGGCGTCCAGGGCTTCCACATCCTCCGGGATGGCAAGGTAGACCGCGCCCGGCCGCTCCGTCTGTGCGAGCTTGAACGCCTTGCGAGCCATCTCCGGGACGGCTTCGGCCAGCGGCACCAGCGCGGCCCACTTGGTCACCGGGACGAACATCGACACGAGATCGACGCTCTGGTGCGACTCCTTGTAGCTGCGGCTGCGCCCGACCTGGGCGGATATGGCCACAAGCGGCGTGCTGTTGGTCGTGGCGTCCGCGGTGCCCAGCAGCAGATTGATGGCCCCCGGCCCGAGCGTCGCCGAGCAGACCCCCGCCCGCCCGGTCAGCCGGCCGTACATCTCGGCCATGAATGACGCCGCCTGTTCGTGGCGGACCAGCACGTACCGTATTGATGACCGCACTATGGCATCGGTGAAATGAATGTTCTCCTCGCCGGGGATGCCGAAGACGTGGGTGACCCCTTCGTTCTCCAGGCACTCGACGAGCAGGTCGGCCACCGTCCGCGGGTCCGTCACCCGATCAGGGTAGACGGACCGGGCGGGGCTGTGGCCGCTCCCCCGGCCGGGCCATTGGCGCAGGGTGGCGGCACGCGTCCTCGCCCTCCACAGTGTCGGGCGGGACGTCCAGCCAGCGCATCCCGCCGTGCTAGTGCCCGCGCCGCTGGGTCGCCCTGCGTCCGAGCGCCACCATCGCCCGGCTCGGGATGAGCCGCTCCGCGGCCACGAGGGCCTTGTACCGGGCGGTGGGCACGCTGACCGGAATGCCCCGGCGCAGATCCCGCAGCCCAGCCGAGACCACTTCGTCGGCCGACAGCCACATCTTCTCCGGGACGCCCTGGGTGGGCAGGCCCGCGCGCTCGTGGAACTCGGTCCGCACGAATCCGGGGCAGACCGCAATGGTCCGGATACCGGCCGGCCCGTACATCGCGCTGAGCCCCTCGGAGAACGCAGTGACATACGCCTTGCTTGCCGCGTAGGTGGGAGACCCGGCGGACGGGAAGAACCCCGCGACGCTGCTCACGTTGACGAGGTCACCGCGTCCGGTCGTGCGCATGGCGGGCAATGCCGCATGGCATAGGCGCATGACCGCGCGGACGTTGACACGCAGCATCGCCTCCTCCGCCTCGCGGTCGATGCGATCGAACCGCTGCGCCGCAGTCGAGAAGCCCGCGTTGTTGACCAGCAACTGCACGCCGCCGGCCGCCAGCCGCTCCTCCACGCGGCCGCAGCCGGCGTCGGTGCCCAGATCGGCGGCGAGTACCTCCACCGCGGAGCCCACCGCGCGCAGGCCCTCGGCCACGGCATCCAAGCGGTCCTGGTCACGGGCCACCAGGATCAGGTCGTAGCGCTCCTGGGCGAGGCGGCGGGCGAAGGCCGCGCCGATCCCTGCGGTGGCCCCGGTCACGAGTGCGGTCGGCATGGGCAGCAAGGTATCGCCGGATGCGACCTCGGGCCGACCGGGAAGGTTGCCGGCGCAAGCGCCCGCATGCTTCCCGGGTCGGGCTGGAGCCGCTGACGGCAGGATGCTCGTCATGACCGTCATCGACGCCTGGATGCAGCACCCCACGGTGCGTTTCGCCCGCCATGACATGTTCGACTCGCTGCGCCGCTGGACCGGGACCGCCATCCCCGACAACGAGCCCGGCGTCGACCAGACGATCGCCGCGATGGACCACGCCGGTGTGTCGAAGGGGCTGGTGAGCGCCTGGCACGGGCCGGACGGTTGGCTGATCAGCAATGACGAGGTCGCCGCGCTCGTGGCGACCTACCCGCAGCGGCTCATCGGCGTCGCGTCGGTCGACCTGCGCCGGCCGGTATCGGCGATCCGCGAGCTGCGCCGGGCCGTTCGCGAGTTGGGGTTCGTGGCCCTGCGCATCGTGCCCTGGTTGTGGGAACTGCCGCCGAACGACCGCCGCTACTACCCGCTGTACGCGGAATGCGTGGAACTGGGGATCCCGTTCTGCACCCAGGTCGGGCACACCGGCCCGCTGCGCACATCCGAGACCGGGCGCCCGATCCCCTACCTGGACGATGTCGCTCTGGACTTCCCCGAGCTCACGATCGTCGGCGGGCACATCGGCTACCCGTGGACTACCGAGATGATCGCGGTAGCGACCAAGTACCCCAACGTGTACATCGACACGAGCGCCTACACGGCTCGTCGCTACCCGGCAGAGCTGGTCGCGTACATGCGGGGGCACGGGCGGCACAAGGTGCTCTTCGGCACCAACTACCCGATGATCCTGCCGGACCGGGCGTTGCAGCACCTCGACGACCTGGGCCTGG
>JADGOW010000125.1 GCA_017882765.1 Frankiaceae bacterium
CCGCTCGTCCGCTCGTCCGCTCGTCCGCTGGTGCGCGGCGGCTTGACGTCAGCCGACCGGCGCCACGTGCTTCGGCAAGGGCCGTGCTGGCACGGCCGGTGAACAGCCGAAGTACTGCTCGTAGACCTCAGCCATTGAGCGGAGCAGCCCGGGACAGTCCCCGCCGTAGGACGAACCGTGCATCACGGCCAGTGTGCTTGGCTGCAGGTCAGCAAGCCGCCGGTAAGTCGCCGGCACCGCCGACCCCAACGACGTCTGCTTGAACATCTCCTCGGCCGCGATGGCCGCCTGCACGAGATCGTCATCCGTTACGGCGGGGCCATCACCCAGCTGGGTGCACAGGTCACCACAGAAGAGCGTTCCGGTGACCTCCTCGAAGAACATGTGCGATTCCCAGTTGTGCGGCACGTGCGGCGTCGTGACCTCGACCATCCGTCGGCGGAGGGTGGCCCCGCCGATATCCAGCGCGTCGCCATCGGCCAGTGGGCGGGGTGGGCGGTCACACAGGTCGTTCAGCGAAACCATGCAGCCCAGGGCGCCATGCACGACCTGGGCGTGCGGCGCGGCTGCGAGGAACTCGTTCATCGCTCCGCATTCGTCTGCCTCGACGTGAGCGAACGCGATCCAACGGAGTCGCTCGATGGGGACCAGCCGCTCGACGGCGTCCTTCACGAGCGGGAAGAGCTGCCGCATGCCCGTGTGGTACAACAGCGGCTCTTCGGCGTCCACGACGAACTGGTTGAACGTGAAGCCCCCGGGAGCGAGGTCCGGGATACAGGTCGAGATCCGGTAGATGTTGTCTGCGATTTGGTCAACGCGCGCGTCCATAATTCCCCTCCCCGTAAGTCTCGGATGGCATAGCGTCCCCCCACCGCTGAATCCTGTCGAGCTGTCAGCGGACCGGTTGCTGTATTGGGTATCCGCCCTACGGCCTCAACGCCGACCGCGACAGCATGCCCGACCTCGACCGACTCGCCGCACTCATCGAAGAGTCGCTGCAAGAGCTGGTCGACACGGTCCCCCGCCCCGCGCACCCCGACGTCCACAACCCGGGCGCCGCACCGCGCCTGGCCGGCCCGGAAGCGACGGGGCCGGTATAGCCCCCGGCCCCGTCGGGTCGCCCCCGCCGCGCCTGACAGCGAGTTGGCGCCACCCCGAACTCGGCCGGGGACAGTGCGTGGTGCGGCCGGCGATGACAGGGGCTGGGGACGCATGAGCCTGGTTGCACGAGTCGACCGCAGGCCCACCCGCCAGCCGTCTACCGTGCGTACGTGGCTGAGGGGACGCCGCGCTCGACAGCGAGCCCCGGCGAAGAGCGACCCGCCGAGGACGCCCCGGCGGCCAAGCGGTCTCCCGCCGAGGACGCGGGAACCCCCGAACTGTCCGAACCGGCCGCCGAGCCCGCTCCCGCTGCTGCCGCGGGGGCCGCCGAACTGACCGTCCCGGCGGCGGCTCCGGTCAGTGAGCTGGCCGCCGCACCCGCGCCGTCCTCAGCCCCGGCGGTGTTCCGCTGGGTCGACGCCCTCCAGCGTCGGCAGCCCGCGCTCGCGTTTCCCATCGCCGTGCTCAAGAAATTCGGAGACGACCACGCCGGACAGCTGGCTACGCTCTCGGCCTACTACGCCATCTTCGCGATCTTCCCGCTCCTGCTGATCCTGGTGACGGTGCTGGGCATCATCCTGCGCTCCAACCGGACGCTGGAGCGGCAGATCCTCTCCTCCGCCTTCGCCCAGTTTCCGATCATCGGCGACCAGCTTCAGAACAACATCCACTCCCTGAACAAGACCGGCATCGGCCTGATCGTCGGCCTGCTCGGCACGTTGTTCGGGGCCCGCGGCATCGGCTCCACCATGCAGCACGCCGCCAACACGATCTGGGGCGTCCCCTACCGCCGGCGCCGCGGCTTCCCGTGGAACATCCTGCGCAGCCTCTTGCTGATCCTCGTCGTCGGCGCGGGCCTTCTCGGGAGCACCGTGATCACTGGCCTCGCCACCAGCGAGATCGGCTTCGGGTCCGGGACGCGACTCATCGGCATCGCGCTGGCGATGATCCTCAACGCGGGGGTCTTCGCCCTGGGTTTCCGGCTGGCCGTCCGGGGCGTCCCGATGCGTTCACTGCTGCCGGGAGCGTGCCTGGCTGCCGTCGGCTGGCAGGTGTTGCAGCTCCTCGGTGGGCTGATCGTGACGCGGACTATCGCCCGGGCGAGCCCCGTGTACGGGTTCTTCACGCTCGTGATCGTCCTGCTGACCTGGCTGGGGCTGTCCGCCCAGATCGTCCTGCTGGCGATGGAGGCGGACTCGGTGCGGGTGAACCGGCTGTGGCCGCGCGCCCTGGTGCAGCAGGAGCCGACCCGAGGTGACATGCGGGCGTTTCGCCATCAGGCCCAAAGTCAGCTACGCACCGACGAGCAGGAGATCACGATCCGCTGGGCGGGCGCGCCGGCCCAGCGGCGCCGGGCGCCCGACCCCCGATCCCGGGCGCAACCGGACGTCGAGCCCGCGAAGGAGTGCCCGCGGCGGTGGGCACACCTGCTGGTCGGCTTCGCTGCCGGTCGGGCCACCCGCCGCCGCCGCCGCACCGGTTAGTCAGGCACGTCACGCCGCGCCGCCCGCTGCCGCGACTCTGTCCGGAGCGGGTGCACCTGGGCAAGCCGTGGGCACGTCCGCCTCTCTCCCGGAGCCTGGCCGGGTGGGTCCGGAGCCGGCTCAGGGACATACGGCTGGCCGGGGAATGCGGACCCGCCGTACTGGGCCTCACCGCCGCCCGGCCTTCGCTGCTAGACCGGCGCCTGATTCCACACGTGGATGGACGGGTCGCCATGCTCGCGCCCCAGCGCCGACAGCGTCCCGGCGTCCAGGGACAGAATCGAGCCCCGCTCGATCGGGAGCATCAGCCAGGCGAGCGTCAGCACGCGCAGGGAATGGCCGTGCGCGACCAGCACGACGTCGCCGCCCGCGAGGCGCGGGCGCACCTGATCAAGGACGCCACACAGCCGCTCATACACGTGCTCGGCCGTCTCCCCGCCCGGCCAGGGACCCCGCCAGATCGTCCAGCCGCGATAGCGGGTACGAATCTCTTCGGTCGTGCGCCCTTCCAGGTCGCCGTAGTCCCACTCCGACAGCCCAGGCTCGGTCTCGTCGGGACGCAGGCCCGCCAGCTCCGCGGTTCGGCGCGCCCGGCTCATCGGGCTGGTGAGCACGAGCACAGGCTGGTATTTCGCCAGCAGCGGGGCGAGTTTGCGCGCTCGTGCCTCGCCGGCTTCGGTCAACGCCAGGTCGGTTCGGCTGGTGTGCCGCCCGCTCCTGCTCCACTCGGTCTCCCCGTGGCGGATCAGCAGCAGCTCCCCCACCTCCACCTCCTCAGCTCGGCGACCTGACGGGCGCCGCCGGGGGTCGCGCCGCAGCGCCGGGCAGCCGGATCGACCCCCGGCTCCGGCGGCGCCGACAACCAAGCCAACGGGCCGTCAGCCAGCAGCGACCTTCCGGCGGCGCACCTGCCGGCGCACCAGCAGGAGCACGACGACCGCCCCGCCGACAAGCGCCACCCGATCCCAGCGGATCGTCCGCCCGTAAGCGCCCGACGGATGCCCGCCGCCCGACCCGGCCGGCAGGGCCAGGCGGCCGCCGGACTCGACCGACTCGGACTGCCGCGACTCCATCCGTTCCCTGACCTGGCCGATGCTGCGCTGGGCTATGCGCTTCGGGCTGACCCGGTCGACAATCGCGTCGATCGTCTGGGTCAGCTCGGCACGCGTTTCTTCGATATCCCGTTCCATCGACGCCGGGTCCTGCCCCATACCCCGCCTGCCTCCTCGCCTGTCCCTGGCCCAGCTCTGAGCACGTTCGCCCGCCCAGCCGTGGGCACCTCCTGCCGCCCACCCGAGGCGCGGCTGACCCCACTCTTGCAGAAGGTGGTGACCAGAACATGCTCGGGACGCGCAGCACAACCCCCCACGTAGGAGGAAACATATTGCTGTAGCAACTATTCTCCTGCTCCGAGCGTTCGCCCCGCAACGGCAGGCGCCGATGATGGAGGCTAGGGCGAGAGGTCGAAGGGAGTGCCGTGGGCGTAACCCTGACAGCTGACGACCAGGCGGGGACCCCGCCGGCGGCCCCGTCGCGGTGGCCACAGATCGTCCGCGGCCTGCTGACGTTCGTCCGGATCGCGCTCGGTGGTGTCTGGATCTACGCGGGCATGGTGAAGATCACCGACATCAACCAGACGACCACCACCATCCGGGCCTTTGAGATCGTCCCGCACAGCCTGGTCAAACCCATGTCCTACGGGCTGCCTGCAGCTGAGATCGCGCTGGGGCTGATGCTCGTCGTCGGGCTGGCTGTGCGGTGGATGGCCGCGGTGTCTGCACTCTTCCTGTTGCTCTACATCGGCGCGATCGCCTCGGCGTCCGCCCGGGGGCTGCGCATCGACTGCGGCTGCTTCAGCCAGGGCGGGCAGCTCGACGCGAGCACGTCGACGCGCTACACGCTGGACATCCTGCGCGACTCGGGCCTGCTCGTGCTGTCCGCGCTGCTCATATGGCGACCTCGGACGTACTGGTCGCTGGACGGGTGGCTACGAATGCCGAGCGCGGACGCCGACGACGACCTGGACGCCGAGGACGCTGACGCCGACGAAGACGGCCCGGGTAACACTTGATACCGACGACGAGGAGTCGAGACCAGTGACGAATGCCAGGACGACGCGTGAGCGCGCCGCCGCCATGCGCCAGCAGGAGCAGGCGAAAGCCAAGCGGCGGCAGAAGCTGGTGGTCGCCGGGGTCATCGGAGGCATCGCTGTCGTCGTCGTGGCGATCGTGCTCATCGTCATCTTCGCTGGGGGGTCGAGCAAGAAGACCGGGCCGATCGCCCTCCCGGCGGGGGTCTCGGGCAACAGCGGCCCGATCGTGGTCGGCACGGGAGCGGCGAAACTCGACCTCTACGAGGACTTCCAATGCCCATCCTGCGGGGCGTTCCAGAAGGCCAGCGGCCCAACCATCGCAGAGCTCGAGAGCGGCGGGAAGGTGACCACGAACTACCACTTGGTGTCGTTCCTCGGGCCGGAGTCGGTGCGCGCCGCCAACGCCGCCGGCTGCGCCCGGGACCAGGGCAAGTTCATGCCCTTCTACAACTACCTGTTCGCCCACCAGCCCGCTGAGCACACAGGCGGCTACACCTCCGACGACCTCATCCGGTCCGGGGAGGCTGTGGGGATCACCAACCCCGCCTTCAACCAGTGCGTGACCAGCATGAAGTACCAGGACTGGGTCACCAACGTGAACAGCGCGGCGTTCGACAACGGAACCATCACCGGCACCCCGACGGTGTTCGTCAACGGGCAGAAGATCGACAATCCGACCTCCGAGAACATCAAGCAGGCGGTGAACTCGGCCGGGTAGTCGGAGCAGGTCTTTCGTCCGGCCGGCCACCCTCCACGTCGAGGTGGCCGGCCGGTCAGATCTTCACCACGTACGAACGGTCCTCCCGCGCCACCGCGAACCCGGCACGCTCGTACATGCGCCGCGCGGGCTCGTTCGCGGCGTCGCAGTACAGGCAGGCGCTGGTCGCCCCCGCCGCGGCGAGCGCGGCCAGGGCGTGGGCCACCACCAGCGGCCCCAGACCTCGACCCTGGGCGTGGGGGGCCACCGCCACGACGTACAACTCCCCCTGGGACCCGCCCGGTGGCAGCTTGGTCCACACCCCGGCCAGCAGGCCGGTGTCATCTGCGGCCAGCACGAAACGCGCGGCGTCCGACCAGTCCGCCTCCAGGCGCCACAGCAGATCGTCGAGCGTCCACGCACCCTGCTCTGGGTGCCCGCTGAACGCCGCGTTGTTCACCTCCAGCCAGCCTGCCTCGTCCTGCCCCCGCACGAAGCCGCGAACCAGCACGCCGGATGGCGGATCCGGCGGGGGCGGGGCGAGCAGCGACCGAACCATGAACAGGAGCCTGCGCTCGATCCGCATGCCGGCATGCGCGGCGAGCCGATCGGCGATCAGCACCCGCTGGTGGGCCCATCCCCGCAGTACGCCACCGCCGGTCGCCGCGACGTGGTCGCGGACGGCGAGCAGCAAAGCGGTGCCGATCCCCTGCCCCCGCCGGGGCGGAGCCACGGCGATCTCGACCTGCCAGGCCCGGGCGTGCTCGTCTGTCAGCACGGCGTAACCGGTGGGCACCTGGCCCGTTCCCCCCGTCCCGCCCCCCTCTGCGGCGAGCGCCTCCAGGAGCACCTGCCCGTGGCGGTGCCGCCCGGCCAGCGTCAGCAGGGTGTGCTCCTCGAAGGGAGGGTGCTCGTCGACTGCCAGGCACTGGGCGAGGACACGGTCGAAGCCCTCCGGCGGGGGGGTCTCCGCTCTCTCGACGATGATCAGGAGTCCCCCTCGGGGATGCGGCTGGCAGGCGTCGAGGACAGCCCGGTCATCTTCTGACAACCCCCGCGTCAGTGGCTAGCGTCGCAGATGTGACAGACACGCCCTCAGGCGACGCGGACAAGGTCCGGCTCCAGCCCGGTGACCCCGCCCCCGACTTCACCCTGCCCGATGCCGACGGCAACAAGGTGTCCCTGTCCTCGTACCGGGGCAAACGCCTCGTCGTCTACTTCTACCCCGCCGCGTCCACGCCGGGCTGCACCGTCGAAGCGTGCGACTTCCGCGACAACCTGCGCCCCCTGCAGGCTGCCAACGCAGACGTCGTCGGGATCTCCCCCGACCCGCCGGACAAGCTGCTCAAGTTCCGCAAACAGCAAGCGCTGACCTTCCCGCTGTTGTCCGATCCGCAGCGGGAGGTGCTCGTCGCCTACGGCGCCTGGGGGGAGAAGAACTCCTACGGCAAGAAGACCGTCGGCGTGATTCGCTCCACCTTCGTCGTCGGCCCGGACGGGCGCATCGAGCAGGCGTTCTACGGCGTGCGGGCTGCCGGGCACGTCGAGAAGGTGCTAATGACCATGGGCGTCACCTGAGGGGGAAGCCTTCGCGGGCGAGAGTGGCGGAATGGCAGACGCAGCGGCCTTAGGAGCCGCCGCCTTCGGGCGTGGGGGTTCGAATCCCCCCTCTCGCACCCACCGGCTTGCGTTGGCGGGTCACCCAGGCAGGATCAGCCCGTCGGGCCGCCGCTCACCCGGCCGCTTTGCGCCCCCGAGACGCCAGGTAGCCGATCACGGCCAGCGCGTACAGCCCGCACCCGGCCGCGAGCACCGGCCACGACAGGTTGGCGGCGAGGACGAGGCAGCCGACCAGCCCGAGCAAGGCGAGGAAGAACGGCCATCGGCGCGTCCGCGGCAGCGTCAGGGCGCACGCGTTGGTGATCGAGTAATACACGAGCACGGTGAACGCGCTGAACCCCACCGCCGCGGTCAGGCCGCCGGCAGCTACGACAGCGAGGGTGACAGCGCCCACGACCAGCTCGGCGTGGTGCGGCACCGCGAACCGCGGGTGCACCGCGGCGAACCAGCGGGGCAGGTCGCCCTGGCTCGCCATCGCGTAGACGGTGCGGCTGATGCCCGCCACCAGGGACAGGAGCGCGCCCAGCGCGGCCACGGCGGCGCCGACCCGCACGATCGGGGTCAGGGCGTGCAGCGGCCCACCGCTCACCGCGGCGGCCAGGGGTGCCGGGGAGGCCGCCAGCTGCGCGGGGCCCAGCGCCAGCAGCAGGGACACGGCAACGGCGGCGTAGACGGCGAGGGCGACCGCCAGCGCCAGCGGAATGGCCCGCGGGATCGTTCGGGCGGGGTCACGGACCTCCGCGCCGAGCGTGGCGATGCGGGCGTAGCCGGCAAAGGCGAAGAACAGCAGGCCGGCGGCTTGTAGCACGCCGCGAGCCCCGCCCGGAAACCAGGGAGCCAGCTGCCCCGCCCCCGGCCGCCCGCCCGCGAGCGCGGCGACGACGACGAGGGCCAGGACAGCAAGCAGGACCGCGACGAGCACCCGGGTGAGACGGGCGGTCTTGGTGATCCCGCGGTAGCTGACCGCGGTGACGAACGCCACGGCGGCCGCGCCAACAGGACGGGAGAAGTCCGGTGCGGCATACACGCCGACCGCGAGTGCCGCCGCGCCGCAGCTTGAGATCTTTCCGGCGATGAAACCCGTGCCCGCCAGGTAGCCCCACATGTGCCCGAGCCGCTCCCGGCCGTAGACGTACGTTCCCCCGGAGGCCGGGTACAGGGCGGCAAGCCGAGCCGAGCTCGTCGCGTTGGCGTAGGCCACCACGGCCGCCACGGCCAGCCCGAGGAGCAAGCCGGCCCCGGTCGCCGCGGCCGCGGGTGCGAAGACGACGAAGACCCCGGTCCCGATCATCGCCCCGAGGCCGAGCACGACAGCGTCGCCGACCCCGAGCCGCCTGGCCAGGGTCGTAGACGCCTGCGCAGCGCCGCCCACCGGCCCCACCGCGGCCTTTCTTGATCGTTTGGGGGGGAACGTGTCGGAACCTATGTCAGTAGTCTTTCCGATCTTGGCTTGCCCGCCGGATAGACCACGAAATGCCGGTTCATCGCGACGACCGTCAACCATGATCGGCTAGGCACTTTACGCGGTTACGACGGGTACTTGCCCGCTACGCTGGCCCGCGCCCGGAGAATAAGCCGATCGAGGGGGCGCCGTGGCCACCGAATTCCTCGCAATCCCCGACTGGTCGCCGGTGCCCAACCAGGGCACCGCCGTTGCCGTCGCCGACGTGGACGGTGACGGCCACCTCGACCTGGTCGTGCTGCGCATCGAAGCACCGGACGGTCCCAACATCGGGTCGTTCCGGGTCGGCTGGAAGCTGGACGCCGCCGGCGCCGTCACCGGCGGCTGGGGTCCGTGGATGCCGGTCCCCGACTGGTTCGCCTGGCAGAACGACGACGCTGGATTGGCGGTCGCGGACGTCGACGGCGACGGGCGCCCCGAACTGGTCGTGTTCATGATTGACGCGCCCGACGGACCCAATGTGGGTTACTACCGGGTCGGCTGGAAGCTCGACGCCACCGGCGCCGTCACCGGCGGCTGGGGTCCGTGGACACCGGTCCCCGACTGGTTCTCCTGGGATAACCAGGGCGGCGACGTCGCCGTGGCCGACCTCGACGGGGACGGCCGGCCCGAGCTCATCGTGGTGATGGTCGACGCGCCCGACGGACCCAACGCGGGC
>JADGOW010000126.1 GCA_017882765.1 Frankiaceae bacterium
CGTCGGCTCCCGCGACCACCCGGGTCGTTGCTCACGGTCAGCAGGGCGTCACATTCTGCCGCATGCTCCCGGTCCAGGAGTACCCAGGGTCGACTCTTCCCAGCTCGTACGGGAGTGGCACGCGCGTCTGCTGCTGGCGGTTCCGGACTGTTGTGGAGCAGCTGGTCTGGCTCGCCGCAGCGGCAGCGGTCTACCAGCATGCGACGCAAGACCGGGCGGCTGCGATCGCGGGAGGCATGTCCGATCTGCTTGAACGGTCCGAAGGTAGAGGCGCTACGGGCACGTTGCGGGCACGAATGACCACGCACGCCGCCGTCGTCAGTCCCTCCGTGTCAAGGTGACGAGAGGACGAGGGGCCACAGACCTGTGATTCCGAGGGGAGCGGGCGACGGGAATCGAACCCGCGTTGCAAGCTTGGGAAGCTCGTGTTCTGCCTCTGAACTACGCCCGCAGACCAAGCAAGTCTATATAGCCTGCGTGCGTGTCGCGGGTCTGTCGGTGCGGGATGCCTGCGGGGCGCGAGGGAGCCGGTCGGTGATCTTGTCGGACGGGACGATCCGCGCCCTTCTCGCAGAGGGGCGCCTGGTTGTGGCTCCCCTCGAGCCCGAGCAGATTCAGCCTGCGAGCGTCGACGTGCGACTGGGAAACGGTTTCCTGGTGTTCCGCAACCACAGCGCCGAGGTCATCGACCCGTACGAGCGTCCCTCCGACCTGATGGACCTGGTGAGCGTGCGCCCAGGGAATGCGTTCGTCCTGCATCCCGGTGAGTTCGTGCTGGGGACCACGGTCGAAAGCATCGGGCTGCCCGACGACCTTGTCGCTCGGGTGGAGGGAAAGTCGAGCCTGGGCCGGCTGGGGCTGCTCATCCATGCGACCGCCGGTTTTGTCGACCCCGGCTGGCCCCAGGGTCAGATCACGCTGGAACTGTCCAACGTCGCCACGCTGCCGATCAGGCTGTGGCCGGGTATGAAGATCGGCCAGTTGTCGTTCCACCGCCTCGACCGAGCGGCGGAGCGCCCATACGGGCATCCCGGGTTGAACTCCAAGTACGCCGGCCAGCAAGGGCCTGTGGCCTCCCGCTACGGGCGCAGTCACCAGCCGGCCGGGGCGCGCCGGCGGGCAGGGGACCCGGGAACGATCGACGCGCTGGGGCCGGACGACCCGGGCAGATAGCAGCTCCTAGGTGTGCCGCCCAGGATCTCAGGCCGTGGCTGCTCGACCGCGCCGCCGAGGCCGCAGGCGTGAGTCAGCCCCCACCCGTCTCGGGCGCCGCCTGAGCACTGGAGGCGAGGGGCTCCTTCGGCGCCAACGAGCGGGTCAGCACCTGTGCCACGTCGAGCACCTCGATGCTCTCCCGCGCAGTGCCCTCCTGCTGGCGGGCCTGCACGGCGTCGGTCAGCATGACCATGCAGAACGGGCAGGCAGTCGAGATCATGTCGGGGTCGAGCCCGAGTGCCTCGTCCGCCCGTTCAACGTTGACCTGCTTGCCGATCCGCTCTTCCATCCACATGCGCGCCCCGCCGGCCCCGCAGCAGAAGCCCCGCGACTTGCAGCGGTGCATCTCCTGGCTGCGCAGCCCGGGGATGTGGTACAGCACCTCCCGCGGTGGCGTGTAGATCTGGTTGTGCCGGCCCAGGTAACAGGGGTCGTGGTAGGTCACGGTGCCGTTGATCGCCGATACCGGGGTCAGCCGGTGCTCGCGGACAAGCGTGTCCAGCAGCTGGGTGTGGTGGATGACCTCATAGGTACCGCCGAGCGGCGGGTACTCTCGGCCCAACGCGTTGAAGCAGTGCGGGCAGGTCGCCACGATCTTGCGGACCTTGGCCTCGTTCAGCAACTCGATGTTGGCCTTCGCCAACTCCTGGAACAGGTACTCGTTGCCGAGCCGGCGAGCCGGGTCACCGGTGCAGGACTCCTGCGAGCCGAGGACGGCGAAGCTCACCCCGGCGGTGTGCAGCAGTTCGGCGAACGCGCGCGTGACCTTCTTGCTGCGGTCTTCGATCGCCCCGGCGCACCCCACCCAGAACAGGTACTCGACGTCGTCGGGGATGGGCTCGCCCTCGCCCACGACGGGGACCTCGAAGGGCAGATCTGCCATCCACTCCGCGCGGCTGCGCGGGGACACGCCCCAGGGGTTCGCGTTGTTCTCCAGGTTGCGCAGCATGACGCCGGCCTCGCTCGGGAACGCGGACTCGATGAGCACCTGGTAGCGGCGCATGTCCACGATGTGGTCGACGTGCTCGATGTCGACCGGGCACTGTTCGACACAGGCGCCGCAGGTGGTGCACGACCAGAGGACGTCCGGGTCGATGACCCCGCCCTCTTCGAGGGTTCCCACCAGAGGGCGGTCGACCTGCGGCTGCCCGGGCTCGGGGATGCGCGGGAAACCAGCCTCGGGGACGGCCCCGTGCCCGTTGTGGGACGCCTTGCCGTTGCTCGCCGGGATCTTGCCGGCGTCCTCCTCGACGCCGGTGGCCGCGGCGCCGCCGTCGCCCAGCAGATAGGGCGCTTTCGCAAACAGGTGGTCGCGAAGATCCATGATTATGAGCTTGGGGGACAGCGGTTTGCCGGTGTTCCAGGCGGGGCACTGGCTCTGGCACCGGCCGCATTCGGTGCACGTGGCGAAGTCGAGCATTGCCTTCCAGGAGAAGTCTTCGACCTTGCCCACGCCCAGGAGGGGCTCCTCCTCTTCCATGAGGCTTTCCATATCGGGCGTGTCGTGCAGGGGGCCGAGGCCGTTCGGCTCGCGCTTGGTGATGACGTTGATCGGGGCGGCGAAGATGTGCAGGTGCTTGCTGTACACCACAAGCACCAGGAACCCGATCACTACGGCGATCTGCCCGAGGATGAAGATCGTCTCGAGGTACTTGTTCGCTGTCAGGCCCAGCGGGTGCAGCATCCAGGCCACGGTCTTGGAGGCGAACTCCCACCAGGTGCCCTGGTGGTCCACGTCGAACGGGAAGTGGGCGGTGTTGATCTGGGCGCCACGGTAGAGGAGGAGCGTGACGACCACACCGGTGATCAAGAGGAGGATCATCCACGCCGGGCCGGTGTGCGAGCCGTAGAAGCGCGATTCGCGCTGCTCCCGGGCCGGTGCGTGCCTGACGCGGTAGTAGGCGAAGACGCCCAGGCAGATCAGGACGGCGACCGCGAAGAAGTCCTCGAGAAACCCGAGCCAGGTCATCTTCCCGATGATCGGAATGAAGAATTCCTCGTCGAAAAGCGCGCCGTAGCACTCGATCAGCGTCACTGCGAGGACGAGGAATCCCCAGAACGTAAAGAAGTGCGCCAGCCCAGGCCCACTCCATTGCAGCAGCTTGCGCTGCCCCAGCACTTCGGCGATCTCCGAGCGCACCCGGCGCGGCATATCCGCGGTGCGGTTCGGCGTCGCTTCCCGTCCGGTTCGGATCAGCCTGTTCAGCCAGTACAGCCGCCGCCCGGCGATGGTGAGCCCCACCACCGTGATTAGCAGGCCGATGACCACGCGCGCGACCATCACGGCGACGAGCCTACCTGCGTGCCGAGGCCTGTCGATCCAACGTGATGCCGTGGGCCACCCGTCACCAGCCCCAAAGGGCGTCGAGAAGCGCCCGCAGGATGGGGATCAGGACGGGCGCGCTCAGCACCGCCAACCCGATGACGAGCATGAGGGCCATGACCCGTACCCGCATCCGCGGAGTGCCGCGCTCGGTACGCGACTGCCGGAGCACCGTCCCAGCGTAAGCGCGCCGAGGCGCCCGCGCTCACAAGCGGACAACCACCCGGATCGCCTTCCTTCGTTGCCAGGCGCTGGACCCCCCGGGCGACGCCGAGCCCTCCGATGCCCCACAGGCCCCACCGACTCGCCGGGGCGCAGCGCTCCACGGTCTGTCAGCGTCGCGACCCGGGGCGTGCCGTGCCGTGTGGTGCCGGGGCGGCGGCACGGCGAGCGGTACCCGACACTGGAGCCCGATCACATGGCAGCGAAAGGGGCAGGCGGCGATGGCAGACACCGGCATGCCGGAGCTCACGGCACGGATGCAGGTGAGACGTCAGGACGGCGAGATTGTCTGCGCCGGCGATGTTCCCGTCCCGCCGGAGATCGGGGTCGACGCGGTGGAGGCATTCCTGCGCGAGAACCTGGGTCGGCCCCTCGACACGACCTGGGTGCGCTACTCATTTGCCGGCCCGGGATGGAAGGCCTGGGTCTTCGAGGTGCCCGAGGGCATGGACGTCCCCGGCCCCCGTGCGGGCCTGGACTTGCTGCTCCTGCCGATGATGGACGACCCGGAGCAGCCCGGGGTTCTCGTGGGTGCTTTTCCCGAGGAGTCACCAGAGCAAGAGCGATTCGCTGACGACGGCACGAACCCGGGGACCGAGCTGCGGCGGCGGCTGCAAGGTGAGGCGCGCAACCTCGATAGCGACGAGATCGTCGCCCAATGGTCGATTCTGGCCCGGGACAACGGCGAGCTCGTCCTCGTCGATGGTGCCTCCGGTCCCAAGTCGCTGGACGGCACGGATGTGGTGGCAGCTGCGTCCGCGGCGGGGCTGCTCCGGCTCGATCCGGCCGTACACCTCATGCTGACCTGTGACGACCCGGCGATCCCGGCCCGGCTTCCGGGCGCCGTTGAGGTCGACGAGGCGTTGCGTGCCGGCGAGGTACTCGGGCTCGACGACGTGCGTGAGATCGACCCCGACTGGGACTACGACGACCTGCTGTGGGCGGGCCTGTCCGTCGATGGGGCGTTCTGGGGCCTGTTGACCGGCCCGGAGGGCGATTCGACCGGCCCGGAGGGCGAGGCCGACGGCGATGTCGTTGTCCCCGCGTCCCTCCCCGACCAACAGATCGCCGATGAAGTCGCCTCGTGCTCGATGGAGGTGACCGGCGGCGCCCCCATGAGCTCGACGAGCAGCTGGCATCTCTACAACTGGCGGGACGTCTGGTGGAGCTACAACTTCGACGACCGTGACCCCGACCAGTGTTTCGGCAGATGCTGGCGCGACGCAGCCCTGACCGCGGAACACGCTGTGGAGAAAGAGATCGAGTCCGGTGTCGGAACCTGGCCGCGTGGGTCCGACGACCGGTATGAGCGCTATGAGATCGAGCTCCCCGACGACGAGCCCGGTTATGTCTCCGCCGTTTTGGCCAAGCACTTGCCGTCCGAGTGCACGCGCATTCTGGTGAACGGACAGATCTACGAGCGGACAGCGGAAGGCGAATACGCGACAACTGAGACCTCACGCGGTGAGCCGTTGCGTATCGACTTCAGCTGGCAGCGCGTGGAGACGTTTTGATCGCCCCGCGCAACATTTCTGCGGACCGAACACTTCGTCGAGCGGCTGGGCTGGCGGATCGAGCACTCTATGCACTGATGACGACGGCCGAGGCGGCGGCGAGCTCATCGACGACCTTCTTCACCTCGGTGGCGAACGGTGCCTGGGCAGTAGCATCCTTGATCCGGGCCTTGGCGTGGCGACGGCTGGAACGATCGGGGGCGACCCGTCCGAGCAGACAGCAGGGGCCTGTCAAGGCCAGCAGGACCTCCAGCCGGGGCGCGATCGGGCCGTCGCCGGCGGCTGCGGCCCGAACGGCGGCCAGAACCGAGTCATGGACAGGCCGATCGAGGACGGGGTGGTGGGTCGGCCTGAAGAGACCGTTCTTCTCCTCACCGACCGTGCCCGCCGCCACCATCCGGTCGATCAGTCGGTTCCAGACACCACCGACTCGCTTGTCGAGCTTCTGGACGGCGGACTTGGCCTTCTCGCGCTGGGTCCCGGAGCTGATCGTCGCCAGGACCTCGGCCAGGAAGCGGTCGGGTGGAGTGCCGCCGGCCGGCACGACCCTCGCGTCCTTGATGTCGAGGTTCCCGGCGATGGCCAGCTCGGCGAGCAAGGCACCCGCCAAGCCGACCTTCACGTAGCTTTGGGCGGCCAGCGGCACCGTGCCCTTGTCCGGATCGAGGGCGACCAGGAGGAGCTCCTCCGCGATCAGCACGGCCCTCACTGTATGGGCGGGACCGGTTCCCGGGGCGGCACGTTGGTGCCGGGCTGACCGGCTGACCCGGGGGGGCCGGCAGGCGTGATACGCGTAGGGCTTGTGCTGGGCGGGCGACTCGGGCGCGGCGGGACGGGTCCATCGCGTTGAGGTCCATCGCCTCCTGCTCTTCCGGCTCCGGCTGAAACGCAACGCCTTGGATTCCGCCGCGAAGCCAGCGCATGAGGCCCCCTTGCGGCGACTCGCGCAGCACGGCTCGGGCGCTCGCCTGGATCTGCTGCGCCGGGCAGCCGTCGGCAGGTGAGGGGGAAGCCCCGACGTCTCTATTTGAGCGAATCGACGAGGCTCACGTACTGCTGCTTTGCGTCGTCTGGAGCCGTGCCCTTGATCGCTTCTCGTGCGTCGTACTTCGCCCTGCCCACCCGGTCGGTGAAGCCCGGCCGTTTGCCTGCGACGTCGCCGTCGGTCGCTTGCTTGAACAGCGCATACATCTTGAGCATCGTCGACTGGTCGGGCGCCTTCGGCAGCGTCTTCGACGCTGCAACCGCTGCTTCGAACTGTTCGTTCAGATCCGGCATGGACGCTCCTCGGTGGTCGGCAGAGGGATTCTTCTGAGGCTGCGGCTCGCAGGCAAGGCGGCCGGCCCGTGCCCGGCTCCTCCGACGTGGTCAGCCTCGGACGAAGGTGCCGAATCCGGCGCTGTCGAGCGCCGCGATCTTCGCGTTGGCGGCCTTGCCTCCTTGCCTCCTTGTCCAGGGCCTCCTTGTCCAGGGCCTCCTTGTCCAGGGCCTCCTTGTCCGGGGCCTGCTTGTCCAGGGCCTCCTTGTCCAGGGGAGAAGGTGACCGCGGGAAGGCACCGCGTCTGGGCCAATCGGAGCAGTGGTTGCGCTGCGACCCAGGAAGTTGCGCATCGCTCGCGGGCGGGACGAATCCGGGCCCGGAACCGGTTGTCGATGGTGACCACCGATTTGAAGGAACGCTCTGTGTCCACGTTCTTCGCTTACGAGGTAGACAATCGATTCGCCCCGCTGTGGGCGCCGTTCGGGCTGCGACCGTCCAAGGACGGGGTCACCCTCACCGACGACGGCCTCTTCGTGGCCACGTTCGGTTTCTCGCGCCTGCAGACGCCGCTGGACAACATCGACGGGGCGCACATCACTCGGGACTACAGGTGGTGGACCGCCATTGGGGCCCGTCAGAGCTTCGTCGACGACGGCCTCACGTTCGGCACGAACCGCCGGGCGGGCGTCTGCGTTCATTTCCGGCAGAAGGTCCGCGCCTCGCCTCCAGGTAGGAGGCATTCGGCGCTGACAGTGACCGTTGCAGACCTTGACGGCCTGGTCCGCGCCCTCCTGGCCGACAGCCGGAGCGGCTGATGGTGGCGTCACCATGACGTTCGAAGGCGGACGTCCCCCCAACGAGCTGCCGAGATGGGAGGTGCCATGACCGGTGTGCCGACCCGAGCCCTATTGGTCGTCGACGTCCAGAACGACTTCTGTGCGGGCGGCTCGCTCGCCGTCTCGGGCGGGTTGGCGGTCGCCGAGCGCATTACCGACTGGCTGGCGCGTCACCGGGACGACTACTCGGTGGTGGTTGCCAGCCGCGACTGGCACGTCGATCCCGGCGGCCACTTCAGCGAGGCCCCCGACTTCGTGGATAGCTGGCCGCCGCACTGCGTGGCCGGGACGCACGGTGCGAACTACGCGCCGGGTCTGGATGTGCGCCTGCTTGACGTACACGTGGTCAAGGGACAGCACGCCGCGGCGTACTCGGCCTTCCAGGGCGCGGAGTCGTCACCGGCCGGTGAGCAGTCGGATGATCCGCGCGGGCTGGGTGTGGTACTGGCCGGCGCCGGGGTCACGGCGGTGGATGTCTGCGGGCTAACGACTGATTACTGCGTGTGTGCAACGGGCCTGGATGCGTTGCGGGCAGGGCTGGACACGCGTGTGATCGTCAGCTTGACCGCCGGGGTGAGCCCGACGACGAGCGCGCGGGCTCTACACGACCTGCGCTCCGGCGGTGCAGAGATCCTCGACTCGGGCACCGGGCGGCTGGTGGTCGATCCGGCTGCCAGCTAGTGCCATCGCCCGGCTGGGAACCTTCGCCGACCCCCGGCTGACCGTCTCGACCGAGCCCGGAAACGCACCACCCCCCGCGTCAGGCCTGGCCGGACTGATGGCGAACGAGGTCGATGAGGTCGTCGAGCGCGAGGTTCACGTCCAATAGGTGCAAGCCCCAGCGTGGTCCGAGCTGTTCGGTGAACGCGGGGCGCGGGTCGCCGGGCCGGCTGCTGGTCACCTGCAGCCAGCCTGCCGTTCCCTGTTGCCGGCACTGTGCCGTGACATGGTCCGGATACGTGACGAAACCGGTTGGAGCACTGGACGGGCTCTGGGCGGTTTGGCGGGCGAGGCCGGCCCCGGGGACAGCCGCCGTGGGCAGGTAGGGGTGCATGGTGGCACGGCCGCCGGACAAGGCCGTCGGGTTGACGCACAGTATGGCGCTGCCGGCCGGGACCGGCTGCCCGCGCAGCGTCGGCCGCACCCTCCCGAACAGGGCGTTCTCCGGTGGGACACCGGGGAAGCTGCTGTAACCGACGACGCATCCCCGTTGCCTCTGCTGTCGGCACGCTGAGATATGGGCGAAGTCTCCGCCGACGTCCTCGCCCTGCGGCACGACGACGTCGGCCCCCAAGATCAGTGCCGAGACGAGCCGCGAGCGCTCGACATCGTTGCCATCCACCTCGTCCCGGATGAGGCGCTTGAGCTGGAAGGAGCCCTGCGAGTGCCCGATGAGCACGACGTCGCGACCGTGGTTGTCGTGCGCGAGGTAGTCGTGCCAGGCGGAATTCACATCGTCGTTGGCCTGCGTGATTTCTGCCGCATTGACCCCGCCCCGGAAGAGCCCGGACACGGTGATCGACCGGTACACCGGGGCGAACACCCGGCACACCGAGGAGAACCGGCCCGCCTGGATCTGCGTCACCCGCGTGATGCCCGCGTCAGGCTGCAGTGGCTGGACGGTCCGCGGAACCACCGATGAGGTCGGGTAGAGGTAGAAGCAGTCGATGGGCGCATCCGCCGCGGGCTGGAACGCCTCATGGGACGTCGAGCCGTTGGCGCGCACGACCGTCGCGTCGAGA
>JADGOW010000020.1 GCA_017882765.1 Frankiaceae bacterium
CGAAGCGGCCGGCCAGAACAGCGCAGACCAGCTTGCCAAGCTGGCCGACCTGCACAACAAGGGCGTCATCAACGACCAGGAGTTCGAACGGGAGAAGGCGAAGATCCTCGCCGCCTGACACCTTGGCGACCCGCGACCCGCGACCCGCGACCCGCGCGGCGCGCGGCGCGCGTCAGACCTGACCCGGCCGCCGGCCCGCTCGGCAAGCGCCTGGTCACCCGCCAACACGCCGGTACCAGATGGTGGCAGACAGCTGCTTGATCGGCTTCTCTGCACGCGTCGGTTGCGGGCGTCGCGCTGCGGGAGGCAGGGATTGGCGGGCACGCCTGGTGCCGTACTCAATGCGCGGAGGGGCAGGCCATGAGTCGCGAACGCTGGATGGCCCTCTTCTTCGCGCTCGGCTCGACGGGCTTTCTGATCGGGCCGTTTCCGGGCTACGCCCAGCTCGTGGGGGCCGGCGCCGACGCCCTCACGTTCTTCATCGGCTCGATCCTGTTCACCGCCGGCGGGGCACTGCAGACCTTCATCGCGTTCCCCGAGCGCCATTCGCCGCACGACGGACCGGCGGCATGGTGGGCCGCCACCATCCAGTCCGCCGGCACCTTGTTCTTCAACGTGACGACCTATCAGGCGCTTCACACATCCCTGTCCGACGCCAGGTACGACCGGCTCGTGTGGCGGCCGAACGCGTTGGGCTCGATCTGCTTCCTGGTGTCCGGAGCGATCGCCTATCGCGCCTCGGCGCGGCGCGGCTGGCTGCCCGCGCGCGGCCGGGCGGGCTGGTGGGAGCCGTCGATCAACCTGCTCGGCTGCATCTTCTTCGGCATCTCGGCGGTTGCCGGCTACCTGGTTCCCTCGACTGGCTCACTGATCAACCTGGCGGCCGCGAACTGGAACACCGCGCTGGGAGCGGCGTGCTTCCTGGCCTGCGCGCTGGCCACGCTGCTGACCGGCCGCACCTTGAAGTCACCGCGACTGCGGCGCCTGCACCAGTTGGAGAATGACGTCAAGCACGACGTGGAGCGGATCGTCTGACAAGCCTGCCCGGAGAACCGGAGCCTCGGATGACGTGAGGCGCAGGTTCGGGCGATGCCAGACGTTACTAATTTCTGGACGCCAGCCACTTCCGGATGAACGTCGGCACTCGGGCCGAGCCGGTGCGCCACCACCAGCGATCACCCACATGGTCGACAAGAAGGCGGGCAGGTGGGCCAGCGTCGGCTCGGCCATTCAGCCGATCAGGAATCCGCCCCTTCCCGACGACACCGTCTTTGTGTCGACGTCGCCTTTCGCCGCCAGGGGTCGACAAGGCGGCCCCGGCCTGCAGACCCGCTCGCCGATAGGCAGCTTCACCGCGGGCCGGCGCGGCGACCACGCGGTGCACCGGGTTGCGGCTCGGCGAGCACCCGCAGGGTGTCTTCGGCATGCAGATCTGGTGCCAGGCAGGTGCCGGGCCTCAGACCCTCTCCGCGGGTGACCAGTTCGACAAGACGTACCGAAACCGGAGGTATCCAAATGCCAGCTACTACTCGCCGCCTCATCGCCGCTGCGATCGTCGCGGTCGTTATCATCTTCGTGGCCGTGGCCGTGCTCGCCCGAAACGGCACGCCGAGCACTCCAGCGGCCGGTTCACATCTGGGCTTCAGTGCGGCGGCTTCGACCCCCAATCCCGTCCCGACCGGGCGGTTCTCCCCACTCGGCCACCGCTGGAGCTAGCCCCGCTCCACCTGGTCCCGGGGACGGCCAGCTCGATGAGTCCCCGTAGTCCGCACCAGTTCACGGCCGCCGCAGTCGAGATCGTCGCGCACTGGTTCCGGCCGAGGCGACGAAGCCGCGTCGGTCGCAGTCGGTTGCCGCCGACAACGCCCGGGGCCGGAACTGACGTCGGGCAGTTCTGCGCCGATGGGTGTGGTGGTGGGCCGCATCGGCCCGCGGATGGCGCAGCGCCGGCGGGAGGCGGTGTCTCGAGGTGACGGGCGAGCGATGCAGCCTTCGCTGGCGAAGCGCGTGGGCTCCAAAGGCGACGATCGCCGTGCTGACGGTAGCCATGTTCGGCATGGCGCTGCTGCTGTGTGTCATCCAGCTGCGGGGGCTGTCCGCGCCGGCGGCGCCGCCGCGGATTCCAGCCTGGCTGCTCGCGGCGGCATTCGCCGCGACGGAACTAGTCGTGTTGCACGTAGAGGTCGACGAACAGGCGTGGTCGTACTCGCTGAGCGACGGTCCGCTGGTCCTCGGGCTGTTCTTCTGTGCGCCGGTTGGGCTGATGCTGGCGCGGGTCGCCGGCAGTGCGGTGGCGATGCTCGTACACGATCGGCCGCCCCCGCTCAAGTTCAGCTTCAACCTGGCGCTCGCCGCGGCCGAACCCGCGGTCGCGGTCAGCGTGCAACGCCTGATCTGGTCTGGACCTGATCTCGGGCTGCGCGCCGTAGTCGCCGCGCTGGCCGCGGTGCTCGCCGTCAACCTGTTCGAATTGGGCGCCGTCGTTGCTGCCATCACGATCACTGCCGGCAAGTTCCCACTCGCGGCGCTGCGCGCCAATGTCGCCCGGGCTTCGGTGTTCGTCCTGTTCACCACGTCGGTGGCCCTGCTCGGCGTGTTCGCGATGCACACCAGGCCCGGAGCGGCGGGCCTGCTCGTCGTTGTCGCCGTCATCGTCCTGATCGCTTACCGCGGGTACGCCGGGCTGTTCCGCCGGCACGCTGACCTCGGCCTGCTCTACGAGTTCAGCCGCTCCCTCAGGGACGGCCTCACCGACGGGGAGCCGGGACCGCCTCAGGTCGGGCAAGCCGCGGAGCTGCTGCACGCCGAGGTGATCGAACTCGCGCTGGCCACGTCACCAGGCGCTGCCACAGACGGGCGCCACGCCATCGTCTTCAGCATGCGCCGTGGACCCTCCGACAGGTACCAGACAAGCGTGTCCATGGCCGACGACGATTGGGTGCGAGCCGCGGTGGCCCGCACCGGACGGTCCATCCTGATCCCCAGCCGAACACGCGATCCCGCGCTGCGCGGGTGGCTGACCCAGCGCGGGTTTCGCGACGCCATAGTCGTTCCGGTCTTTCACGACGGTCAGGTGGACACCTTGACCGCGGCCGACCGGATGAGTGCGATCACCAGCTTCAGCGCCGAGGACCAGCAGCTGCTCGAAACCCTCGCCGCACACGCCGGCGTGGCGGTCGCCAACACCCGCCTGGTCGACCGGCTCCGCCACGACGCCCGGCACGACACGCTGACCGGCCTCGGCAACCGGGCCCTGTTCCTAGAGCGGTTCGAACGCGCCCTGCGCGAAGCAGGGCCGCACCGGCCAGCAGTGCTCCTGCTCGACCTCAACCGCTTCAAAGAGATCAACGACACGCTCGGGCACGAGGCCGGCGACGCCGTACTGCGCGAGGTCGCCAGCCGACTGCTTGCCGCAGTCGACGACGATGTCGTCCTGGCCCGCCTCGGCGGCGACGAATTCGCGGTGCTGCTTCCCCGACCGCCGGACGAGGCCGCCGCGCTGGCCGTCGCTGACCGGCTGCACCGTGCGTTGGGACCCCCGACCGTGCAACACGGCCTCAGCTACGAAGTCGATGCCTCGATCGGCATCACGTTCGCCGGTCGGCACGGCGCCGACCCTTCAACGCTGCTCCGCCGCGCCGACCTCGCCATGTACGCCGCGAAACGCGGAGACTGTCCCACTCGCGTATTTCACCCCGGCCTCGAAACGGCGAACGCCACTCGTGTCGGCCGCGCCACCGACCTCCGCCGCGCTCTCACCCACGACGAGCTGATCGTGCGTTACCAGCCCAAGGCTCGGCTCAGTGACTCGCGCATCGTCGCCGTTGAGGCACTCGTGCGCTGGGAGCATCCAACGCATGGCCTGCTCGGTCCCGACCAGTTCATTCCGATCGCCGAGCACACCACCCTCATCGTCCCGCTGACCGAATACGTCCTTAGCACCGCACTGCAAGACTGCGCCGCCTGGCGCGCGGCCGGCCTCGACCTCGGCGTCGCCGTCAACCTCTCCCCCCGCAACCTGCTCGACGCCGATCTGCTGGCCCGCGTCCTGACCGGGCTCGATCAGACCGCCGTCCCCGCCGACCGGCTCACGCTGGAGATCACCGAAGGTAGCGTGATGAGCGAGCCAGCACGCACCATCCCGGTTCTGCGCGAACTAAACGCCGCCGGGGTCCGCCTTTCCATTGACGACTTCGGCACGGGCTACTCCTCCCTGTCCTATCTGCAGCGGCTGCCCATCACCGAAGTCAAGATCGACAAGGTGTTCATCGCCGGGCTCGCGAGTGCCGACCCCGCATCCCAGGCGATCGTCCGCGCCGTCACCGTGCTCGGTCATACCCTCGGGCTCGACGTCGTTGCCGAGGGCGTCGAGGACGCCCCCACCTGGCAACGGCTCGCCGCCCTGGGCTGCGACTTCGCCCAGGGGTACCACCTGAGCCCGGCGGTCCCCGCCGCCGACATCCCCGCCCTCGCCGGCCGCCACCGGCTGTCTGCACCCGGGCTCGGCCCGATCCCCGACCAGCGACTCAGCTCGAACACAGCCTCCGGTGAGCCCCACAACCACCGCAGCGCCGCGCCGACCGACCCCGACGGAACGGCGTACTGACCTCGGCCCGGTGTCGCTGCAGCGGTCGGCCTGGGCCATCTTTGCCTAGCCAGTGGCGGAGGCGTTTACCCTGGCCTGCTGCCGCGCTGCTCCCGAGGTGGCGAGCTCGCGCAACTCGTCCAGCTCCTCCTGCATCCCGGTCAGGATGCTGGCAGGCTCTGGGACGAGGGCGGCATCGACGGCCAGCCCGACAAGAACCTGTCCGCTGTAACTGAAGATTGACAAGCCGATGGGCGTATCGCCGGAACGTGGGACCCAGGACACGACGCCCGCGACGGGAACCCCGGCGAGGGACACCGGCTTCGGCGGCCCCGCCACGTTGGTCATCACTGCAGTCGCCTTCGCCGTGAAGAAGTCGATGATCCTCTTCTCCACGGTGGTGGGGGTCAGGCCCACGCCGCTGAGCATGCCGAAGGAGACGGGGCCCTCCGAGGAGTTCTTGACCGCGTCCATCCGTCGCGACACCTCGGCGAGCCGCTCCCGCGGATCGCGCAGCCCGACGGGCAGGTCGAGGAACACGAGCCCGAACTTGTTGCCGAGGGTTGTCGGCGGGGGTTCGCCGGCCGGGCGGATGTTGAACGGGACGAACGTGCGGACATTGTCAACCAGGCTCTCGCGGCGCTGCAGGTAGCGGCCCAGCGCCCCGCTGACGGCGGAGAGCAGCACGTCGTTGACTGTGGCGTGCATAGGCCGCCCGATCGCCTTGACGTCGGCGAGCGGGATCGGCGGGGCCCAGACGGCGCGTTTCGACACGACTCCGGGTCCCCTCAGGACGGTCCGTGCGTCCGGCGGGGTGAAGGTGAGCTTGGCCAGGGCGGCGACCTCGTCGCGGCCCAACGTGGCGATGTCACGCAGCCTCGATGGGTGGATAAGTGCCTGGATGCCCTCGTGCGCCAGCGCGTCCGCCGCGTGGACGCCGGTGGCCGCCGCATGGACGCCGGTGACCGCCGGCCAGGTGACGCTGTCCAGCAGGCCGGTCAGCCCATGCCGGTGGCTGGCGGCGTGCTGGGGTTCGGCAGGGACATCGACAGCAACACCGTCGGCGGGGTCGGTCAGCGACAGCAGGACCTCGCCGAGGGCGATGCCGTCGCCGATCGAATGGTGGATGCGGAAGACCGTGGCGCAACCGCCTCCGTACCCGTCTACGAGGTACAGGTGCCACAGCGGTTTCGTCCGGTCCAGCGGCATGCTCATGAGGTCGCCGACGAACTCCTGCAACGCCTCCTGGTCACCGGGGCTCGGCAGCGCGACGTGGTGAACGTGGTTCTCGAGGGCGAAGTACCGGTCGTCCTCCCAGTACGGCCCCCCCAGCAGCGGCAGCGCCGACTCGGCGACCCGCTGCCGGAAGCGCGGGAAGCGGCTCACCATGCGCTCGTCCACGGTCTTTCGGACGACGGTCCAGTCCAGCGGTGCGTCGAACCACGTGACAGCATTGATCACCATCAGGTTGGTCGGCCGGTCCATGTGCAGCCAGGCAGCATCTGCTGGGGACATCCGCTCACGGGAACCCATTGCCTCACCATCTCTCGTGCAGCGAGCGCGGCGCCATCTCAGCTAGACGTGTTCACCTCAACGACGCCTCGCGGTTGGGGAAGCTACGCGACGTGAGGCCGAAGCCCCAGGGCCGAACGACCCGGCTCGGGGCCTGCCCCGCGGCCCGCGGGACAGCACGGAGAATCAGACACCCGCGAACCAACGCCGCATGTGTGCATAGACCTCTGGGTGGTTGAGCAGGTCGAAGTGGTGCATCCGCCCGAGGTGCCTGCCGTGCTCGATCTCGAAGGGCATGCTACGGCGAGAGCCACGGCCCGACGCACTCGGGTACTGGACGAACAGATCGCCCAAGACGGTGGCCAGCGGCCCGTCCGACTCCTTGGTGACCGTCACGGCAATGAAGTAGTACGCCGCGTCCGGGAGGAAGGGCACCTCGCGGCAGCGGTCCTGCAGGAACTCGTCCGGGTCGACGTCGCACCAGTCCTCGTCCACGATCGACCCATAACGCAGGTCCCGGACGCCGACACTCCGGGTGTCGAGGATCTTGGCGAAGGCGCGGGTCTCCGCCGACTGGAAGAGCACCCGCTGCGCCACGTGGACGCCCTTCTCCAGCGGGGCGCCGAGGTGCGGCGTCCCGAGGGTGACGACATGGCGGACCGACCTCGTCCACGGCAGCGCCTCGGTATCTCCGTAGTGGCAAGCGCTGCGGGCGACCAGGCCGCCCATCGAGTGCCCAACCAGCGCGATCTCCTCGACCGGCACGGGCCACCCGTCGACCAGGCGTTGCAGCGTCCGCGCAAGTTGGCGACCGTTGTCGGAAACGTGCAGCCCGGTGTTGTACCGGACATAGAGCGGGACGTAGCCGAGATCATCCCGTAGCAGCGACCCGTAGCTGGCCCCGGGTGAACCATGGTGCTGCTCCGACGACCAGAACCACGACTGGTCGCTCTCACACAGCCCATGCAGGAACACGACGAGCCTGCCGCCCGCGTCCGGCGGTAGCCCCGCGCTGACCGCATCCAGATCCAGGAAGGCCCGCTCGGGGCCGGTGCGCACGCCCATCGCAACCGCGAGCTCGGGGACCTCACGAGCCAGATAGTCCCCGTACACGCCGTTCACCATGCCGGCGAGGAGGCGCCCCGCCGACGAGTCGCTCAGCTCCGGCCCGTCCGCCGCGGCACCCTCGGCAAGGACGGTGCCCGCGCCCGGTACTGCGGCGCTGGCACTGCCGAGGAGCGTGTAGACCGCGTCCGCGATGCGGTCATGAACCAGCCGGGCCGCCTGGGCCTCCGAACTCTCGCCGAACGCCCGCCCGGCAATCGCCTGATGTATCTCACGTACCCGCTCGGTACCGCCGGCCATCGCCTGCCCGAGCAGCTTCGCCACACCGCGGATCTCGTCGCTCCGCACGCCGTTACCGCCGATCCTCGCGCCCCCGCGCCGCCAGGGTCGCAGCCGCCGCCGTCGCCCGCAATCTCACCCGGAGCCAGAAGGGCCACACATCTATAGGCTGGTCCCGCGCCGGCTGGCGGCGCCGCCCCTCGAGGCCCCCTTGAGCAGGCGTGCCCGTCGCGCTCCCTTTGGACGATCCCGACGTCGGTTCCCGCTCTCCCCAACAGAGGGGCTGATCATTAATGAGCTCTCCGCGTCCGCTTCTTCGGCGGCCGGGCAAGACCCTCGACGAGTTCACGCAAGACATCGTCGACAACCTCTACTACCAGCGGGGGACGACGATCGAGTCGGCGAGCACGATCGACGCCTACCACACCCTGGCCATCACGATCCGCGACCGGCTGGTGGACCGACGGGCCCGCACAGCCGTGGCGAACTACGAGACGAACCCGAAGTTCGTCTACTACCTGTCGGCGGAGTTCATGCTGGGCCGCCAGCTGCCGCAGAACGAGCTGTACACCGGCACCCTCGACCTGGCTCGGCAGGCCCTGGCCAACCTCAGTGTCTCCCGGGACAAGCTCGACACCTGCGACGCGGAGCCCGGGTTGGGCAATGGCGGCCTCGGGCGACTGGCCGCCTGCCTGCTCGAGTCGCTGGCCACGCTGGACATCCCCGCGGTCGGCTACGGGATCCGCTACGAGTTCGGGCTGTTCAAGCAGGAGTTCGAGGACGGCTGGCAGGTCGAGCGCCCCGACGACTGGACCTTCTACGGCAACCCGTGGGAGTTCCAGGCTCCGGACGACCGGCAGGTCGTCGGCTTCTACGGGCACACGGAGCCCGTCGGCGACGATCCCAGCGGCCTGCGCGCCCGCTGGGTGCCGGGCGAGACGGTGCGTGGCGAACCCAGTCACATGCTCGTGCCCGGCTACGACACCGAAACGGTCAACATCGTCCGTCTGTGGAACGCCCGCGCGAGCCGCGAGTCGTTCGATCTCGGGTTGTTCGACGCCGGCCGGTCCGCGGAGGCAGTCGAGAATCAGGTGCGCTCGGAGAACATCAGCAAGGTGCTCTATCCGAACGACAGCACCGAGTTCGGCCGGGAGCTGCGCCTCAAGCAGCAGTACATGCTCGTCTCCTGCTCCCTGCGTGACATCATCCGGCGGTTCCGGTTCCGCAACAGCGACTGGGACTCTTTCCCGGACAAGGTCGTCATTCAGCTCAACGACACCCATCCCGCCCTCGCGGTCGCCGAGCTGCAGCGGCTGCTCGTCGACGAGCATGGGCTGGATTGGGACCATGCCTGGTCCATCACCTGCCGCACGTTTGCCTACACGTGCCACACCCTGCTGCCGGAGGCACTGGAGACCTGGCCCATCTGGATGTTCGAGCGGCTGCTACCCCGGCACATGGAGATCGTGTACGCGATCAATCAGCGCTTTCTCGACGAGGTACGCGGCCGCTACCCGGGCGATCCCGCGCGCAACACGCGGATGTCGTTGATCCAGGAGGACCCCGAACGCCGGGTGCGGATGGCCAACCTCGCCGTCGTGGGCAGCTTCGCTGTCAACGGCGTCGCCGAACTCCAGTCACGCCTGCTCGCCGAGACCACGCTGCGAGACTTCGCCGAGCTGTGGCCGGAGAAGTTCCGCAATGTGACGAACGGTGTGACCCCCCGGCGGTTCCTCCGGCTGGCCAATCCGCGGCTGTCCGCCTTGGTCACCGCCAGGTTGGGGGATGAGGGGTGGCTGACCGATCTGGACCGGCTGAGCGAGCTCGAGGCCTTTGTCGGCGACGAGGGCTTCCGGGCCGAGTATCGCGACGTGAAACAAAGGAACAAGGAAGACCTGGCCGCCCACATCTTGGCGGCCACCGGAGTCACCGTCGACCCCGATTCGCTGTTCGACGTGATGGTGAAACGGCTGCACGAATACAAGCGCCAGCTTCTCAAGGTGCTCCACGTCGTCACGGCCTACCACCGCATCAAGGCCAATCCGGATGTCCACGCCCCGTCCCGGACTGTGATCTTCGCGGGGAAGGCGGCGCCGGGGTACCACACCGCGAAGCGCATCATCAAGCTGATCAACTCGGTGGCCGAAGTCGTGAACACCGATCCCGACGTTGCGCACCGACTCAAAGTTGTCTTTCTGCCGGACTATCGGTCGTCGCTTTCCGAGCTGATCGTGCCCGCGGCAGACCTCTCCGAGCAGATCTCACTGGCCGGAAAGGAGGCGTCCGGCACCGGCAACATGAAATTGGCCCTGAACGGGGCGGTGACCATCGGAACGCTCGACGGCGCCAACATCGAGATCCGCGACCGGGTAGGCGCCGAGAACTTCTTCCTGTTCGGTCTTGCCGCCGACGAGGTCGTCGCCCTCAAGGAGCGCGGATACACGCCCCGCGACTACTACGAAGGCGACACCGAGCTCAAGGCGGCAATCGACGCCATCTCTTCGGGGGCCTTCTCCAACGGTGACACCGGGGTCTTCCGCGAGCTGATCGACTCCCTCCTGGACAGCGACGAATACCTGGTATTCGCCGACTACCGGTCCTACCTCGACTGCCAGGACCACGCCGCCTCGGTCTGGCTCGATCATCAACGGTGGACGCAGATGTCGATCCTGAACACGGCCCGCTGCGGCTTCTTCTCCTCCGACCGCACGATCCGCGACTACTGCCAGGGCATCTGGCACGTCGACCCCGTCCCGGTGCCGGCCCCAGAGTGAAACAGATTCCGCTGCGGTTACGTCAGCGGGACCATCCACTCCAGTCGGGTGCCCCCGTCAGCACCGGGGGTCACGGTAAACCGGCCGTCCAGCATTTCGGCCCGCGTGCGCAAGTTGTCCAGGCCGCTGCGACGTGACGGTTGACCCAGGCCCACGCCGTCGTCGACGACCACGATTCGCAGCCCGTCACCCCTGGCCGAGACCGTCACCTCGACGCTGCGGGCCTGGGCGTGTCGTGCGGCGTTGTTCAGGGCCTCGCGGAGCACGGCGACCGCCTGCTCGACGCGCAGCTGATCGACCGCGTGGTCCAACGGCCCGTCCAGCCGCACCGCGGGGTCGAATCCGAGCGCGGGCGCAGCGTCGCGGACGATGCCGAGCACGGCGGCGCGAAACCCCGGGGTCTCCCCGGTGGTCCGCAGCTCGAAGATGGAGTGACGGATGGTGTGGATGGCCCCATCGAGGTCGTCAACGAACCCGTTGAGGCGCGTGGCGTCATTGGCATCGCGGATGTGGCCGGCCAAGCTTTGGATGCTCAGGCCGGTGGCGAACAGCCGCCCGATGACCTGGTCGTGCAGGTCTCGAGCGATCCGACCGCGGTCCTCAAGCAGGAGCACCCGATGCGCGGCCTCCTGAGCGGCCTCGTGTACGGCTGCCAATTCGAGGGCGAGCCCGGCATGGCCGGCGAACCCCGTCACCATCTCCGCTTCCTGCTCGTCGAAGCGAGGTTGGCCGTGACCCCGGAGCAACACCAGAACGCCAGGGTGGGAACCGCGGCCAAGTGGCACCAGCAGCGCCGGCCCCGACGGCACACCGTCGCCCAACTCGGTCAGCGCCGCCGGGGCCGGATAGGCAACGACCGGGCGGCCATGACCGGCGACGAGCTCGACCACGGGCGCTGCCGGGACCCTCCCGCCCCGCAGCGCCTCACCACCGGCCCCGTCGACGGTGTTGATCAGCAGTGTGGCCGGGGAGTCCGGCGCGGGCAGGAGGATGGCTGCCAGGTCGGCGGCAGCGCACTCCCGGGCGCGCCGGGCGATCAGCGGCAGCGGCGGATCCTCACCCGCCAACAGCCCGTCACTGATCTCGGTCAACGCCTCCAGCCACCGCTGCCGGCGCTGCGCGGCCAAGTACAACCGGGCGTTATCGATCGCCACGCCGGCGGCCGCGGCCAGCGCGCCGAGCAACTCCTCGTCCTCGCTGCTGAACGGGCTCCCGTTGGCCTTCTCGGTCAGGTACAGGTTGCCGTACACCCGGTCGCGTACCCGCACCGGAACGCCGAGGAAGCTGGTCATAGGCGGGTGTCCAGCCGGGAAGCCCACCGACAGGGGGTGGCTACCCAAGTCGGTCAGCCGCAACGGACGCGGGTCGTCGATGATCAGTCCCAGAATCCCCGCGCCGCGGGGCAGCCGCCCGACGCCGGCGACCGTCGCCTCGTCCATCCCGACCGTGATGAGCTCGGCCAGCCCGTCACCACGGTCGTCGAGCACTCCCAACGCCGCGTACCGCGTCCCAACCAGCTCGCGGGCCACCGCCGCAATCCGGCGCAACAGCACCGGCAGGCTCAAGTCGCTGGCCACGGCCCGGGTCGCATCCAGCAACCCGCGCAGTCGGCTCTGCGACGCCATCACATCCTGGGCCCGGTCAACTAGCTGGCTAAGCAGCTCATCGAGTTCCAGGCGGGCGATCTGGGGGAACACCAGCGGCTCCGCGGACGACGACCGGGCGCCCGCCGGCACAGATGTCTCCGACGGCATGTCCGGCGACGCGGCCGGCGATGCGGCCGGCGATGCGACGACCCGACGACTGGTGGATTCCCCGACCGGCCCGACCGGCCCGACCGGCTCGACCGGCCCTGTCGGCTCGACCGGCCCTGTCGGCTCGGCAGTGTGATTCTCGCTGTCCATGAGCCGGTTCCCTCCCGCGCACCGACCGGAACGGCACCTCGGCGGCGACCCGCCTGTCGACCGAACCCGCCGCGCGGTGTCCCAGCCCCGGTATCACCCGACTATGCCGCCTATCGGCGCCCCCGGATAGCCCCGCGGCGCTACCGGCCATCATCAGGGCGCACCCGCCACGGTAAGGCGATGCCGTGGCAACCGCACAGTCCTCACGCCCCGATGCCGGTCGCGGTGGCCTCGGCGAAGCCGCCAGAAGGCGCCAATCTGCCCGTTGGGGTCGCAGGTGAGGTCCGACACCTCACCAGGGCACCCGCGCGCGGGCGCCCCACGATCGGCGCCCGGTCAACTACGCTGCGGCGTTGATGCCTGCTGCCACCACGCTCACCTATCGGCTGGGCCACCGGGCCGGCCCGGAGGCCGTGACCTGGCCGGCCCTCGATGGGCATGCCGTTGACAGGGTTGTCACGACCCGGCGGGGCGAAGTGTCCGCGGGCCATCACAGGACGGTGCCCGCATGATCGACCGTCCGCGGCGCGGGAACCGGTTCCGCTACGACGCCTACCGGTTCGACGCCCCATCCGGGCTCCTGACGTGCCGCTACTCGCTGGATGACCGGCGGTTCGAGGAGCAGATTCGCGTCCCGGCAGGCACGCAGCCCGTCGACGAGGCGGCCGATGCCGCCGCCAGGCTCGTGTTCCTGCTGGCCGGCGTCTCCTACTACAAGACCGCCGCCCCGCCGTTGATCGACCTGGGTGAGGTCGCCGTCACCGACTTGGAACGAGAGTTCCTCCGCGGCTTCTACCTCGATGGGCTCGGCGAGTTCGCCTACCGCAACCAGCTCGACCTCACCGACCTGCACATTGAGGGTCCCCGCGCCGCCCCCGCGCGGGCCACCCCGTCGCAACCGCAGCCACCCCGGCCGCTCGTGCCTTTCGGCGGCGGCATCGACTCGATCGTCGCGGTCGACCTGGTCCGTGCGGCCCATCCCGACACCGCCCTCTTCGTCGTCAACTGGCAGGGCGACCGGTTCGCCGCGATCGAAGCGCCCGCCGCGGTCACGCAGCTGCCGGTCGTGCGGGCGGAACGGACGCTCGACCCCGCCCTGCACCCCCGCACCGCTGGCAATCAGCGCTTCTTCAACGGCCACGTACCGGTCACCGGCATCCTGTCCGCCGTCGCCGTCCTAACAGCGGTCCTGACCGGCCGGAACAGCGTGGTGATGTCCAACGAGTGGTCGGCCTCCAGCGCCACCGTCGACACCGCGAACGGGGTGGTCAACCACCAGTACTCGAAGAGCCTCGCGTTCGAGGCCGGCTACCGCGAGGTCCTGGCCGCCACGTCGGTCATCGATGTCGACTTCTTCTCCGCGCTGCGGCCCTACTCCGAACTGTGGGTCGCCGAACGGTTCGCCCGACTCCCCCAGTACCACCGGCATTTCCGCAGCTGCAACCGCGCGTTCCACATCGACCGCGCGAAACGGCTCGACCACTGGTGTGGCCACTGCGACAAGTGCTGTTTCATCGACCTGATCCTCGCTCCGTTCCTACGTGGAGAAGATCTGGCGGCCATCTTCGGTGGGGCCGAACCGCTTGCCGACCCCGCATTGATCGACCGGTTCCGCGCCCTGGTCGGGCTGACCGGAACCAGCAAACCGTTCGAGTGTGTCGGCGACGTCACCGAATCCCGCACGGCGCTGCGACTCGCCGCGGCCCGTAGCGACCGGGCTGGCACGGCGACCCTGCGACAGCTGGCGGCGGAGTTGACCGGCCTGCCCCAGCCGGACCTACCCGACCTCGACGCGGCCGCGTTGATGCGGCCCCTCGGACCGCACTTCATCCCCTCCGGCTATGCGCCACAAGATCTCCTGGTCTGACCTGCCCGGTCAGCGGGTGGGAGTCTGGGGGCTGGGCGTGGAGGGCCGCAGCACCATCGGCAAGCTCGCGACGCTGGCCGTCGAACCAGCCGTCCTCGTCGATGACGACCCCACGGCAGGCGGCCACGACGTAGGAAAGGTCACCGCCACCGCGGACGGCGGCCTCGCCCACCTCGAAACCTGCGACGTCGTCATCAAAGCTCCAGGGATCAGCCGCTACCGCGACGACGTCGCCCGACTCGAACAGTGCGGCGTCGCGGTTGTCGGCGGGCTCGGCCTGTGGCTGCAGGAAGCCGACCTGACCCGGGTCGCGTGCGTCACCGGGACCAAGGGCAAGAGCACGACCAGCTCGATCGCCGGACACCTGCTGCGCGGCCTCGGGGCCACCGGCATCATCGCCGGCAACATCGGCCTCCCGCCTTACGACCCGACGATCACCACGACACCCGACTACTGGCTGATCGAAACCTCCAGCTACCAGGCGACGGACCTGGCCGTCTCCCCGCCCGTCGTTGCGGTGACCTCCCTGCACCCCGACCACCTCGACTGGCACCACGGCACGGAGAACTACTTTCGCGACAAGCTGTCCGCGTGCTCGTTGCCGGGCGCCCAGACCACCATCGCCAACGGCGACAGCGACCTGCTGCGGCAACGAGAAGAACTGCTCGGCCCGCACGTCACGTGGGTCCGGCTCGCCGAGCACACCTCGGCGCGGTGGCCCGACGCCCTGGGGCTACTCGGCGACCACAACCGGCGCAACGCGCTGATCGCCGCTGCGGTGTTGCAGGCGCTCGGCGTCCCGGGAGCACACGACGAGGATCGGCTCCACACGGCCGCCGGCGGCTACAACGCGCTCCTCCACCGGCTGCAGGTCGTCGCCGACGTTGACGGGGTCACCTTCGTCGACGACACCCTTTCCACCAACGTGCTGCCTACTCTGGCAGCCCTCGCCGCCTTCCCCACCCGCCGCGTCGCCCTCATCGCCGGCGGCCACGACCGGCACATCGACTACCGGCCCCTTGCCGAAGGGCTGCGCCATCGCACGCTTCCCACCCTGGTGCTCACCGTCCCCGACAACGGTCCCCGGATCCGCCAGGCCCTGCTCACTCACGGCGCCGGCACCCAGGCAGCCGAACAGCCCTGCGACAACCAGCGCCAAGCCGTCGCCCGGGCCTTCGAATGGGCCCGGCCCGACGGCGTCGTCCTGCTGTCCCCAGCCGCGCCAAGCTTCGGCCAGTTCCGCAATTACAAGGAACGCTCCGCGGATTTCCTCGCCGCCGCCCGACTTCTCGCGCGGGTTCCCCCGGGCGGTGGTTGAGGCCGCACAATCCGGCAGAAGGCTCCTGCGGACAGCGACAGAGAGCGGGGCGAGCATGGACACAGGACGGCTCGACATGGCCGTAGCGGACACATCGGCAGCGAAGGACCGGTGGGCGCGCCTGGCGATCCAGAAGAAGATCGACTACCTCGATGCGATCCGACGGCAGGTGCTGGCGGTCGCGGAGCCGTGGGTCGCCGCCGCGGTCCGGGCGAAGGGCATCCGCCCGGGCTCCCCGCTCGCGGGAGAGGAATGGATCTCCGGGCCCTATCCCGTCCTCAACTGGATCGTCGCGGTGCACCAGACTTTGCGCGCTCTCGCGGCGGGCAAGGATCCGCTGGCGGGCCTGCCCGTCCGTCAGCGCGCGGGCGGGCAGACCGTCGTGCAGGTGTACCCGTACGACCTCAAGGAACGGCTCCTGCTGCACGGCTACACCGTCGAGGTCTGGATGCAGCCCGGCGTCACCCCGACAGGACTGGCAGCAACAGTCGGCGGCTTCTACCGGCAGCCCGACCCGCAGGGAAGAGTCGCCGTCGTCTTGGGCGCGGGCAACATCGCCTCGATCGCGCCGCTGGACATGCTGTACAAGCTGTACGCCGAGGGTGAAGTCGCGATCGTGAAAATGAGCCCGATCAACGACTATCTCGGCCCGTTCTTTGAGCGGGCGTTCGGGCCACTGATCGACGACGGCTACGTGCGGTTCGTCTACGGCGGCGGGGACGCCGGCGACTACCTGTGCCGGCACCCCGGGGTGGACACGGTCCATATCACCGGTAGCGACCGAACCCACGACCTGATCGTGTACGGCGCGGGTGCGGAGGGCGCGGCGCGCAAGGCGCGTGACGAGCGGCTGCTCGACAAGCCGATCACCTCGGAACTCGGCGGGGTCGGGCCGACCATCGTCGTGCCCGGCCCGTGGACCGAGGCCGACCTCGACTACCAGGCCGAGCACCTGGTCACCCAGAAGTTGCACAACAGCGGCCACAACTGCGTCGCGTCGCAGCTGCTCGTGCTCCCGGCGGCGTGGGACGGCAGCAGCATGGTGCTGGACGCGGTGCGCAGGCAGCTCCGTACGGTGGAAGCGCGTCCGGCCTACTACAGCGGCACCGAGCGACGGCGGCAGGCGGTCGTCGAGCACTACCCGAACGCCGAGGATGTGGGGACCGGCGACGCGTCCTGCCTGCTCGTCACCGGGCTCGACCCGACGGAATCAGGGGCGTACGCATTCACCGAGGAGTTCTTCGCGCCCGTGTTGGCGGCGACCTCGCTGCCCGGCGGGGACGCCCCCCAGTTCCTCCGTCATGCCGTGCAGTTCGCCAACGAGACCTTGCACGGAACCCTCGGTGCCAACATCTTGATCCACCCGCGGACAGCCGCCGAGCTCGGTGCCGTGCTGGAGGAGGCGGTCGCTGACCTGCGCTACGGCACCGTCGCGGTCAACGCCTGGACCGGGGTCGCGTACCTTTCGGCCCGCTCCACCTGGGGAGCGTTCCCCGGGGACACCTACGCCGACATCCAGAGCGGCATCGGCGTCGTGCACAACGCGTTGCTGTTCGACCGCGCCCAGAAAGCCGTCGTGCGGGCGCCGTTCCACCCGTTCCCGCGCTCCGTGGCGAACCGGGAGTTCTCGCTCTCGCCGCGCCCGCCGTGGTTCGTCACCAACAAGACAGCGGCCGTGACCACGCGCCGGCTCACCCAATTCGCCGCTGATGGCAGGCTGCGGCACCTCCCCGGTATCTTCGCCTCCGCTCTCCGCGGCTGATCGAGAAAGCCTGAGCTACAACGTCAGCACGCACCAGACCTGTTTCCCGCCGGGAACGTCGCGGACGCCGAAATCCTGCGCCAATGCCTCGATCAATAAGACCCCTCGGCCGCGTTCGTCGTCGGGGGCCGCGGCGCTGCGCCGGGGGCGGTTGTGTGCGTCACCGTCGGTCACAGCAATCCACAACGCTTCGGGGCTGTGTGCGATGTCGACGGTCAGAGTCGTGCCAGCGTGCTGGATCGCGTTGGTGACCAGCTCACTGACCAGGAGCTCAGCGGTGTCGATGATGCTGCCGGGCAGGCGGCCGGCGAGCGAGCCACGCACGAAGGCGCGGGCCGCAGCGGCGTCGCAGGGTCGGCCGTCCAGCGGCAGCCAAACGCCCAGGGTGCCAACGGTGCGCGCAGGTGCCATCGGCCTGCGTCCTTAGGGGTAGGACCAGCGCCGGGGCACCGGGCGTGCCGGTGGCTGAGCACGCACGGGGGCTATACCCGCGCCCGCGGAACACGAACCATCCCGACCGCCCAAGGCGTTCGGCCGTCGCGGCACCGACCCCGGGAGCCCCGCACGCGGATCAAGGTCATGGCGTCCCCGGCCCCGATCTGGACGAGATATAGGGATTTAGACCCGTGTGTTGGCATTCGTGCGATGAGAGCATGCTGGCTCCGGCCCCGAAGCCGGGCGCCAGGCCTGACCGCCAAGTCCTGCCGCAGGCCCTGGGCACCAGTTAGCGCGTGGCAGGAGCGGGGGAACCAACCTTCCGGATGCGCCATGGGCCATCCTCGGGGTGAAGCCGCAGGTAGTGGACTACGTCCGCGACCCGGCCGGGCCGCCCAGCCCGAACCCGACAGCTCACCCCGCAGGCGTGCGGGAGCGGAGCCTTTGTGTCCTCTTCACTACTCATGCGCGGACCCGCCCGGCGCGCACTGGCGCTGTCCCTGGCGGCGGTCGCCGTCGCCGGGGTCGCCGGTGCCGCCACCGGGTGCACCGGCGCCAGCAGCAACCCCCGCGTCATCGCCCAGCGGATGCTCGCGCAACGTGGTTGGTCGTCGCAGTGGGCCTGCCTCGAAGCCCTGTGGACGCGGGAAAGCGGTTGGAACGTGCACGCCAGGAACGCCTCCAGCGGCGCTTACGGCATTCCGCAGGCGCTCCCGGCCAGCAAGATGGCCGCTTCGGGACCGGACTGGGTGAACAACCCGGCCACGCAGATCGCGTGGGGCCTCGGCTACATCGGGGCCCGGTACGGCGGCCCATGCGGCGCGTGGAACCACTCGCAAGCCACGGGCTGGTACTGACGACTCGAGGCTAGACATGGCGGCACGGAAAGCGTCGAAACCATCTGCGGGATCGACCTGGTGCTGGCCCGGCGGACATCGCCGTTTCGTCACCGGATCCGGCGGGGACCCACATCCCCTCTCGGCACCGCACGACCCAGTCGTGCTTCCACCGACAGCACCCTGACCCCCGACTCCCCGACGATTATGGGGTTGAGTTCCAGCGACAGGATCTGGCGGCTGTTGGGAGGGGTATCGGGGCCGTAGACGGTGGGGAGCTCGTCAGCGAGCCGAGCCACCCTCAGGAGGAGCTCCTGGAGCGCCTTGACGTCGACCGGCGCCCCGGCCCGGTAGCCGAAAAGCAGCGGCGCTGCTTTGACGGAGCGGATCAGTTCCGCGGCGTCGATGTCAGACAGCGGCAGGATTCGGTACGCGCGGTCGCTTAGCAGGTCGGTGGCGACGCCGGCGACGCCGAACGACACGAGCGGGCCAAAGACAGGGTCTTCCGTGATTCCTGCGGTGACGGCCACCCCCGGTGGGGCCATGTGCTGCACGACCAGCCCCGGATCGCGAAGCCCGGCCAGCGCGTCGAACGCGGCCCGCAACTGGTCTTCGTCGGCCAGATCGAGCCGCACGCCGCCCAGCTCCGGACGATGCCGGTAGATGCGGGCGGTCGCCTTGAGCGCGACCGGCCAGCCCAGCGCACGCGCCGCGGCGACGGCCTCGTCCGCAGAGCCCACCGGCACGGCGGGATCGACGGTGACGCCGTAGACACGCAGGAGATCCGTGACCCGCCCCTCGGTGGCGGCGGCGCGGGCTGCCGCCATGTCGACCGGCGGCGGCATCGGAAACAGGCCGGGTGGCCGGGACCGGAACTCGGCGTACTCGACGGCGCGGGCGAGTGCGTGCACGGCACTGTTCGGGGAGGAGTAGGTCGGGACGTCGTCGAACTCCGGCGGTATGCCGTCGTAGGTCATCACGGCCGCCAGCACCGGCTTATCGGCGCCCGCGGCGGCATGGGCCACCGCGGCCGCGGTTTCCCGGTGGGCCGCGCCCGACGGCCGGACCAGGATCGCCAGCACGGCGTCGGCCTCCCCCGCCGCGCGCTCGACGGCCGAGCCGTACTCGTGCGCGGGCGTCGAGTGCGGCAGCAGGCGGGCACCGGTGCAGGCCAGCCCGACCGAGGCGGCGGCGGACACGGCGAGCCGGGATAGGGCGGCGGAGTCGCTCACCACGGCCAACCGACGCCCTGCCGGCAGCGGTTGCGTGACGAGCAGAAGCGCCACGTCGAACAGCTCGGCCACGGTCTCGACGCGGATCACACCCGCCTGTCGCAACAGGGCGGCCTCCACCTCGGTCGCGCCGGTCGTCAGCGTCACGACAGGTTTGCGCCAGCTGATTCGGCGAGCGAGCCGGGCGAACTTGCGCGGGTTGCCGACGCTCTCGAGGTAGAGCAGCACCACGTGGGTGCTCTCGTCCTCCTCCCAGTACTGCAACAGGGCGTTGCTGCTGACGTCGGCCTGGTTGCCGGCCGAGATGAACGTTGAGACCCCCAGCCCGCGCCGGACGACTTGCTCGAGCAGGGCCCCGCCCATCGGTGCCGACTGCGAGAAGAAGCCGACCGGCCCGGCGCGGGGCAGGACCGGTGACAGGGAGGCGTTTAGCCCAAGCTCAGTGGAGATGACGCCCATCGAGGTTGGCCCCACCACCCGCATCCCGAAGGCGCGCGCCTGCGCCACCAGGGCCTCGTCCACCTGTGGATTGTCAGTCTCGGTGATGACGACGAGGCCGCACGCCTGCTTGGCCCCGCACTGGGCGACCACCTCAGCCAGGGCCGCTGCCGGAGTGATGACCACCGCAAGGTCGACGGTGTCGGGGATGTCGAGTACCGAGGGATAGGCGCGCACCGCCGCGACCGAGGTCGCGGCGGGGTTCACCGGGTATACCGAGCCGGGGAACCGCCCGTGGAGGAGGTGCCGCAGCACGATGTGCCCGACCGAATCCGGTCTGCGGGAGGCTCCGACGACCGCGATCGTGCGGGGGCTGAGCAGCCGCGCGATCGACTGGAACTCCGCCCGGTGCTCCCGGGCGCGCATCACCTCCACCGAGTGCTCGGTCGGCTCGATGTCGAAGGTCAGTCGCATCTCGCTGCCCTCGACCTCGCGCTCGATGCGATACCCCGCATCACGGAAGACCCTGAGCATCTTGGTGTTCTCGGTGAGCACCGCAGCCTCGAACCGTTGCAGGCCGCGCTCGCGGGCGGCGGCCGCCAGATGCTCGAGCAGGATCGAGCCGAGGCCCCGCTGCTGGTGCGGGTCCTCGACGACGAAGGCCACCTCGGCGACCGGCGTGCCCGGTATCCGGTCGTACCGCCCCAAACCGATGATCTCGTCACCGAGCAGCGCGACGAACGCCATCCGGTCTACGTAGTCGACGTTGGTGTAGTGCTCCCGCTCGGCCGGCCCGAGCTGGGGATGCTCGGTGAAGAACCGGTAGTAGATCGTCCGCGTGGACAGCCTCGATACGAAACTGCTCCACCGCTCCGCGTCTTCGGCCACGATCGGACGGAGGTGGGCCGTGCCCCCGTCGGCGAGCACCACGTCGGCTTCCCACTGCGCCGGATACACGTTCGCTGCCACCATCGATGACCTCCTCCGATGACCTCCTCGCGCCCTGGTGACCAGGGCGCGTTGGGCCCGCGAGCCACGCGGGTCATGGCGTCCCCCGACGCTTCCGTCAGGAGCCTGGGAGGCGCACGACGCGGTGCCAGTAGTGCTCGACACCGCGGACGGCGCGAGCGAAGTCGGCGGGATCGAATGGTTTGGTGACGAAGCCGGAGGCTTGGAGCTCGTAGCTGCGCACGACGTCCGCTTCGGTTTCGGAGGAGGTCATCACGACAACCGGGATGCGGCGCAGGCGGGGATCAGCCTTGATCGATGCGAGGAAGTCGAAGCCGCTCATGTCTGGCAGGTAAAGGTCCAGCAAGATGAGGTGCGGACCCCTGACGGCCTCACCGGAGACGCTTCGCAGATGAGCGAGAGCGTCGGCACCGTACGAGGCGACGGTCAGATGGTTGGCAATCTCGGTGGCGCGCAGGGCGCGTTCGGTGAGTTCCACGTCGCCGGGGTTGTCCTCGACGAGGAGGATCTCGATTGGGTCGCCCGGTGCGTTCATGGATCTCCCTGGCCGTCGTCATCTGCATGAAGGGTAGACCGGAACGTGGCGCCGACACCGGGTTGCGACTCGACCCAGATGCGCCCGCCGTGGGCAATGGGTAGTGGGTAGTGGGTAGTGGGTCACCGTCGCCCCCGCAGCAACGATCGCTTCGTGTAAGTCCATTGTGACAGTCTCGATGCGCTCATCGCAGTCGACCCGCTCCGGGCTCGCGCCGGCCCTCGACCCCTTCCCGCGGTGGCGGACGCGACCTCCAGTCAGGTGGGCGGGAGGTGGACGAGGCTGAGCCAATAGTCCTCGACGCCGAGGACGACGCGGACGAAGTCCCTGGGGTCGAATGGTTTGGTGAGGTAGCCGGAGGCGTGCAGATCGTAGCTGCGCACGATGTCGGTTTCGGCTGCGGAACCGGACATGACGACGACCGGGATGCGACGCAGCCCGGGGTCGGCTTTGAGGGCCGCGAGGATGTCGAGGCCGCTCATGTCGGGCAGGTCAAGGTCCAACACTATGAGCTGTGGGCGGCGGCCGGTTTCGCCGAGGTCGCCTCGCAGGTGGGCGAAGGCGTCGGCGCCGTACTCGGCGACGGTCAGACGGTTGGAGACCTTCCCGGCGCCCAGGCCGCGTCGGAAGAGCTCGACGTCGCCGGGGTTGTCCTCGACAAGAAGGATCTCGATCGGATCGCCTCCAAGTGCGTTCATCGATCCTCCTGGTCGTTGCCGGCCGCTGGCAGGGTGAACCGGAACGTGGCGCCGGTACCGGGTTGCGACTCGACCCAGATGCGCCCGCCGTGTTGTTCGACGACCTTCTTGCAGATCGCCAGGCCGATGCCGGTGCCCGGGTAGCTGCCCCGCGGATGGAGCCGTTTGAACACCTCGAAGATCCGCTCGGCCTTGCCGGGGTCGATGCCGATACCGTTGTCCGCGACGGAAAACTGCCACATCGGGCCGTCGCGGGCGGCGCTGACGTGCACGTGAACCGGTTCGTCGCCGCGGAACTTGACGGCGTTGCCGACAAGGTTCGTGAGCAACTGCCGGAGCTCGGTCGGTACCCCCGTCACCGTCGGCAACCAATCGTGGGTCACCGTCGCCCCCGCGGCGAGGATTGCTTCTTGGAGGTCCACCGTGACCGTCTCGACGAGCTGATCGCAGTCGACCCGCTGATGGCTCGTGTCGGTTCGGCCCACCCGCGAGTAGCGCAGCAGGTCGTGGACGAGTTGGTGCATGCGCTTGGCGCCGTCGTGTGCGTAGTCGAGGTGGCGGCGGGTGTCGTCGTCGAGTCTGTCGCCGAGGTCTTCGGCGAGCAGGCTCGTGTAGCTCGACACCATCCGCAGGGGTTCTTGGAGGTCGTGGGACGCGACGTAGGCGAACTGTTCGAGGTCGCGGTTGGAGCGTTCGAGGTCGGTGGTCTTGGCTTGCAGGGCCGCGGACAGGCGCTCCCGTGCGGTCACGTCCCGCCACGTGTAGGTAACGCTGTCGCCGAACCGGGTCGCGCGGGTGTCGAAGGCCCGGGGCTGATTCTCGCCGGGCAGCGTGGCCCACCAGGACTCCCAGGTAAGCGGCTCACCGGTGTCCACGAGGCGCACGTAAGCGTCGAACAGCCCAATGTCGCGATGGAACGGGAACAGCTCCAGCAGCCCACGCCCCGCGACGTCGTCCGGGTCGAAATAGCCCGCGGCCGAGGCGTTAGCGAACTGGTACTCGAAGTCGATGATCGTCCCGGTCTCGTCTCGCACCGCCACCATGATCGCGAAGGGGTCGAACATGCTTTCGGCGGCGCCGCGGAAAAGCTCCTCCGAGTCGCGCAGCGCCGCGGTGCGCGCCTGCACTTCCCGTTCGAGACCGGCGTTCACCGCTTGCAGTTCGGCCGTGGCGGCGGCGCGGGCCGCGTCGACGCGGTCGAGCCGCAGCCCGATCGCCAGTGTCAGCGAGGCCAACAGCACGATCGTGACCAGCGCCGCGAGCGCGGTCTGCAGGCCCGCGTCCGCCCAGCCCTGCTCACCCCCCACGTGCAGCAGCAAGCCGACCCCGAGCGGGATCACCACGATTAGCGGCAGCAGTCGCCGGGCCAGCATCCCGCCGGGCCCCCGCGACGTCAGCACTGACAGCGGCGGACCTCGGCCCGCGACGACGACCGCCGAGCCCAGCAGCAGGAACGCGATACCTGCCGGTATCGCGGCCGCCGTCGAGCGTCGCCACTGGTAGAGCAGCGACGACCCGAAGCCGTAGCCCACCAGCGCGAGCACACCCAGCACCCCGACCACACCGGCCAGACACTGCGCCACGGCCGTGCGACGAAGGCCGCGGCCCATCAGCACGACCGCCGCACCGAGGAGGATCAGGCACAAGGCGGCCGAGGCGGCCATCCGATTCGGGCTGGACGTGCGCACCGCCGTCAGCGCCTCGGAGAACAGCAGCTCGTCGATCCCGGGTTGCCATCCCGTCGCGTACTCGGCCAGCGTTGCCAGGCCCAGCACGATGCACGCGAGCCCCAGACCGTCACCGGTCAGGCGGCGCCGACGCGGCGGGGCACCGACCTTGAGCAACACAGCGACACCAGCCATCACGACCCCGACAGCGGCGTTCGTCTTCATGGCCACCGCGCCGGTCGAGAACGCCCGCAACACGTGGGCGTCGATCAGCCATCCGAGCAGCACAACCGCCGCGATAGCGATGGCGGCAGCGGCCGCCATCCGCGCGAAGGCCGACGCCCAGCCAGGCGGTTCGTACGCTACGGAGCCAGGCGACCGCCCCGTTGCCACGCCAGCAGTCATCGAACGATCCCTCGAAGCCGCGCACTTGATGACGGAGGTCCTTCACCCCTAAGGGCTTTCGGACGCGACAGTCTTCGCCCCTCGGGCCTTGTAGAAGCAATGCTCTTCCCGCCGCGCCGGTTGGCACAGAGACCTTCGTCATGCGTCATACGTGGCCCCACTTCGGTGCGGCTTGCCCGCCAGGCTGTCGGCATCCCCGGACGGGCGCGAGGGAGTGGCCGCGTTCCTCGAGAAACGAAAGCCCCGCTTCTCGTGAGCCCGCCACGCCA
>JADGOW010000286.1 GCA_017882765.1 Frankiaceae bacterium
GATGGTCATGACTGTTTGTCCTCGTCGAACCCTGGGAACCAGGGACGGACCAATTCCCCGCAAGCCTCGCGACCGCCTTGCCCCGGTGAGATGCTTAGAGCAACAGCGAAGCCTCGCACGCGGGCCCACCGACGAGCCGCGAGGCGTCGCGCGGGAGGAGTCCCGATGACCATCCGGACGCCACTCACCCTGGCAACAGTCCACCCCGACACCGGGTTGCGCGCGGCCCTCGGGCAGGCCCCCGCCGAAGTCGTCGAGGAGGTGTCCCGCTCCGGGATCCGGGGCCGCGGGGGAGCCGGCTTCCGCACCGGACTCAAGTGGAGGCTGGCGTCCGAGGCGCCCGCACCGGACGGCCGTCGCCACGTCGTGTGCAACGCGGACGAGGGGGAGCCGGGCACTTTCAAGGACCGCGCGTTGTTGAGCGTGGTGCCCGACCTCGTCTTCGAGGGCATGACCATCGCCGCCTGGGCCATCGGGGCCACCAGCGGGGTCGTCTACCTGCGAGGCGAGTACGTGTACCTGCGAGAGGGGCTCGAGGACTGCCTGGCCCGCCGCCGGGTGGCCGGCCTGCTCGGCAACGACATCCTGGGCACCCCGGGGTTCGACTTCGACATCGACATCCGGCTCGGGTCGGGGGCGTACGTCTGCGGTGAGGAGACGGCCCTCCTTGAGAGCCTCGAGGGACGCCGCGGCGAACCCCGCAACCGCTTCCCCTACCCGGTCGTCCGAGGCCTCGACCAGGCGCCCACGATCGTGAACAACGTCGAGACGTTCGCGTGGGTGCCTGCGATCCTCGCGCGCGGGGCCGCCTGGTTCGTCGGCATCGGGACGCCGGGGTCTACGGGTCCGAAGCTGCTGAGCGTCTCCGGGGACGTCGCGCGTCCGGGGGTCTATGAGTTCCCCTTCGGAGTCACCATCCGCGAGGTGCTCGAGGCGTCCGGCGGCGAGGACGCCCACGCCGTCGTCGCCGGCGGGGCGTGCGGCGTGTGCGTCCCGGCCGCGGACTTCACCCGCGCGATCAGCTACGAGGAAGTCAGCACCGGGGGAGCGATCATCGTGCTGGGCCCGGACCGCGATCTGCTCGACGTCGCCGAGAACTTCCTGGAGTTCTTCGTCGACGAGTCGTGTGGGCAGTGCACCCCCTGCAGGCTCGGCAATCCCGTGCTCCTGGAGGGCGTCCGGTCGCTGAAGCGCGGCGAGTGCACAGCCGAACGGCTCGGCGAGCTGCAGCAGCTGGGGCGCACCATGCAGGGCGCCTCCAAGTGCGGGCTGGGCCAGACCAGCCCCAACTTCTTCCTCTCGCTCGTGGACCGGTTCGGTCCCGAGATCATCGACCGCGTCCCCGTCTGACGGGAGTCACCATGACCACCAGCATCCCCCTGCAGACCGGGGCCCCCGCCAGGGTCGGGGCAACCGTCCGGGCCACCATCAACGGCCGTGAGGTCGAGGTCGTCAGCGGCACGACCATCCTGGAGGCGGCCCGCGCCTGCGGCGTCCGGATACCCACGCTGTGCCACCACCCCGATCTGCCGGACGTCGGCGTGTGCCGGGTCTGCGTCGTCGAGGTCGCAGGTCAGAAGAACCTGCAGCCCAGCTGCGTGTTCCCGATCACGGAGCCGCTCGAGGTCAACACGCACTCCCCACGGGTCGCTGCTGCGCGCCGCGACATCATCGATCTGCTGCTCAGCGAGCACTACGGAGACTGCCGGACGTGCGCCCGCAACGGCACGTGCGAACTCCAGGATCTCGCGGCCGAGTACGGCGTCGACCACTACCGCTTCGGCCAGCGGACCGAGCCGGTGTTCGTCCGCGACGACACCGGCCCGTCGATCGTGTTCGACCCCGACAAGTGCATCCTGTGCCTGCGCTGCGTCCGCACGTGCGACGAGTTGCAGGACGTCCGGGCACTCGGCGTGACCGGCCGGGGCGCCGGGGTCCGCGTGACGACCTTCGCCGACCTTCCCCTGTCGTCGGAGTTCTGCATCAACTGCGGCCAGTGCGTGAACCGCTGCCCCACGGGGGCGCTCACGACGGTCGACGTCACCGCCCGCGTCCGCGCCGCGTTGAATGACCCGCGCAAGCACGTTGTGATCCAGACCGCGCCTGCGCCCCGGGCCGCGCTCGGCGAGGAGTTCGGGCTGTCCCCGGGCACCCCGGTGACCTGGCAGCTCAACACCGCGCTGCGCGAGCTGGGCTTCGACAAGGTGTTCGACACGACCTTCGCGGCCGACCTGACGATTATCGAGGAGGGAGTTGAGCTGATCGGGCGGCTGTACCAGGCCCTCGTGCTGGGCGAGCCGGACGTCGCCCTGCCGATGTTCACCTCCTGCAGCCCCGGCTGGGTCAAGTTCCTCGAGCACGCGTACCCGGATTACCTGCCCCACCTGTCCACCTGCAAGAGCCCGCAGCAGATGTTCGGGACCCTGATCAAGACCTGGTACGCCGAACACAACGGACTCGATCCCGCCGACATCGTGTCGGTGGCGCTGATGCCGTGCGTCGCGAAGAAGTTCGAAGCGTCCCGCCCCGAGATGACCGACAGCGGCTTCGCCGACGTCGACCTCGTGCTCACCGCGCGCGAGCTGTCGAAGATGCTGCGCCAGCAGGGCATCGACCTGCCGTCCGAACCCAGGAGCGACTTCGACGACCCGTTCGGGACGGCGACCGGCTCCGGCGTCATCTTCGGCGCCACGGGCGGGGTCATGGAGGCCGCT
>JADGOW010000287.1 GCA_017882765.1 Frankiaceae bacterium
CCCTTCCCTCGCGTTACGCACGGCGCAGAGTCGCCAGAGCCGCACGCAGCAAGCCGGCAACGCTCTCGCCGGTCGGCGCGCCCGTCGCGTGCAGCGCCTCGTCAGCTTCCCGGGCCGAATACCCCAGCGACACCAGCGCGGATTTCACCTGGTCGTGAACCCCCTCCCGCGTCGCGGGAATACCGCTCCCGCCGGAGTGGCCGGTCTCTTCGGCGGGGGCAGGGCCAAGACGGTCGCGCAGGTCAAGGACTATGCGCTGGGCACCCTTGCGTCCGATGCCCGGGACGAGAGTGAGCGCAGCCAGATCTTCGGAGGCGACAGCGCGGCGCACCGCATCCGGCGTGTGAACCGCCAGCACGGCCTGGGCCAGCCGCGGCCCCACGCCTGCGGCGGTCTGCAGCGCCTCGAACACCTCGCGCTCATCCGCCGAAGCGAAGCCGTACAGCGTCAGTTCCGTCTCGCGGACCACCAGGGATGTGGCAAGGGAGGCGGGCTGGCCGACGTGAAGCCCAGCGAGGGTCGCCGGGGCACACTGAACGAGCACCCCCACGCCACCCACCTCGACGATGGCGGCGTTGGGCAAGACGTCGACGACGGCGCCGCGGACAGAAGCGATCACATCGCACCGCCGCGGGTCAGGCGACTGTGCCCCTGCCGGGCGTACCCGGCCCGCGCCGAACGCTTCGCCGCTGCCTGCCGCTCTTGCACCGGGGCGCGCCAAAGGTGGCAGATCGCAAGCGCCAAGGCGTCCGCGGCATCGGCCGGCGCGGGTGGTTCCGTCAGCCGAAGCAGTCGTCGCACCATAGTGGCGACCTGTGCCTTGCTCGCCGAGCCCGAACCGGACACCGCCGCCTTCACTTCGCTGGGCGTGTGCAGCGCGACCGGCAACCCCCTGCGCGCCGCCGCGAGGATGGCCACCGCGCCGGCCTGGGCGGTGCCCATGACCGTCGAAACGTTGTGCTGGCTGAAGACACGCTCGACCGCGATCGCGTCGGGACGGTACTCGTCAAGCCACCGATCGAAGGCCAGGTCGAGCGACCGCAGCCGGTGCCCGAGATCGTCGTCGACTCCGGTGCGTATCACTGTCACGCCCACCAGCGAGATGCCGCCGGCGTGGCTGTCGACGACACCGACCCCGCACCTCGTGAGACCAGGATCCACTCCGAGGACCCGCAATGCTTCACCCCCGAGATCAGCCAGAGCCGCCGGCCGGAACGAACGTGTGTTCGACAGTAGACCGAGGGTCTCGCGTTCTGGCGCACCGACACGCGAAGTCGCTGTCGAGCGCGGCGGTCAGTTCAGCCGGCACCGGGGCGTCCAAGTGGGGCATCGTCGGATGCCCCGCTCACGCCTCGACGGCTTCCATCACCCGGTCGTCAATCTCGGCGTTGAAGTAGACGTTCTGCACGTCGTCGAGATCCTCCAGGAGATCGACGATGCGCAGCACCCTGCGCGCCCCGTCCTCCTCCAGCGGTACGTGCACGGTGGGGAGCCACGCCAGGTCCGCCGACTCGACCTGCATCCCCGCATCGGCCACGGCAACCCGGACGGCGTGCAGATCGGCCGCCTCCGACACGACCTCGAAGCTCTCCCCCAGGTCGTTCACCTCGTCCGCACCGGCATCGAGGACGGCCACGACAACGTCGTCCTCGGTCAGATCTGCGGTCTTGGCGACGAGGACGACCCCCCTGCGCTGGAACAGGTAGGCCACGGAGCCGGGGTCGGCCAGCGTGCCGCCGTTGCGTGTGATCGCCACCCGGACGTCTGAGGCCGCCCGGTTCCGGTTGTCGGTCAGGCACTCGACGAGAATCGCCACCCCGTTGGGTCCGTAGGCCTCGTAGGTCACGGTCTCGTAGTGGGCGGCGTCACCGAGCTCGCCGGAGCCGCGCTTGATTGCCCGCTCGATGTTGTCGTTGGGCACCGACTGGGCCTTGGCCTTCGCGATCGCGTCCGCGAGCGTCGGGTTGCCCGCGGGGTCGCCGCCGCCGACCCGTGCGGCGACTTCCACGCCCTTGATGAGCTTGGCGAACAGCTTGCCGCGCTTCGCGTCGACCAAGGCCTTCTTGTGCTTGGTCGTGGCCCATTTCGAATGGCCGCTCATGCAGCGCTCCCTGACTGCTCGGATCGGTCCGGCGATGAGGTCTGACCCGCCGACGAGGTCAAGCTTGCATTGTGCCCGTTCGGCGCGTCGCCGGCCGCGCCGCCCGCGTTGTGGCCCCGGGGGGCGTGGGACGGCGCCCCGCACCCTGCCGCCATCCGGACGAACAGCTGGTGGATCCGCCAGTCGCCGGTCAGCTCGGGATGAAACGCCGTGGCCAGCAGCGGACCCTGGCGCACGACCACGGCCTGACCGTGGGCGGTGGCGAGCACCTCGACATCCGGCCCGGCCGCCTCGACCCACGGAGCCCGGATGAAAACCGCGTGCACCGGCCCGCCCGCCACCCCGGCGACCTCGAGGTCGCATTCGAAGGAGTCGACCTGGCGGCCGAAGGCGTTACGGCGGACGGCGACGTCGAGGCCCCCGACGAGAGGCTGTCCCGGGTAGCCGTCCAGGACGGTGCGCGCGAGCAGGATCATCCCTGCGCACGAGCCGTACACGGGCAGCCCCCCGCGCACGACGGCACGCAGCGGCTCCAGCAGGCCGAACACGCCCAGCAACCGCCCGATCGTGGTCGACTCGCCGCCCGGAAGGAC
>JADGOW010000127.1 GCA_017882765.1 Frankiaceae bacterium
CTGTCCTGATCAACCACTGTCCTGCCGAACCCATTGCGCTTGCTCGGTACACGCCGACGTTACCTGCCTACCACTCCAGCACGAACGGCGTCCCCCGCCCACGGAAATGGCCCACATTGGCACAGTCGCTTGTCTCGATGGAGAGCCTGGAAACGAGCGGTTGGTGAACGTGTCCGAACAGAACGTAACGTGGCCGAGTAGCCCGGATCGCGGCCAGGACCGCGAGACTCCCCCGTTCGAAACGCCGCGCCTCGACGTCGTAGGTCAATTCCTGGACATGCGGAGGGATGTGGCAGCAGAGCACGTCCACCGACCCGACCGCCGCCACCTTCGCCGCGTAGGTCTCATCGTCGATCTCGAACGGGGTATGCATAGGTGTCCGCAGGCCACCGCCGACGAATCCAAACTTCAGGCCCCCGATCTCGACCGTCTGACCGTCGAGAAGCGTGATTCCGGGCCGGAGAAACTCCGGATACAGGTGCGGCAAGTCGACGTTGCCGTACGTCAGATACGTCGGGGTGGGGAACGCCGCGAACATTTCCCGGTACTGGCGCCGGATCGCAGCCTCCACCACCTTGTGCCGGTCGCCGCCCAGACCTGCCCACAGGCTGCGGGACCATTGGCGCGCTTCGTCGAAACGGCGCTCGGTGCGCAGTTTCACCATCTTCGTCACCGCAGCTGTGCCGAAGAGATCGGCCATGATCCCCTGGCTGTGGTCGGCATAGTCCACGAACAGGATCAGGTCGCCCAGACAGATCAGCGCATCGGCGCCGTCGCCGGCACGAGCAAGCGCATCCGCCCGCCCGTGGACGTCAGAGACAACATGGACTCTCATATCGGTCGCATTCCACCAGCCTGATGCCGTCTCCGCCCGCTATCCCAGCCAGCTTGAGACTTGAGACTAGATGCCGCGCGGGTGTCGGCCGTCGGCCCGAAGGGCCGCCGCCGTGGCGGCGCTCAGAGCACGGTCATCAGCAGGTACAGCAACAGCGCAATCAGCACGCCGACCGAGGCGCCGGCGGCAAGGCGTCCACCGCGCGACATCGACGAGAACCGGGCCAGCGCCGGGTGCCTCGGCTGCTCGGCGGCATGCAGCCCGCCCAGGAAGGTCAAGCCGCAGGAGGGGCAGACGTCAAGGTCCATGGAAACCGCGCTACCACATCCCGCACAGGGCCAGGTGGCGGTTGAGTTGCCGGTGCCGGTGCCGGTGCCGGTGCCGGTGCCGGTGCCGGTGCCGGTGCCGGGAGAGTGTCCGGCGTGGGCTGTCGGCGCGGCCGGCGCCGCGAGGCCGGGGGGGCCGGCCGGCGCCGGCTCTGCCAAGACCTGACCGCCGGGGGGGGCGCTGCCAGGTGGGGCAACAGTCACTGGCTGCTGCGGCTCCGGTTCCCGCAGGTCCCGGTAGCACAGAGTGCACCAGGGCGTGCCGGGCCGCACCGCGGCGCCGCACTCGGGGCAGCGGATGGGAACTCCAGGCGAGCTCACGACTCCCCTGTCGGCTGTCCAGGGCTGCGGCTGAACCCGATGCCGCCTCCGGCATGGGCCGATCGGCGCAAGAAAGGGGACGTCTGGGGCCGAGCGGTATCAGCCGAACGGGTCAGTGGGCCACCTTTCTCTAGGCTCTACCAGTCGTCTCTCTCTAGGCTCTACCAGTCGTCCCGGGCGTTGGAAGCTCGCCGCGCCACTCAGACACGGACGCGCGTCCGTCACGCTCGTGCGGGGACTCGCGGATGGCCTGGTTGGCGCCCACCCTCCAGGACGTCCTTGAGAGTGTTCATGGACGCTCTGGTCCGTACCGCCCAGCGCCGGGTGGCCATGATGCGTTGCCGGTGCGACAAGGCGCGGGCCCGGCTGGCGCTGCCCCGACGGGTTGGGTCGGCTCTCAGGTAGTAGTGCACAATCGCACCGTCACCCCACGGCTCCACCCAGATCTCGCAGCTGCCGACTAGGGCACCCGTGGTCGTCCAGCGGATTCCCTTCTCGCCCCGGTCCTGGAACACGGTCAGTTCCAGCTCGGGCCACCACCTCGCCCATTGCGCCCGATCGGCCACGACGTCGGCCACCCGCCGGGGGTCGGCAACAACGAAGGTCTCGTCGGCGAGGTCAACACTTGGCACGTCTCCACAATGCCAGGGTCATACACTGCGAGCCTGCCGCAAGGCGGAAACCGTAGTGATGGAGCACTCATGTCCAGTGTCGGAGGGGACCGATACCCTCCTGAGCAGCCCGCTCACCGGGCTGTATGAGGCACGCCCTACCGCCCGATGGAGCACAACGTGCGCGAGTTCACCGTTCCAGCCACCGTGACAATCCCGCCCGACCAGAACATGACCGACCGGATCTTTGACAATGCCTCGCGGCACGGGGATGACATCGCATTCGCGCGGAAGGTGTCCGGGAGCTGGCAGAACATCACAGCGAAGGAGTTTGCCTCCGATGTGCGGCAGGTCGCGGCCGGCCTGATCGCCAGCGGCGTCGAACCGGGCGACAGGGTGGCCCTGTTCAGCCGTACCCGCTATGAGTGGACGGTCATCGACTACGCGATCTGGACAGCGGGCGGTGTGACCGTCCCCATCTATGAGACCTCCAGCGAAGAGCAGGTGGCCTGGAACGCCGGCGACTCGGGCTCGGTGGCCATCTTCGTCGAGACCGAGGCCCACAAGGCCAGGCTCGATGCGGTTCGCGACCAGCTTCCCGACGTCAAGAACGTCTACCACATCGACGGCGGCGACCTGGACAAGCTCAAGGAGGCAGGGCGCGCCATCAGCGACGCGGACATCGAGGCTCGGCGAAAGACCGTCACAGCGGACAGCAGCGCGACAATCATTTATACCTCCGGCACCACGGGCCGTCCTAAGGGCTGCGAACTCACTCACGCGAACCTGCTCCATGAGTGCAAGACGGTGGTGGAGTCGGCAAGTGAGGTTTTCAATGCCGACGCCTCCACCCTGCTGTTCCTGCCGCTGGCACATGTGTTCGCGCGGGTCATCCAATGCGGCTGCATCGAGGCTCGGGTCCGGATGGCGCACACCCATGACGTCAAGAACCTGATGGAGGACTTCGGGTCCTTCCAGCCGACATTCATCCTGTCCGTCCCCCGCGTGTTCGAGAAGGTCTACAACACTGCCAAGTCGAAGGCGCATCATGGCGGCGCGCTGAAGGCGAAGATCTTTGATGCCGCCGAGGCAACTGCCATCTCCTACAGCGAGGCTGTGGCTCGGGGCGGGGTCAGCCCCTTGCTGAAGGTCAAGCATGCCCTTTTCGACAAGTTGGTCTATGTCAAGTTACGCGCCGCGATGGGCGGCAAGACCGAATGGGCCGTCAGCGGCGGCGCCCCCCTGGGTGCTCGGCTCGGCCACTTCTTCCGCGGTATAGGCCTCACGATCCTGGAAGGCTATGGCCTGACGGAAACGACCGCGGGCGCGACGATCAACCTCCCCCACGCCATCAAGATCGGGACGGTGGGTCGCCCGATTCCCGGGATGGCCGCCCGCGTTGCCGACGACGGCGAGCTGCTCTTCAAGGGGCCGATCATCTACCGGGGCTACTGGCACAACGAGGAGGCCACCAAGGAAGCGCTCGAGGCGGACGGCTGGTTCCACACCGGCGACCTGGGCAAGATCGACGAGGACGGCTACGTCAGCATCACGGGCCGGAAGAAGGAATTGCTGGTCACGGCAGGAGGCAAGAACGTGGCGCCGGCCGTCCTGGAGGACCGGATCCGGGCGCACCCGCTGATCAGCCAGGCGATGGTGGTCGGGGATGCCAAGCCGTTCATCGGATGCCTGGTCACCATCGACCCCGAGTTCTTCCCGAAGTGGAAGGCCGACAACGGCAAGCCCTCCTCGGCATCGGTCAGTGATCTGCGGGACGACCCGGATCTGCGGGCCGCAGTTCAGAAGGCGATCGACGAGGCGAACAAGGCCGTCTCCCACGCGGAGTCGATCCGCAGGTTTTCCATCCTGCCCGAGGACTTCACCGAAGAGGGTGGGCAGATGACGCCGACGCTCAAGCTGAAGCGCAATGTCATCATGCAGCAGTTCGCCGACAACGTGGAGGCGTTGTACTCCTGATCGACGACGCAACAATGGGGGGCCAGGGCGTTCGCCCGGCCCCCCATTGTTTGGCGTTCGCCCGGCCCCCATTGTTGACTGGCATTATATAGCTGGTGGACTCCCGTTGGGCCATTCGGCCCAACGGCGTCTCACGGGCACGAACTGACGCGAAAAGGCTATGCCTCGAAAGGGTGAAATGGTGGGCGCTACTGCCGCCGACGAAAACGACCATGCAGCTCGGGCTCTCGAAGGAGATCAAGCTCAGTTGAACCCCGCGCCGGGAGCCCGCGTGCAGCTCCGGGCTGGAGTTCGCTCCGGTGGCCCGTCCCCTCCTCGGAAGGGCCGGGCCACCGGCGCCCAGTCGTCAAGCCAGGCCGCTTGTGTCCTGCGGGACTCGCTTGCCCAGCAATGAACGCAGTTTGCCCGCGAGAATGTCCCACCGCCACTCCCGCTCCACCCATTCCCTGCCTGTCTGTCCCATGCGACGAGCCAGATCACGGTCCTGGGCCAACTCGATGACCCGCCGGGTGATCTCAGCTTGGGACGTCCCGTCCACGACGAACCCGGTCTCGCCCTCCAGAACGGCATCCGGAGCTCCCCCGCTGTTGCCCCCGACAACAGGGAGGCCGGTGGCCGACGCCTCCAGGTAGACGATCCCCAACCCCTCCACTTCCAGCCCCGCGCGGCGCGTCCGGCAGGGCATCGCGAAGACATCCCCGGCGTCGTAGTGGGCGGGCAGCTCACTCCACGGGACGGAGCCGGTCAGGACCACCTCCCCTTCCACGCCCGCATCACGCGCCAGTCGTTTCAGCGTCTCCCGGTACGGCCCTCCGCCGACGATCAGCAAGGCCGTCCCGGGAACAGCGCAGCGGATATCTGGAAGAGCGCGGATCAGCATGTCCTGACCCTTGCGCTCGACCAGGCGGCTGATGCAGACGACGACTGGCCGGTTCTCCAACCCGTGTCTGCGGCGGATCTCTTCCCCCCCGGCCCCCGGGAAGAAGACCGAGGTGTCGACGCCACTGGGCACGCGGGCCAGCAACGGATGCTCTCCGAGCGCCGGGGACAATCGCTTGCGCGTGTAGGCACCGAGGTAGGTGACGACATCGACAGCATCGCCGATGCGACGGAGTACCTGCCGCGCCCCGGGCAGCAACGCCCAGCCCACCTCGTGCCCGTGCGTGGACGCCACCGCCCACTCGAGGCCCGGATCTCGCCGGAGGCCACTGGCGAGCAGCCCCAGCGGGGCGGCCGCGCCAAACCACATCCGGTCGCAGGCCTCGGCACGCGCGATCTCGCGCGCCCGGCGCAGGACACCGGGCACCGGGAGCATCAGGGAGCCCGAGTGGCGGACGACGTCGAAGGGCTGCTGCGCATCGAATTCGGCGGCCTTCTTCCACGCGGGCGCATAGACGACGATCTCGTCGGGCGGCTGGCGCACTGCCAATGAGTGCACGTACGCCTGAATACCGCCTGGCCGCGGCGGGAAGTCGTTGGTCACGACGAGGGTTCGCATCGTCTCGGCTTGTTCCTCTCCGATCGGAACCGCCACAAGCGCGCGGGACCGGACCATGATCCCAGGCGCGATGGCGCCCCCGTGCGGCACCCGCCGACCGGACGGCCCCCAGCAGCGCGGAGACCAGCGCCGACACCGGCCAGCGAACCACCGTGGCGACCTTGGCACGGCAGCCCTTCGCGCGGCAGCCCTTCGCGCGGCAGCCCTTCAAACCACAGCGCTTCACCCGACGGCCCTCCGCCCGGCGCGCGTGCCCTCGGGGCCCGTCTCGGTCAGCCGCAGCTCAGGCACCATCCCGCCGGCGGCCAGCGCCGCAAGGGCACGCCGCTCGGTGTCGTCGAGCTCGATGCCTTCAGGTGGCGCGCCGAGCACCACACTCACGACACATTCGCTGCACGCCTTCCCCCGTACCGTGCAGCTATCACAGTCGATGATCACTTACCCCTCCTCCAAGACGTCGCCGCACTCGGGAGCGAACGCGTTGGCGCCGACGCTAGAGACGGGCTGCGACAGTTTTCCCGAGCCGGCAGCGAGCCGCGGGAGCGAGCCGAGGGACGAGTCGGCGGACGAGTCGGCGGACGGCGGCCGCCTCGGCGACAACGGGTCAGGACAACCCTCGGGAGCGACCGCCCCGGGACGCGCCGTGAACGCGTCAGCCCCGGTCGAGGCGAGCCAGGAGCGTCGCCGAAGGGATGACCCGTGCACCTGACCGTTGCACGGCAGCCGACAATTCGTGGTCGCTGGTGACGACGAGTACGGCCCGACCGAGTGGCTCCTCGCGGACCAGCCCGACGATCAGCTCGTCCGCGATCTGGCCCACAGGACTGAACAGGAGGCGCACACCGCGCGGGGCGGGTGAGGCGGCCGGCCGCGCCACTGCCTGCGCCCCGTCGAACACGCAGGTGATCTCCGCGCCCGGCACGCGGGCAGCGAGAGCACCGAGACCAGCCAACAGCCTCGCCCGCTGGGCCTCGAGCGGGAGCCCCCCGTAACCGGACTTCGTCACGTTGTAGCCGTCCACGATGAGGTGGACTCTTGGAGCCGCGAGGACCCGGTCCACCAGCATGGGCTCGTCGGGGACCATGCCGGTGACGATGCCGGCCAGCGGGTCCGCCCGGCCGCCCGCCAAAGCCTCCGCAACCAGCTCCGCCGGGCTGCCGAGCACCGGCGGCAGGGCCAGCTCCCGCCGGATGCCGGCTGCTGCCGAGGTCAGCGTGTCGAGGAGCACGTGCAAGCGGACATCGTCGATCGCGCGAGCCTCGCGAGTCCCGCGGCGCAACGCCTCCGCCGCCAGCTCGACTTCGGCCAGACGGGCGCGCAGGCGCTCGACGTCGCGCAGCGACTCCGCCGCTTTCGCCTCCGCGTGCGCCTGCCCGGCTCGGGCCTCGGCGACCGCCGCGGCGGCCTGTTCTTCCGCCCGCCGCACCCGGTCACTGGACGAACGCAGCCGGTGCCGCAACTGCTCGGAGCGTTCATGGGCGCCCGCCAGCTCCTCCCGGAGCGCCTGGGCATCCGCCTTCGCCGCGGAGCGCAGCGTGTCGATCTGGTCGCGCAGTCGCTCGACCAAACCGGACGTCGCGGCGCCGGCGGCCGCCTCCGCCGCCCGCTGCCGCTCCTCGGAGGCAACATCGGCAAGGCCTTCCCAGCGGGGATCGTCAAGCAGGTAGGCAACGGCCGCCGCGACATCCGGAGACAGGGTGAGCGGGTCCCCCGCGGTATAGGCGTCGAGCGCAATTGCGAGCGCCGCTTGGTCATTTCGCACCCACTCGCCGACGCGCCGGCGAAACGCCGGATCGCCGGCCAGCGCAGCGCTGAGGGGTCGAGCGGCCAGACGGGCACGCCTGGCCGGCGTGAAGGACCGGAACCGGCGCAGCGGCCCCGGAACGTCCTCGGCCGGCATGCTTGCGAGGGCCTCGGCCGCCAGTTCCAGCACCCGGCCCCGGACCCCCTCGGGCAGGACGGCCGGCACCGCTGGCGCGGTCCGCACGGGCGTCCCGGAGCCCTCGTCGGGTTCGGCCGCGGGAGCGGCGAGCTCTCCAGGCCCCGGTCGCCCTTCGCCATCGTCGGCTGCGGCCACCGGTGCCTCCTGCACTGGCGAGAGGACGCCCGCCATGAACGTTTGCCAGTCAGACTAGGACGTGGCCGGCCGCTCATTGGGCCGGCGACCGATCAGCCCGACCCCGCGCCGGTGCGCTCAGCCCGACCCCGCGCCGGCACCGACGCGCTCCGCCGGCACCGACGCGCGCAACCGCGCCGCGTCCAACCACAGCCGGGATATCGGGAACTCGTCGCTATACCCGTACCCGCCGTGCACCTGCAGGGCCGTCTCCGCGGCCTCCCAGCAGGCCTGACACGCCGTAGGAAGGGCAGCAGCGCAATCGAGCTCATTGCCGGATTCCACGGCTCGCCGGATCAGGGCGCCGGCCGCCATCAAGTGGGCAGCGGCCCGCGCGAAGGCGTGCCGCTGCACCTGGAAGCCCGCCAGCGGACGCCCGAACGCCTCGCGCTGCTGCGCGTACGCCAGACCCAGCCGCAGTGCGGCCTGGCCGCAGCCCACGGCAAGCGCCGCGCGCAGCAGGTCCCCGGGGTCTTCGCCCAGTTCGAGCACACTTGCCCCGAGCCCGCTCCCGGCCCCGCCGGCGACCAGGGCCACCTCGACCCGGACGGGGAGGGGCAGGGCCACGTCGGCCAACCCGGACTCTGCCAGCGCCGTGCGCACCGCCGTGACTGTCGCGTCATCCGCGGCGGGGAAACCAGCCCGAATGGACCCGAACAGGGGGGCGAGGATGCGCTCGGCGGCCTGTCGAACCGCCGCCAGCTCCTCCCGGCCGACCTCCTCCCCGGCACGCGGGTCGGCGGCCCGGGTCGTCACTGCTCGGCGTCCGCGAACGCCGCGGTGATGCGACGGGCCGCCTCGTCGAGCTGCTCGGGGGCGACACCGTGGTCGGCGCGGTCGAACCGAAGCTCCGCCTCGACGTTGAACGGGACAAGGTGCACGTGCACATGCGGCACCTCCAGGCCCACAACGAGCGCCGCCACCTTCCGCGGCTTGAACGCACGGTCGATCGCCCTGGCCACGTGCTGAGCCGCCTGAAACAACCGGGCGGTGAGCTCGGGCGACAGGTCGGTCCACAAATCGATCTCCTGGCGGGTCACCACCAGCGTGTGGCCGGGGTTGATCGGAGCGATCGTCAGGAACGCGACGACCTCATCGTCGGAGTAGACGAAACGCCCCGGAATCTCGCCGTTGATGATCCGGGTGAACACGCTGGGCATGGATCCCTCCAAGTGCGTCGAGCCAGAGCATCAGACAGGCACGATCCCGCGCTTGCGGCGCGGGCGGAGGACGGCCTTGCGCGCCGCGACGTCCAGACCGTGCACGATGTGCCGCCGCGTCTCGGCCGGGTCGATGACATCGTCGAGG
>JADGOW010000021.1 GCA_017882765.1 Frankiaceae bacterium
TCATGCGCCTTTCCGGGGCACTCCCCGAGGGGCGTTTCCAGGAGAGTTTCTCGGCCCGGCTAAGTTGACGTGACTTCGACACTGCCTTGCGGGTCCGCGGGCCACTCGGGCGAACCGGACCGGAGGAAGGCAGCGAGCGGCCCCAGCACCGGCCGGTCGGCTCGAAGCCAGGGCACCGAGTGAAGCTCGTCGGCGCGTAGCCAGCGCAGCCGGGCATGGTCGCCGGTCGGGACGAGGCTAGCTCCAGGCCGGAGGCGGGCCAGGTAGATCCGGAGTACGACCCGCTCGGCAAGGGGAAGGTCAGGCCCGATCCGCGGCCCCACGTCGACGTCGGCTGCCAGCTCCTCGATGCATTCGCGGCGCAGCGCAGCCACCTCGGTCTCGCCGGCTTCCACCTTTCCGCCGGGGAATTCCCATTGCCCTGCCAGGCGCGGCGGATGGGACCGCTGGGCCGCGAGCACCTGCAGGGAGCCCGACGCCCGCTCGCAGGCAGACGGCCGTTCGCAGGCAGACGCCCGCTCGCAGGCAGACGGCCGTTCGCAGGCAGACGCCCGCTCGCAGACGATGGCCGCCCCGACAATGGCCGCCCCGACAATGACACGGGGTTCAGACGATGACAGCGGCTCGGGTGCCCCAGGTGCCCCAGGTGCTCGGCCAGGCTCCGGCGCGGTAGAAGGCTCAGGCTGCATCCGCAGCGCGCAGCTCCGGCCATATCCCAGGGATTGGCAGCGCGTGGTCCTGATCGTCGTTCCACTGGTCCCAGGGCGTAAGGCTGGCAAGATCGAGGTCTTCGAGCTCGGCGCGAACGGGCGAACGCGAGCCGCTCAAGATTGTGTCAACGGTGTCCAGACCGACGGCCTGGTAGCTCCCACCGCCGCACCCGGCGTCCAGCATGTCCCCTCCTTGTCCCGCTCTGCCCCTGCCGTCCGAGTTCGTCGGCCCCCCGTCGCCTCCGAGTTTGTCGGCCCTCCCGTCCCCCCGGCCGTCCCGACTCGCCGCTTTCAACGTCCTACCAGGATCACTCACGCCCAGCTCCACGGGCCGGAATCACCCGAAGGCGGAAAGTCCCCACCAGAAAACGGCCCCGGCCGCTCTGGCGTGACGACGGCCCTCTGTGTTGACCTCGACCGGCACGGATGGTGGCGTCGACCTGTGGTGCCGACGGCACCGGCGTGGGGGAGACTGGGGGGCCGGGGGACTGGGAGGGCTACATGGCGCGCGTTCACATCGATCCCAACCGCTTCGACGCAGTGGTCTTCGACATGGACGGCGTGGTTACCGACACGGCGGGCGTGCACAGCGCCGCGTGGAAACGTCTGTTCGACGACTTCCTGCAGGAGCGGGCGAAGCGTGAGGGCGAGCCGTTCCAGCCCTTCACCCAGGAGGACTACCTGCGCCATGTCGATGGACGCTCCCGCGAGGACGGCGTAGCAGGGTTTCTGAGCTCCCGCGGAATCGAGCTTCCCTGGGACGAGGAGACCGCGACGACCGCGGGCGAAACGGTCACCGGCCTGGGCCGGCGCAAGAACGGCTACTTCCTCGACGCGATCGCCGATGGCGTGCGCACCTACCCGTCGACGGTTGCCCTCGTGCACACACTGCACGGCGCCGGCGTCGCGACCGCGGTCATCAGCGCCTCCCGTAACCTCGCAGCCGTGCTGGAGGGCGCAGGAATCGCTGACTTGTTCCCGGTGTCGGTCGACGGGCAAACCGCCGCCGACCTGGGAATACCCGGCAAGCCCAACCCGGCCGTGTTCCTGGAGGCGGCCCGGCGGCTTTCGGTGACACCGGCACGCACCGCTGTTGTCGAGGACGCCGTTGCGGGCGTGGCGGCTGCCCGCCAAGGTGAATTCGGGCTCGTGATCGGCGTGGACAGGGGCGGGAACAGGGACCTGCTGGCCGAAGCAGGGGCCGACATTGTCGTGGCCGACCTCGCCGAAGTGGCGGTCGGCGTGAACGGGGGGGAAGGTACGTCCGGATGAGTGGCTGGTTGCTTCGGTACAACGGCTTCGACCCTCGTTCCGAGGGTCTGCGGGAGGCACTGTGCGCCCTCGGAAACGGCCGCTTCATGACCCGGGGCGCCGCCCCTGAATCGATTGCCGATGACGTGCACTGCCCGAGCACCTATGTTGCCGGCGTCTTCAATCGGCTCGGGGACGACATAGCGGGACGCCATATCGAAAACGAGAGCATCGTCAACCTGCCCGACTGGCAGTCCTTGTCTTTCCGCCCGGTCGACGGCGACTGGATTCAGCCGCAGTCGGCCGCGATCCGCGACTACGTCCAGGAACTCGACATCCGCCGCGGCATATTGACCAGGCGGTTCCGCGTCCAGGACTCCGAGGGACGCCGGACGGCGGTGGCGCAACGCCGGGCCGTGTCCATGTCCGACCCGTACCTCGCCATGCTGGACTGCACCGTGGTAGCGGAGAATTGGTCGGGCGGATTGGTCATCCGGTCGGGCATCAACGGCCGGGTCGCCAATGCCGGGGTACGCCGGTACGCAGGTCTTTCCAACCGTCATCTCGTGATGGCGGCCGGCGAGGAGATCGACGACGACATCGTCGCGATGGACGGCGAGACGACGCAATCTCACATCCGGGTCTCCCTCGCCGCCCGGCAACGTGTCCTGCTCGACGACAAGCCATTCAAGATCGAACGCAACCTGGTCGCCGAGAACGGCTACATCGGCCAGGACATCGAGCTCGATCTGCGCGAGGGAAGCCGCTACACCGTCGAGAAGGTCGTTGCCCTCTACACCTCGCAGGACCGCGCCATCACCGAACCGGGAATCGAGGCGCGGGAGAAGGTACGATGCGCCCCCGACCTCACCGACGCGTTCTCGCGCCACGTCCTTGCCTGGGACCACCTGTGGGAGCGATGCGATCTTCGATTCTCGGGGAGTGAACGGGCGGACCTCATTCTGCACCTGCATCTGTTCCACCTGCTGCAAACGCTGTCCACGCACAGTGTCGACCTCGACGTCGGCATCCCGGCGCGTGGCCTGCACGGCGAGGCCTACCGCGGCCACATCTTCTGGGACGCCATGTTCGTCTATCCCTACCTCAGCCTGCGGATGCCCGAATTGTCGCGAGCATTGCTGCTCTACCGTTGGCGGCGGCTTCCCCAGGCCCGGAAGGCGGCGCGCGACATCGGCTGCCGGGGCGCCATGTTCCCGTGGCAGAGCGGGTCCAACGGGCGCGAGGAAACCCAGCAGATGCACTTGAACCCAAAGTCGGGACGGTGGCTGCCAGACAATTCGCATCTGCAGCGCCACACCAACGCCGCCATCGCCTACAACACGTGGAAGTACTACGAGGCGACCGGCGACCTGAATTTTCTCAACCAATACGGCGCGGAAATCATCTTCGAGATCGCCAAGTTCTGGACGAGCCTGGCGACCTACGACAGAGCAGGTGACCGATTCGACATACGCGGGGTGATGGGGCCCGACGAGTACCACGACGGCTATCCCTGGCGGGAAGAGCCGGGCCTGGACAACAACGCCTACACCAACATAATGGTTGTCTGGGTGCTCATGCACGCCCTCGAATGCGTAGGCACGTTGCCCGACCGCCGGCGCGGCGAGCTGCTGGACTTCCTGGACATTTCCCGAGAGGAAATCGAGCGCTGGGAGCACATCAGCCGAAAGATGCGCCTCTGCTGGCATGACCAAGGAATACTGAGCCAGTTCGAAGGATATGAGCGCCTCGAAGAGTTCAACTGGGGGGATTACCGGGCCCGGTACGGCGACATTGCCCGCCTCGACCGCATTCTGGAGGCCGAGGGCGATACCCCCAACCGATACCGGCTCTCCAAGCAGGCGGACGTTCTCATGCTCTTCTACCTGCTCTCCGCCGAAGAGCTGGGGCAGATCATCAGCCGACTCGGGTACCGCTACGACCCGAAACTGATCCCCCGCAACATCGACTACTACATGCGGCGCACCTCGCACGGCTCCACGCTGTCGAAGATCGTCCATGCGTGGGTGCTGGCCCGCCGAGACAGGAAGAAGGCCTGGGACTACTTCCTTGAGGCCCTCGACTCCGACGTGGCCGACATTCAGGGCGGCACCACCCCGGAGGGGATCCACCTCGGGGCCATGGCCGGGACGGTGGACCTGCTGCAACGGGGATTCACCGGGCTGGAGACACGTGACGGCAAGCTGTGGCTGGACCCCTGCCTGCCCGACGCCCTGCACAGCCTGTCGTTCCGCTTGCATTACCGCGAGCATCACGGGGTGGAGGTGACCGTGACGCACGACCGGCTAAAGGTCAGCGGCCGCCGCCGGGTACAGCTCCCCCTGCGGTTGCGCGTGCGGGACGAGGAGTTCGAGGTGGACCCGGGCGGCACGCGAGAGGTGCTACTGAGCCGGGCCGAGCTGCTCGACTGACGCGACGCGCGTCTCGCGTCGCGGCTGCAACCGTTGTGCACGCGGCCGCTAAGGCAAGCCGCTGACCTGCGACGACGCCGCGTTTCACACGTTGAACCGGAACTCGACGACGTCGCCGTCGCGCATCGCGTACTCTTTGCCCTCCATCCGCACCTTCCCGGCCGCCCGGGCGGCCGGGAGCGAACCCGCCGCGATGAGTTCGTCGTAACTGACAACCTCCGCCTTGATGAACCCCCGCTGAAAGTCGGTGTGGATGACCCCCGCCGCCTCCGGAGCGCTGGCGCCGCGGCGAATCGTCCAGGCACGGGCCTCTTTGGGACCGGCCGTCAGGAAGGTCTGCAGGCCCAGCACCTCAAAGCCGGCGCGGGCCAGGGTGGCGAGCCCTGGCTCGTCCTGCCCGACTTCCCGTAGCAGCTCGGCCGCCTCGTCGTCGGCCAACTCGGTGAGGTCAGCTTCCAGCTGGGCACAGATCAGGATCGCCTCGGCCGGCGCGACGAGCTCGGAGAGCTCCTTGCGCAGCCGATCGTCGCCGAGCTGGCCTTCGTCCACGTTGAACACGTACAGGAAGGGCTTCGCGGTCAGCAGATGCAGGTCATGCAGCTCCGCCAGGTCGACCTCACCGACAGCCGACGAGACGGGGCGGCCCTCGTCCAGGATGCGACGTGCGGCCTGGGTCGTAGCCAGCGCGGACCGCAGCTCCGGCCGCATTCTGGCCTCTCGCTCCAACCGGGCAAGGCGGTTTTCCACCGTTTGGAGGTCGGCTAGCACCAGCTCGGTATTGACCGTCTCGATGTCGTCGCTCGGGTTCACGCGGCCCTCGACATGGGCCACATCCGGGTCGTCGAAGACCCGCACCACCTGGCACACCGCATCCGAGTCACGGATGTTGGCCAGGAACTTGTTTCCCAGGCCCTGCCCGGTCGACGCGCCGCGTACCAGACCTGCGATGTCGACGAAGCTGACCGTCGCCGGAACGACCCTGGCAGAGGAGAACATCTCCGCTAGGCGGGCCAGCCTGGAGTCGGGGACCGCGACGACACCGACGTTCGGGTCGATCGTCGCGAACGGGTAATTGGCAGAAATCACGTTGTTCTTGGTCAAAGCGTTGAACAGCGTCGACTTCCCAACATTGGGCAATCCGACGATTCCGATGGTGAGACCCACGCTCACCCACTGTACGGAGCGCATGCACCACCGCGTCTTGCCTCAGCGGCAACGCCGCCCGCACGCGCATCCCCACCCGCACCGCACCCGCCGACAGACGGCCAACCCGATGCCCCGCAGCCTCTCTCCGACGCCCCACGCGCTGAGCGGGGCATCTCGGGGTTGCGGGCAATGCGTCCGCGGACCGGTCACGGCCGGCTTGAGCGTGCACGGCCGCTGCCAGGCAGGTTGGCGCCACGCACGGCCGGACCATGCCCCGCACGGTCAACACCCGGTCACCACCAGGCTCGATCCGTTCTCGCGCTTGCGCACCTCAACCCGCGCCGAGATGCGAGCACGCAGGTCGGGGACGTGGCTGACGAGCCCGACCACCCTGTTGCCCTCCCGCAAGCCATCGAGGACGTCCATGACCTCCTCCAGCGTCTCGGGGTCGAGGCTGCCGAAGCCCTCATCCACGAACAGGGTCTCGATCGGGCAACCACCCGCCTCGGCTGTCACGACATCGGCCAGCCCGAGGGCCAGGGCGAGCGAGGCCAGGAAGGCCTCGCCTCCGGACAGCGTCGCCGTATCGCGATCGACACCGCACCAGGCATCGCGCACGAGAAGGCCCAGCCCGCTGCGCCGGCCGCCCCCAACGAGCGCGTCGGAGTGGACCAGGGTGTAGCGGCCGGCGGACATCTTGGCCAGCCGGGCGCTGGCCGCTACAGCCACGGCCGAAAGCCGGGCCGCCAGCACGAAGGCGGACAGGCGCATGCGCAACGTGTTCTGCCCGGCGCCGCCCGCAAGGTCGGCCAGCGCCCCGACGAGAGCCGCGCGTTGTTGGGCCGGTGCCAGTCGGGCGGCCACCTCCTCTAGCAGAGCGCCGAGACGCTCCAGCTCGGAATGCGCGGCCCGCTCGGCCGCCAGGTGGGCAGTGGCCGACCGGGCGGCCCGCTCCGCGACTTCGACAGCCTGCCTCGCGGCCGGCACGTCGACCGGCTCGTCCAAAGACACATCGAGGTCGGGCTCCGCGAGAAGGGCCGCAACAGCAGCGACATCAGCCGCGTATCGCGTGCGCTGCAGCTCCAACGCCTCGACGCGCCGCACATCGCGGACGGCCGCGGCAGCCAGCCGCGCGTCGTCGAACCCCGCCTCCGTCGCCGCGAATTCAGCTGCGGCGGCCAGCTCGCGGACGGCTGTGCCAGCCCGCGCGGCCTCCTCTCCCGCCTCGGCTGCCGACTCGACGAGGGCTGCCTGGCACTCCAGCCAGGCAATTCTTTCCTGGACCGTCAGGTGCTCACCACGAGCGGCGTCGATCTCGGCCTGTAGCTGGGTCACGCGCTCGGCCAATTCTTGGCGCTGCGCCGACGTGCGAGCCAAGGAGGCCTCGTCCTCGACCAGGGACTGGGCGAGCTGCACCCGGTCGACCTCCAGACGCTCTGCCTCCAGCCGGAGCGATTCGAGCTCGGAGGAACAGGCCACGAGCTGGGCCAGCTCGCTGCTCGCACGGCACACCAGAGCCGCCACGTCGTCAGGGTCGGCATCGCCCGCGACAGCCGCGGCGGCCGCGCGCCGCGCGCGGGCCTCGGCGAGCAGGCCGGCCAGGTCAGAAGCCGTCGCAGCAGCGTCCTGGAACGCACCCTCCGCTGCCGCCTCAGCCTCCCTGGTGACCGACGCGAACGCGGACACCGCAGGAACCGGATGATCGCAGGAACCGCAAACCGGGCAGGCCTGCCCGTCCACCAGACCGCCGGCAAGTTCGCAGGCGATCCCGTTCAGGCGCTGCTCGCGAAGATCGAGCCACAGGCCGCGCAGTTCGTCGCGAGACTGCTCGGCTCGGCCGAGATCGTCGCGGAGCTGCTCGACCTCAGCGTCACAACGGGCCAGTTCCACCCCGGCCGCGTGGGCGCGCTGCAGCTCGGCGAGGTGAGCGCGAGCGCCGGGTGCCCCCGCCGATGCCGCCGAGGCCGCCAGGAGCCGCACCTCGAGGCCCGCCCTTACCGCAGGCTCTTCCTCTTGCCGGCGCCGGGCTGTACGAACTCGCTGCCGCAACCGGGCCATCGCGTCTTCCAGCACGCCGAGTCGCACCTGCGCCGCAGACAGGACATTGGCGAGTGGCTCGACAGCCCGCACCGCAACCGCGTCATCGCGAAGGGCCCGGCCGTGACGACGCACCTCAACGGCGTCACCCTCGACGCCAGCACGCACCCGCGCCGCCCGCCAGCATCGAGCGGCCTCGTCCGCCTGACGACCAGCCACCTCCAAGGCGCGCAGTGCCGGGGTGACAGCCAGGGCTCGACGCGCGGCCCCCAGCTCGGCAGCGGCCTCGGCATCCGGGCCAGCCGCCGCGTCGACAGCCGCCTGCCGACGCAGCGCCTCACCCAGCCTCCCCCGCCGGCCATCAAGGTCGATTTGCTCTTCCAGCAGGGCCCGCTCGCGGTGCAGTTCGGCGTCGGCCTCCTTCGCCGCCACCGACGCTTCGGCCTTCCTGACGGCAACATCGGCCTGCAACGCCTCGACCCAGGTGACGTCCGCGCGCTCAGGCACGTGGGCCAGCCCAGCCACCTGCGCGATACGCGCCGCAACGCCGCCGGCCTCCTGCTCGAGTGCGGCCACTGCACGACGAAGGGTGCCTACCTGTTCGCGCAGCCAGGTCTCCACGGTCGCGAATCGAGACGTGCCGAACAGCTTCTCCAGCAGCTGTCGGCGCTCTTCGGCATCGCCGGTGAGGAAGCGGGCGAAGTCACCCTGCGGCAACAGGACGACCTGGAAGAACTGGCGCGCGCTCATCCCCAGCAGGCGCTGAAGGTGGTGATCGGCTTCCCCCACGCGAGTGGAGCGGGCAACCCACTGGCCGTCGATGCACTCGCGCAGCACCACCTTCGCCTGGTCGCGGGTCATGCCCGTGCCGCGCGTCTTCGGCCGCTCTTGCTCGGGTCGTCGCGTGACCTCGAACCTGCGGCCGGCCACTGTGAAGTCGAGCTGCACCTCGGTCGCGACACCGGCAGGGGCATGGTCGGAGCGCAGCCGCTTCGCTCTGTCGCGTTCGCCGGGCACCTGCCCGTAAAGGGCGAAACCGACGGCGTCGAGCAGGGTGGTCTTGCCTGCCCCCGTCGGGCCGGTAAGCAGGAAAAGGCCCGCTTGCCCCAGCCGATCGAAGTCGACGGTCTCGGACCCGGCGAAAGAGCCAAAGGCGTCGACCCGAAGGCGATGGACCCGCATCAGCTGGTCACCTCCGCCAGCCGCGCCGCGGCGAAGCCGTCTGCAAACAGCCCTACTTCGTCGTGGGTAGCCGGGGTTCCCCGCGTGTGGGCGACGAAGGCTGCCGCGATCTCGGTGTCAGTCTTCGCCCGCAGCGCCACGGCGTAGGAGTCGTCGACGCTCACGCGGCCCTCAGGGGCGAAGTCGAGGCAGACCGCATGGGGAAACCGGGTGCGCAGGCGCGCCATCGCATCGATCGGTCGGGCCGCATCGGTCAGGGTGAACGCCAGGAAGTGGCTTTCGACATCGCAATGGGCGGCGGAGGTCAGCAGCTCGTCGAGGGTGCCCCGCAGCGAGGACAGGGGACGCGGCACGGGCGCCGCCACCGCCTGTGCCTGGATGGGCCCCTCCCGAGGAATCTCGATCAACCAGCTGCCCTTGACCTGGCCGGCCTCCGAAAAAGAGAAGGCCAAGGGCGACCCGCTGTAGCGCACGGCCGGCGACAGCGACTGCTGGCGGTGCAAGTGGCCGAGGGCCGTGTAGTCAAAGCCGTCGAACAAGGAGATCGGCACCGAGGCGACACCGCCCACGCCGATGTCGCGCTCACTCGCGCACCCCTGCCCGCCAACCACGAAGGTGTGTGCCAGCACGACGGAACGGACCCCGGCGTGGGTGGACATGTCGGCGCGCACCCGGGCAAGCGCGGCGCGCAGGACTGCCGCGTGCCCCCCCGGCTCAGGTGCTTGCAACACCTCGCGCACCGCATGCGGCTCCAGATAGGGCACCGCATAGACCGCAACCTCGCCGTGCGGGTCGGTCAGCGAGACGGGTGAGCCCGCAAGGCTGGGGTCGCAGCGGATGTGGACGCCACTGCGGGACAGCAGCCGCGACCCCCAGCCAAGCCGGGTGGCCGAGTCGTGGTTGCCGCTGATCACGATCAACTGGGCCCCCGTGCCGGCCAGCCTGGACAACCCGTCGTCGCACACCGCCACCGAATCGGCGGAGGGCAGCGCCCGGTCGTAGACGTCACCGCTGACCAGAACCGCATCGACGCGCTCTGACCGGACTACGCCGACAAGATGATCGAGAAACGCCACCTGGGCGTTCAGCAGGTCGACGCCGTGAAACGACCTACCCAGGTGCCAGTCGGAGGTGTGAATCAGTCGCATGGGGGGACCGTAGGCGCGCCCTACGACAAAAACCGCGACGCGCCCGCGCGGCGGTGGAGCCGGCAGCAGGGTGGGGCCGGCGGGGGCTGGAGCCGGCAGGGGCGATGGGGCCAGGCAGGGCGGCCAGGGGCGGCGGGGCCCTGGCAGCGATTGACGACGTCAGCCTGGGCAAGCCGAGGGCCGGGCTACACGCCCGCAGGCTCCGATGGCGTAGCGTCCTTCCCAGTCGGCCCCGTCTTCCAGGATGGGACCCCTTCATCCAGGATGCCGCATTGCACGTTCACTCTGCGCCCCCGACCCCGGCGCACGCGCGCCCTCGACCGGCCGCCACGGAGCGTCGACGGTGCTCTGATGGCTGTCCCGCGGTAGCGTGATGTTGATGAGTGCTCAAGCTGGGTATCCACCACCGGCCGACCCGCCGTCCAACGCGCCGGAGTCCTTGGCCCCTGTCAGCCCCGTCGGCACGTCGGCCGATCATATGCGACCGTCGAGCGCGGCGAAACCCGGTGCCACGCCTTCCCTACCGGCGACCGCGCGCGGCGGGCCGCTGGGCGACTCCCGCGGTCTCACCGCCCTGGGCGCCGCCGTCGTCGTCCTGCTGGTGGGTGCGGTCGGCGCCGTGATCGATCTGTCGATCGGCAGCTCGCTCGGTGTGATGTTCGGGATCCTGTTCACCCTGGGCTGTGCCTTCGTGGCGACCCGGGTCCACCAGGAAGACCTCGCGGCGACGATCGTCCTGCCGCCGTTGGCATATTTGGTGCTGGCCATCGTCACAGCGATTGTCGAGCCGCCTGAGGGCGGGAGCCTCAGCGGCGGAATCAAGGACACCGCCGCGAACGTGGTGCAAGCGATGATCCTCGGTGCCCCCGCCCTCCTGGCAGCCACCGTCGCCGCGACGGTTGTTGCAGTCGTACGCGGCCGGAGGTACGTCCGCCGTCGGTAGGAATGCCGGCGACCCTCTTACTCGGCCCAGACGCCGCTGGCCAGCGCCTCGTCTCCGGGCAGGGGGCTACGGGGAAGCTCGGCCCGGCCGTACGTATAGAGGAAGGTGCACCCTTGCGGGCCCACATCCGTCACTTCATGCGCCACGCGAGGGGGAATGTAGGCATAGGAACCCGACGCCAGCGCGCGGCCGAGCATCGTGCAGGCGCCGTCGACGATCCAGATGTGGTGGTGCGCGCGCCAATGCGTATGGGCCGGCTTCGACGCACCGGGCTCGATGCGGATGAGGCCTACCTCGTTGTGCCCCGACCGCCAGAGCACCCTCTCCGTGACGCCCTCGGCCCCGAGCTCGGGCACCCAGGGGATGGAATCGATCTCGTCAGGGACCAGCGTCAGGAAAGAGGGGGGTTCCGGCAACTGGGCCTCGGGCTGCACATCCTGCTGAGTCATTTATTGCCCGCTCCCCGTCCTGCACGCGACATCGACACCACCCTACGGTCGGACCCCACCAAGCGACATGGGCTCACCGAACGCTCTTCAGCCGCCGGAAACGGGCAGCGGGTCGCGCCGCAGCTCCGCCGGCAGGGCGAACGTCGTCGTCTCCTCCGTCGCAACGACCTCCTCGACGCGGTCGAAGCCCAACCCGCCGAGCAGCTCGAGCACCGCCGCGACCAGCTCCTCCGGAACGCTGGCGCCGCTGGTCAGCCCCACCGTCTCCACCCCGTCGAACCACTGGGACCGCACGTGCCCGGGGCCATCTACGAGATAAGCGGCCGGCGCACCGCTCTGCAGGGCGACCTCGACAAGCCGCACAGAGTTGGACGAGTTTCCCGAGCCGACGACCAGGACAAGCTGGGCGTCACGAGCAAGCAGCTTCACCGCCGCCTGACGGTTCTGAGTCGCGTAGCAAATGTCGCTTGTCGGAGGACCCTGCAGGAGCGGGAAGCGCTGGCGCAAGGCGTCAACGGCCTCGTCGGTCTCGTCCACGGACAGCGTCGTCTGGGACAGGTAGGCCACTCGGGACGGATCGCGCACCTGAACGCTCGCCGCCTCCGCAGGCCCGGAGATCAGGCGGATGCGCGCCGGCGCCTCCCCGGTCGTGCCTTCGACCTCTTCGTGGCCCTCATGCCCGATGAGGACGATGTCGTAATCCTGTGCGGCAAAGCGCCGGGCCTCGCTGTGCACTTTCGTGACGAGTGGGCAGGTGGCATCGATCGTGTGAAGGCCGCGGTGCGACGCGTCGTCACGCACCGAGGGCGCCACACCGTGTGCACTGAAGACAACGATTGCGCCCTCGGGTACCTCATCGGTGTCATCGACGAAGATCGCACCACGTGCCTCCAAATCGTGCACCACATGGAGGTTGTGGACGATCTGCTTGCGCACGTAGACGGGTGGCCCGTAGCGCTCGAGTGCCTGCTCGACTGTGACCACAGCTCGCTCCACCCCCGCGCAGTAGCCGCGCGGCGTGGCCAGCAGGATGCGTCCAGGCATGCCTCCTAGGGTACGGGCAACAGTGCGGGCAAAGGCCTCCTCGGAGCCGGGGCACCGCAGCAACATTGGAGAAGCCGGGTTGACGACCCGGTCAACCGGGCCGCATGTGGATCGACCGGGCTCGGCGGGGACGGACAGAAGGAGTCACGATGACCGGTCCTGACAGCCCGAAGCCGAACCCGGTGAACGAATGGCTGGGCCTGATGAGCGGGGCGGTGGAGGAGGTGCGGACCGTGCTGGCTCGCGTCCCGGGCGAGATGGTGCGGCTGCCGCTGGTCGCGTTATCGGCTGCGCTGGAACTGCGCGAGCGCCTGCGGCATGAGGACCGACCGGGTTCATTGGGTGTTGGCAAGACGGAGCGCCCGGCCCGGCCGGCGGCGGAGAAGCCCAAACTGGCCGATGTCCGCGACCTGCGGCCCGCGCCAGCAGCCGCCCCGGCAGAAGCCGCTCCGCAAGAAGCCGCTCCGCAAGAAGCCGCTCCGCAAGAAGCCGCTCCGCAAGAAGCCGCCCAGCCAGCAGCCGCCCCGGCAGAAGCCGCCCCGCCAGCACCTGCTCCGCAGGCACCCGCGCCGGCAGGTCCCGCTCCCGCGGCACCCGGCGGCCCACCGCTGGCGGACTTCGACACCATGACGGTCGCCTCCCTGCGCGGCCGGCTGCGCACGCTCGACCTGCCCACCCTCATCCAGCTCCGAGGCTGGGAGAGCAGGCACGGCGCACGCGCCGGCATCCTGAGCATGCTCGACCATCGCATCAACAAACTCTCGGCCGAGGCAACCGGAAGCCACTGAGCAGCCCGGTTCGGGCCGGGGCAGGTCACGATGTCAGCTGTACCCCTGGAGTCATCCCCGGAAAACCCCCTGCCGGTGCGGACCGTCGCCCGCGCCATCGGCTCGTGGGTGGCCCGGTTGGGCCGGGTCTGGATGGAGGGACAGGTCACCGAACTGGCCCGCCGGCCGGGCATGGGGACCGTATTTCTGACGCTGCGCGACCCGGCGGCAGAGGTGTCGCTGCGGGTCACCTGCTCCCGGGCGCTCTGCGACACGCTCGGCCCGCAGCTGGATGAGGGTGCGCGGGTGATCGTGTGGGCCCGGCCCGAGTTTCACCTCGCGCGCGGCGCCCTCACTCTCACCGCCTACGACGTGCGGCCCATCGGGGTCGGGGAACTGTTGCTGCGGCTGGAGCGGCTGAAGTCGGTGCTGGCGGCCGAAGGACTCTTCGCGGCCGAGCGCAAGCGCCGCCTGCCGTTCCTCCCGCATGGCATCGGGCTGGTGACCGGACGGGGCAGCGCTGCGTCGCGGGACATCCAGGAGAACGCGGCGCGGCGCTGGCCCTCAGTGTGTTTCATCGTCCGCGAGGTGCCCGTACAGGGACCGGCTGCCGCCGCTGCCGTATCCGAGGCGATCCGCGCGCTCGACCACGACATGTCGGTCGAGGTCATCGTGATTGCCCGGGGCGGCGGGTCCGTGGAAGACCTGCTCCCGTTCAGCGACGAGCACCTCCTGCGCGTCGCCGCCGCCCTGACCAAGCCCCTCGTGTCGGCGATCGGGCATGAGCAGGACACGCCGCTGCTGGATCTCGTCGCCGACGTGCGAGCTTCCACGCCGACGGACGCGGCCAAGCGCCTTGTCCCCGACCTCGGTGAGCAGGTGCACCACATCGGCGTCTTGCGCCGGCGCGCCTGGCGCTGCGTCACACACACCGTCGATCGGGAAAGCGCGCTACTGGTGGCGCTGCGCAGCCGGCCGGTTCTGGCCGACCCGGCGCGTGACGTCCGGCGGCGCAGCGAGGAAGTCGTCGCGTTGCGGGCGCGGTCACGCCGCTGCGTGGAGCAGCGCATCGAGGCTGCTCAGGCCGACCTCACCCGGGCCACGTCGCACGTCCGGGCGGTGAGCCCGGCGGCGACACTGGCTCGCGGTTACGCCCTCGTCCAGGACCAGGCCGGGACGCTGGTGCGCGACTCGGCCGACGTCTCGGTCGGGCAGCCGCTGGACGTGCGCCTGGCCACGGGCCGGCTGTCCGTCGACGTGACCCGGACCATGCCGGCGCCGCTCAACCCGCCCGCTCAGCCGTCCCAGGACCAGGCTGGCGCCAGGGAGGCAGCCGGGCGCCAGGGGCGTACCAGCTGAGAGCGGGCGCAACAGCGTCCTGGAAGCCCTCCGATCGGTAGAGGCCGCTGCCCATCCGGGCGGCGAACAAGTCGACGCGACTGACCCCGTGATAGGCGAAGTAGTCGAGCAGGGCACGCAGGACGAGCCGCCCCAGCCCTTGCCTGCGCGCCCCCGGCACTGTGGACATCGACGCGATGTGTCCGCGCGCTCCCGTGCGGTTGCCAGGCCCCGGCAGGTGCCGCTCGATCCAGCCGACGCCGCCGGCCAACAGCCGGCCCGGCCGGCCAGGCAAGCTGGGGTCGTCAGGGTCATCGACGACGAAGGCAACCACCCCGACCGGGTTGCCTGGCACTGCGCCCGCCAACTGCTCAGCCAGCATCCGGGTGCAGGCAACCTCCCAGTCGCCTTCGTCCGGATCGGCGCCCCCGTACGCGGCGAACATCTCGGCTCGCAGTCGGGTGAGTTCGGCCGCGTCGGCGGGGGTCGCTCGCCGTACGGTCAAGCCGGACATGCCTCCATTGTCAGCGGGGAGAACCGTGTGGAGTTGAGCTATGAGCAGGCGCGCGCGGAATTGGAAGAGGTCGTGCGCCGCCTCGAGGCGGGCGGCGTTCCTCTCGAGGAGTCACTCGCGCTCTGGGAGCGCGGCGAGGAACTGGCGCGGATCTGCCAGAGCTGGCTCGACGGGGCGCGGCGTCGGTTGGAGCGCGGCGCCGAGCCCGAGCAGCCGCCGGCCTCCTGACGACGCGCGTCCCTCGCGGGCCCCGGCCACCGGCGTCCCCCGCAACCGGCCGCACTCTGCAAGCCCAATGCACTCTGGCCGCGCCCGGCCGCGCCCGACGACCCAGTCAGCGCGACGCAGGCGATAAGGGCGCGAGCGAGCCGGCCAGGACGAGCAGGTCGGCCTGGCCCGCCCCACCCGACCCGCCGCCGTCGCTGACCACCGCGGTCGCGGACCCGGCCGTTCGGACGAAGGCAAGATGACCCTCGCCGTCGCGGTACACGCGCCAGGCAGTCCCCCCGGCTCGCACGCTCCCGTGGTCGGTGAGACCAGGCACCGTGCGCTTGAGGAAATCGGACGCCGGTGCGTTGCTCTGTGCGAGAGCAGCGTAGGTCCGGGGGTCGCGGTCGACCACGAAGCCGACGTGGATCTCGGCTCGACCGGCGTCCGCCACGTCGCCGCGCACCGACGTGGCCTTCCACTCGGGCGGCAGGCCGACGGGGCCGAGGAGGCGATAGGGGACGGCGCCGGCGAGCACCGCGAGGCGGCCGCGGTAGTCCACCTCCTGGACCGCATCGTGATGGCGGCGGGGCAGCACCGACACCAGCAGGAGCACCAGCCCGATCAGGATGATCATTGAGAGGACGAGGTCCCGTGGTGTGCCCAGCCGCCGCCGCGGGCGGGCGGCCGGTGCATGCGCCTGCGCCATCAGGCGCCCCGCAAGGGTCGCGGGATGGCTCGACCCGGGTCGTCGTCCAGCGGCGCGGGAGCACCGTCGCCGATCCGCGCGACCAGCGTCAGCACTTCGTCGGCGAGCTCGCCCGCTGCCTGCTCCGACTCGCAGAGCGCCACTTCGTGCCCGGCTTCCCCCATGGCGGTCGTCAGCACCAGGACCAGCGCTTCACCGCGTGGGGCGGGCTCGGCGCGCAACAACAACGCGTTGCGCCGTACCCACTCCCGGTTGCGCCGCCGCACGAGCAGGTCAAACCCGGGCGGCCCACCACCGGCGAGGAAGAGCCGGGCGAGATCACGTTCTACCCAGCAGCCGTTCAGGAACGCCCGGCCGCCGGCGACGAAGAGCCTGATCGGGTCCCGCTCGCCCGCGTCGCGGGCGGCCGCCACGGCCCGGGCCGACCGCTGCTCCTGCCGGTTGGCGTACTCCTCGTAGAGTGCGAGGTACAGATCCGCCTTGCCGCCGAAATGGTGGTAAAGGCTGCCGACGCTGGCGCCCGCCCGGGCCACTACGTCTGCAATGGCAGCGTCGTTGAAGCCGGCCGAGCAGAACACCTGCCGTGCCGCCGCAAGCAGTGACTGGCGGGTCAGCAGGGCCCGCGACGTTCCTGCCGCCACCGCGCCGCCTCCCGCCCGTCCATCCACGCCCGCCCCTGAGGCTGACAATAGTTCCCCCGACCTCCGCCGGGCTGGGCTCGACCGGTGGAACCAGGCGAAGTTCCGGCCTCGGCTCGCAATAGGGTTCGAAGCATGACGATCGAGGACGGCTACCGGATCGAACACGACTCCATGGGGGAGGTGCGGGTGCCCGCGTCCGCCAAATGGCGGGCCCAGACACAACGCGCCGTGGAGAACTTCCCCGTGTCCGGGCAACGCATCGAGCGGGCCCTCATCGCCGCGATGGCCCGAATCAAGTCAGCCGCGGCGAAGGTCAATGCCGAGCTCGGCGTGATCCCCGCTGACATCGCCGAAGCCATCAGGGGCGCGGCCGCCGAAGTGATCTCCGGCGATTTCGACGATCAATTCCCGATCGACGTCTTCCAGACAGGCTCGGGCACCAGTTCGAACATGAACATGAACGAGGTGCTCGCAACGCTGGCCAGCGATCGGCTCGGCCGGCCAGTGCATCCCAACGATCACGTGAACGCCTCGCAGAGCAGCAACGACACTTTCCCGTCCTCAATTCACGTGGCCGCGACCGAATCGATCGTCGGACACCTCCAGCCCGCACTCGATCACCTCGCAGCGTCTCTGCGGCGTAAGAGCGATGAGTTCGCCGACGTCGTCAAGAGCGGCAGGACACACCTGATGGACGCCACCCCGGTCACACTCGGCCAGGAGTTCGGCGGCTACGCCGCGGCGATCCGGACGGGCGTCGAGCGCCTGTCGGGGTCGCTGCCCCGCATCGGGGAACTGCCGCTGGGTGGCACCGCCGTGGGTACCGGTATCAACACGCCCCCCGGCTTCGCCGCCGCGGTCATCGCCGAACTTGCCGAGACGACCGGCCTGCCACTGTCCGAAGCCCGCGACCACTTCGAAGCCCAAGCCTCGCGGGACTCGCTGGTGGAGGCCTCCGGGATGCTGCGGGTCATCGCCGTCAGCCTATACAAGATCGCTAATGACTTACGTTGGGCGTCGTCCGGGCCCCGCGCGGGGCTGGCCGAGATACACCTGCCGGACCTGCAGCCCGGCAGTTCGATCATGCCCGGCAAGGTGAACCCGGTCCTGCCGGAAGCCGTGTGCCAGGTCGTCGCCCAGGTCATCGGCAACGATGCCGCCGTGGCCTTCGGCGGGGCCGCGGGCAACTTCGAGCTGAACGTGATGCTGCCGGTGATCGCCCGCAACGTTCTGGAATCGATCCGCCTGCTGGCCAACGTCTCCAGGCTGCTCGCCGACCGCTGCGTGGACGGGATCGTGGCCGATCGCGAACGGTGCCGTCGCTTCGCGGAGTCCTCGGCCTCGATCGTGACTCCCCTGAACCGATACATCGGCTATGAGGCCGCAGCGAAGGTCGCCAAGGAGTCGCTGGCACGCCAGATGACGATCCGGGAGGTCGTGCTGGAACACGGCTACGTCGAGCAGGGCAAGCTGACCGTGCAGCAGCTCGACGAGGCGCTGGACGTGCTGGCCATGACCGGCCCCGGGAACCGCGGCTGACCGAAGCCCTACCAGGAGCGGGCGACGCGGGCGGCACCCCCGGCCCCTCGGCGCTCCAGGATGCCAACCCGCGCCGGGTGAACTCAGGTCACGACGACCGTCTGCAGCATGTCGGGGTGGATGTTGCAGTACACGTTGTAGGTGCCGGCCTTCTGGAACGTGTAGCTGTAGCTCTGCCCCTGGTTGAGGTCGGGTGACTTGAAGGCCCCGCCCTTGTCGGTCCAGTTGTGGGGCACGGAATCCGCATTTGTGACCACGACCGTCTGCCCAACCTTGGCCTGCAGCGTACTTGGGTCGAACGCGAAGTCTTTGATCGTCACCCTCAGATAACCCGAGGGAGCGGTGCCGGTGGCGTTGGTCGTCGGGGCCGTCGCCGGTGGTGTGGTCGGCGTGCTCGAGCTGCTCGAGCTGCCACACCCGCCAAGCAGCACCGCCGCAGCCACTCCTGCCGTCACGACGACGGGTACGCCCCGGACGCTGCGAACTGATCGACCGACCATGAGGTCCCTCTCCGAGATCGAGATGAAGTCACGCGTCCACGACCCGGAAGGGCCCGGACACCTCCGGACACGCAGCCACTGACCATATGGGTCACGCGCGCGACAATCCGGTGCGTCAAGGCATTGAACCGGACGGCGGGCCGCATCCGTGACAGAAGACGTGGCGACGCGCGAACAACTCGTCGACGCAGCCTACGCCGAGCACGGGCCGGCGCTGCGCGCGTTCTGCCTGCATGCCACCCGCGACCCGCAACTGGCCGACGACATCGTCCAGGAAGTGCTGTTGCGCGCCTGGCGCTCGCCGCAGGGCCTCGACCCCGAGCGAGGGCCCGTCCGCGCCTGGCTGTTCACAGTGGCCCGGCATCTGCTCATCGACCGGGCCAGGGCCCGGTCCGCTCGGCCGATCGAGGTGTCCGCCGAAGGCACGACCGGTCCGGTCGCCCCCGATGACGTGGATCGCGCGCTGGAACGGTGGCAGATCATCGACGCGCTCGGTCAGTTGTCGAAGGCGCACCGGGCCGTGCTGATCCAGCTCTACTACCTGGACCACTCGGTCGCGGAGGCCGCGCAGGTTCTCGACGTGCCCCCGGGCACGGTGAAATCCCGGGCCTACTACGCCCTGCGGGCCATGCGGCTCACGCTGCAGGAGGCAGGTGCCACGCCATGACCCACCAGCAACAGCTCGAGATCGGCGCCTACCTGCTCGGTGCCCTCCCGCCCAGGGAGCGCTCAGGCTTCGAAGAGCATCTGGCCGCATGCGCCGCGTGCCGCAACGAGGTCGCCGACCTGGCCGGCATCCCTGCCCTTCTCGGCAAGGTGTCCCTGTCCGACGTCGTCGCCGCACCGCCGGCATCGGCTCCCGACCTGCCCCGAATCGAGACCCGGCCCGACCCCGTCCCCGAGCCACCGGGCACAGAACCGGGCCGAGTGGAGCCTGCAGGGCCGCGAGTCGTCCCGCTGCCAGCCGCGGGCGCCGGCGACTCCGGCAGCCCGGCGCCGCCGCCAGCCGCGAGACCCGCTCGCGAGCCCGTCACGGCCGGCCCCTTCAGCTGGCGCCACAGGACAGTGTTGCTGGCCGCAGCAGCCGTCCTGGCGGTGCTCGCCGCAGTGGCCTCCCTGGCGGTCGTGTCGGGACGATCCGGCCCGGCCGCCGGGCCCGCCACCACCCCCGCGCCGGCACCCGCCGCGCCCGGCGACAGCCGCACAGTGACCTTGCTCCCGACCGTTGCCGGAATGCACGGCTCGCTGGTGATCGCCGGTAGCGGGACCGGCAGCGTCCTGCGGTTGTCCATGGGGGGCGTGCGCCCGGGACAGCAGTGCAGCCTGCTCGTCAGCGGTGGTGACGGGGCCCGCCACCCGGTCGCGACCTGGACCGCGGGCTACGACGGCGACGTCGAAATGGCCGCCGACTCGGCGCTGCAGCCCGCAGGCATCCGGTGGGTGGGCGTGACCAGTCGGGACGGAGCCGTGCTCCTCCAGGCCACGCTGGCCTCCTGAACGCAGGGCGGCTCCCCCGGACTTCCCCGGCTTGCCCCCCGGCCTCGCCCCGCCCGCGGCGCCGTCAGCCCTCGCGGTCGAGCACCGAGGTGATCAGCGCGGCGATCGGGCTGCGCTCCGACCGGGCGAGGGTCACATGGGCGAACAGGGGATGCCCCCTGAGCATCTCCACGACCGACAACACGCCGTCGTGACGACCCACCCGGAGGTTGTCACGCTGGGCGACGTCATGGGTGAGCACGCACCGCGTCCGCTGACCCATCCGGCTCAACGCGGTGAGCAGCACCATCCGCTCCAGGTTCTGGGCCTCGTCCACGATGACGAACGTGTCGTGCAGGCTGCGGCCGCGGATGTGGGTCAGTGGCAACACCTCGAGCATGCCCCGGTCCACGACCTCGTCGATCACGTTCGACCCGACGATGGCCTCCAGGGTGTCGAAGACGGCCAGCCCCCATCCGCGCATCTTCTCCGTCTCGGTGCCGGGCACGAAGCCGAGCTCCTGGCCGCCCACCGCGAAGATCGGCCGAAACACGATGAGCTTGCGGTGCGTGCGCTGCTCCAGGACGGCCTCCAAGCCCGCGGCGAGCGCCAGGGCACTCTTGCCCGTGCCGGCGCTGCCGCCGAGGCTGACGATGCCGAGATCGGTGTCGGCGAGCAGGTCAAGAGCGATGCGCTGCTCGGCGCTGCGCCCGCTGACGCCGAACATGGCCCGGTCCGGGCGCACCAGCCGAACCATCTTGTCGGCAGTGACCCGGCCGAGCGCGGACTGGCGACCGGCGGTGAGCACCAGCCCGGTGTGGCAGGGCAGACCCCGTGCCGCCTCGACGTCGGCCTGGCCGTCCCGGAAGAGCAGGTCGACAGTCGCCGGATCAACGGACAGCTCCGCGATGCCGGTCCAGCCGTTCTCGACGGCCTGCTCGTTGCGGTACTCCTCCGCGTCGATGCCGATCAGGCTGGCTCGCAGCCGCAGCGGCAGGTCTTTGGTGACCAGCACGACGGATCTGCCCTCGGCCGCGAGGTTGCGGGCCACGGCGAGGATCCGGGCGTCGTTCGTGCTGTCGGACAAGGACCGGGGCAGGGCCGCTGTCTCGCCGTGGTTGAGCTCCACGCGCAGCGTGCTGCCCTCGTCGTTGACCGGAGCGGGCTCGCCGAGGCCGCCGAAGGACACCCGCAGCTCCTCCAGGGCCCGCAGCACCCGCCGCGCCGCCCAGCCCAGCTCAGGGTGGTGACGCTTGGATTCGAGCTCGGTCACAGCTACGACCGGGAGCACGACCTCGTGCTCGCCGAACCGACGAAACGCCCCCGGGTCGGCAAGCAGCACCGAGGTGTCGAGGATGTAGGTCTTGCGACTGGACCTCACGCCGTCTCCTCCGAGCCATCCGCTTGAGACGGTACGTCGTCGCGACGGCACGCGCCGTCCTGACGGGCCGGGGCACCTGTGCTTCACCGCATGGACACCCGGCGGACCTTGTTGGCCGCCGCCGTCAGAAGACCGTCCCGCCGTCAGGAAGACCGTCCCGGGATCACTCGCCGAAGCGGCGAACCCGCGCGGCATAGGAACGCAGGGCGCGCAGGAAGTCGATACGCCGGAAATCCGGCCAGTAGGCCTCGCAGAAATAGAACTCGCTGTGGGCGCTCTGCCAGAGCAGGAAGCCCGACAGCCTTTGCTCACCGCTGGTGCGGATCACGAGGTCGGGATCGGGCTGCCCGCGGGTGTAGAGGTGTTCAGCGATCGAGTCGACATCCAGGGAGTCGGCCACTTCTTCGATGGAGGCGCCCTCGCCGGCGCGCTCCACCAGCAGGCTGCGGACAGCGTCCGCAATCTCGCGCCGCCCTCCATAGCCGACGGCCACGTTCACATGCAGCCCGCTCTTGTCCGCAGTTCCGGCGGCGGCCTCCTTGAGCACGTGTGCGGTGGGGTCCGGCAGGAGGTCGAGCGCCCCGACAGGATGGATTCGCCATGGCTTGTCCGGCGCTGCAAGGCCCAGCACGACATGCTCGATGACCAGCAGCAGCGGCTCGAGTTCGCCGGCCGCCCGCACGAGGTTGTCCGTCGAGAGCCCCCAGAGGGTCACTACCTCGACGCCCGCATCCTCACACCACCCGAGGAGCTCTTCGATCTTGTCGGCGCCGCGCCGGTGGCCGAGCCACACATCCGACTCGCCGTGATCGCGAGCCCAGCGCCGATTGCCGTCGAGGATGACCCCGACATGGCGGGGGACGGGAGCGCCGCGCAGTCGGTGGGCAAGCCGGCGCTCATACACCCCGTATGCGACATCGCGCACGCCCACGTCCGGAGGGTACGCCCTGATCGCGATCTCGTCGCTGCCCCGGGCCGGTAGCCGGCCGAGCCTACAGCGTAGGGGTCAGCGGCCCGGTCGGGGGCACCAGGCCGATCGGGAGCGCGGGACGTGGCCCGCCTTCCGATCGGGTCGAGGGCTCCGAAACAGGTCGGCGGCGCAGGGGTCGTCCCCCGAAGGACTGCGCCGCCGCACGCTCCGCAGGTCAGGCCGTGGGGCCGTCAGCCCGCACCCGCTCCACCGCTTGCATGGCATCGCGCAGCCGGGCCAGCCAGTCCTCGGCGTTCTGGCCCACCAGCCGGACGCACCAGGCAAGCGCGTCGCTGCGGCTGCGCGCCACCCCGGCGTCCACCAGCGTGTCGAGCACCTGCCGTTCCGGCTGGCGCAGCCTGGTCATGACTGGCGCGGACAGCGTGGTGAAGAGCTCATGGGTGTCCCCCACGCGGGCGCCCCAGGCCACCTTGCGGGCGTAGCGGTGCTCGGCCTCGCGCGCGATGGCGATTCGGCGGTCTCGTGTTTCCTCGCGGAAGCGGCGGATGCGGCCAGTCTCCGCGGCAGCCTTGGCTGCCGGGGACTTGGCTGCCGGGGACTTGGCTGCCGGGTCGCTCGCCGGGTCGTCGCCAGCGACCCCTGGCGCGGCCAGGGTGCCCACGACCGTGATCTCCTCGCGGTCGATGATGAGCTCAGGGGGCGCGGTGAACCAGGTGTCGGGCAGTCGCCCGGCGAACCAGCCGGCCACCTCCGCCATCTCGACTGGCGGCGGCTCGGCGAACCCCCGCCCCGGGCCGCGCCCGCGCATCCCAATCATGTTTGGCTCCCGTCCTCGGATGCTTACATGCTTACACGACATCGGACGCAACGCCAGACAAAGGAGCGCGTAAGCAAGTCGCCCGACCCGCAATCGTCCGGCCCGGAGACGGTAGCCGGTGGGAGAAGGCCGCACAGGAGCTCAGTCCTACGCCGCCCTGGCGTCTGCCTCGACTCCGAGGGCGCCGCCGGCGGCGAGTTTCATGAGTGGGGAGTTGAAGTCGATGTCGGCTGTGGTCCGTGCCGCGCGGGTGGCGTTGCCGGCGAACTGGTGCTGATAGCTCGACCAGGCGCGGTCGGCGATCCGGTGTCCGACCCCAGCGTGGACGATGACGACGAGCTCCGTCGCAGCGCGTTCGATGCGGCCACCCAGCTCGCTCGTCGCCCAGTCCTCGGGTGCAGCGAAGACCGAAGTCGGCAGCGTCAGCGCGCGAAGGTAGGCGAACAGCGGCCGCATCTGCTCGTCGACGACCAGAGCGTGCCGGGGGCTGCCGGCCGTCGCCGCGAGCAGCACTGGCTTGGCGACGAGCAGGTCGTCGTCGACCACGTCGATGAACGACTTGAACAGGCCGCTGATGCCGGCCTTGTAGACGGGGGTGGCAGCGATGATCGCGTCGGCGGCGGCGAGCCGCTCGATCGCGGCTTGGAGCTGCTCGCCGGGGAATCCGGACACCGTCGCGCGCGCGATGTCCACGGCAAGTGGGCCGAGCTCGACGACGCTCGCCGACGCTGATGTTCCGGCTTCGCGCAGCAGGTCGAGGCTCTTCTGCGTAATCCGGTCGGCGAGCAGCCGCGTCGAGGACGGGTCGCTGACGCCGGCACTCACGACGACCAGCCGGGCAAGCTCGCGACCGGGGGGGTGGCTGTGGCCCTTGGGTGTTGTGCTGGGACTCATGATCTG